>CAMBFD010000090.1 GCA_945865625.1 Chitinophaga pinensis
AAAACAGAGTTTCAAACAATAGCAATTTCATTCCTATCTATCAGTCTAACGGATATTTCAAATCTCAAGTGTTTTGTTTAGATGATGTTTTGGGCTACTTTGAAATCGGTAAAGGGAATCCTGAAACTACAAATTCGAACAAAATGTCAGTATCTATAGGCAGAATTCCTTGCCGAACTCTTGCTGAAGCTCAGGGTGTAGTAAACAAGATTAAAAGGTACGAAAGCCCTAAAGCATTGGGTTCTTGGAGAAATAAAATCACTTTTGTTACTGACGACAACGATAAAAATTGGGAAACCATATTTACAAATCAATCAGAGTCGTATGCCAGAAATATTTTAAAATCGTTTTCCAACTTGAGAGTCAATAAGATTTATTCTGATGCATATACTCAAGTAACAAATGGAAACAATCAAAAATACCCTGCAGTGAGTAATGCAATTAATAATTCAATTTCTGAGGGAACATTGTTAATGAATTATCAAGGACATGGGGGAGAGAAAGGATGGGCTCAAGAGGCATTTTTAGATATCCCAATGATTAATAGTTGGAATAACAAATACAATATGCCAATTATGTTTACTGCAACCTGTGAATTTTCAAGATTTGACGACCCTAAATTTCAAAGTGGCGGTGAACTTACTTTATTAAATCCTAATGGTGGTGCAATTGCACTCATGTCGACCACTCGTTTGGTTTTTGTTTCGGGAAATTCAGATATAAACAATGCATTTTGGACAAATTATGGATTTCCAAAGCCCAATGAGCCACTGCCAACTTTGGGACAAATGTATACCAAACTCAAAAATAGACCAAAAACTCAATACGAAACTGAAGATACAAAATTTGCTTTATTGGGCGACCCTTCAATGAAATTGGCTTTTCCTAAAAATCTTGTCTTGTTAGATTCTATCAATGGCCAAGAAGCTGTTACATTTAAAGATACAATAAAGGCATTTTCGGTAGTCAAGCTTAAAGGCCATATTAACGAAAGATTAAAAGGTAAAATGACTGATTTTAATGGTTCTCTAGAGGTTGAAATTTTAGACAAACCAATTCTTAAATACACATTAAACAATGATAAAGAGGGTGGAGAATTGCAATTTTTATCAGAAACGGGTGTTATATATAAAGGGAGTGTTTCTGTAACCAACGGGGATTTCAATTTGATTTTTACAGTTCCAAAAGACATTTCTTATAATTTAGGTGAAGGACGCGCAATCTTCTATGCTCAAAATGGCATTACAGATGCAAGCGGTTCTTGGATCTTTACGATCGGGGGAAGTGAAAATATCAAGGAAATTGATACCATTGGACCTGAGGTTTATGCCTTTATGAATGATACAACCTTTAAAAATGGAGGTAAAGTATTTAAAAATACCAAATTTGTAGGAAGGGTTTTTGATTATAGCGGTATCAACGCAACTGGAACTGGTATAGGTAGAGATTTAGAAATTGTCATTGATCCAGAAACCGAAAATGAAAAATCGTTCGTGGTTAATTCTTACTTCAAATACGATGAAAATTCTTATAAGCAAGGAACCATTATATTTCCACTTGATAATTTGGATGCCGGAAAACATAAAATTCGTTGTAACGCTTGGGATATTTATAATAACTCAGGAAGAGGATATATTGAGTTTGAAGTTGTTCCTGGAAGATCCTTTGAAATCAATGAGTTTGGTGCAAAACCCAATCCTGCAGTTGGTGAGGATGTGAATTTATGGATCAATCACAACCTAAGTGGTGAAGATATAGAAATCAATTGGCATATATTCAGTACCAATGGAAGTGAAATTGCATCGGGTAAACACACCGAAATCGCAAGTACATCGGTATTTAATGCAGTTGTTTGGGATGGAAAAGGAAAAAATGGGAATGTTTTTAATGACAATATGTATTTCTATAAAATACAAGCATCTACTGCCGATGGCATGTCGAAAATAGTGAGTGGTAAATTTATAAAATTGCGATAATTACAAATAAAAAAATAAAAAAATGATCAATACTTTGAAAAAAAATTATAAATCTCTGATTTCAAGTCCTATTTTTGCCTTCACACATATGAGAAGACAAATTTTATTTTCGTTATTATCATCTTTAAGTCTGTATAGTCAAGCTCAAACTCAAACTCAAAGTATTTCTTCTAAGGATTTAGCGGGGCAGTTAAATACGGTCACTACAATGGTGCCATTTTTAACCATCACGCCAGACAGTCGTTCTGCTGGTATGGGAGATGTTGGAGTTGCATTGTTTTCACCGGATGCAAACAGTGGGTGCTGGAATAATGCAAATTTATTAAATGCAGAGAAATCCTCAGGATTTTCAATTTCTTATGCTCCATGGTTGCGCCAATTGGTAGATGATGTTGGATTTTCATATTTATCGGGATATCAAAAAGTTGGTAAAAGAGGTGTGATTAGTGGTTCATTCAGATATTTTTCTTTAGGAAACATACAATTCACTGATTTTGAAGGTGCTCCTCAGGGAAGTTTTAATCCAAATGAATTTGCATTTGACGCTGGATATGCTCTTGGTTTTTCAAAGCAATTGTCGATGGGTGTCAACCTTCGTTATATTTATTCAAATATTGTTGGTAGTGGTATTCGTAATGGAATTGATTACAACGCGGCAACTTCAATTGCAGGTGATATTAGTTTACTTTACAAAACTGAAATGAGAATTAGTGGTAAGAAAAGAAAATTCAATTTAGGTTTGAATATTCAGAACATTGGTTCTAAAATGACATATTCCTCAAAAGAAAAACTTGACTTTATTCCTACAAACTTAAAACTAGGTGTAGGATATAACACAGAAATCGACAATTACAATAAGGTGAATGTATACCTAGATTTTAATAAATTATTGGTTCCAACGCGTCCTTACTATCTTCAAAAATGGGATAACTCTGGTGATAGTTTTTTGGGAAATATGCGTCAATATGTTGGAACTGATCCAAACGTTGGATCAATTCAAGGGATGTTTCAATCGTTTACAGATGCCCCCGGTGGGTTTGCGGAGGAGATGAAAGAATGGATTACCAATGTTGGTGTTGAATATATTTATGATAACGCATTTTCTGTTCGTGGTGGTTTGTTTTATGAGTCTGCAACAAAAGGTGGCCGTCAATACATTACAACTGGTATTGGTTTGAAATTTCAATCATTAACGGTAGATGCGGCGTATTTAATTCCTTTGGCGAATCGTCATCCCCTGCAAAACCAAATGCGTTTCACATTATTATTTGATATAAACTCATTGAAAGATGCTCCTCCAACAACCAATTAATGGTTGAAATGAGAAAAGATTTTAAAATAGCTCCAAATTTGGAGCTATTTTTTTTAATAGTTTCTTAAATTTGCAACAATGTCTGAGTCAAGAGAATTATTAAATCAGAAAAGAGCTGAGTCGCTATTAGGTGGTGGACAAGCAAGAATCGATTCACAACATAAGAAAGGAAAGTTAACGGCAAGAGAGCGCATTGCGTTATTGCTAGATGAAAATACCTTTTGTGAAATTGGTGCTTTTGTGACCCATAGAAGTTCCGATTTTGGAATGGAAAAACAAAAACTCCTAGGTGATGGAGTTGTGACTGGTTACGGTAAAGTTAATGGGCGTTTAACCTACGTTTTTAGCCAAGATTTCACCGTTTTTGGTGGCTCATTGTCTGAAACACACGCTGAGAAAATTTGCAAAATAATGGATATGGCGCTTCAAAATGGTGCACCATTAATTGGTCTAAACGATTCTGGCGGCGCCAGAATTCAGGAAGGGGTTGTTTCTCTAGGAGGCTATGCCGATATTTTTTATAAAAATGTAAGAAGCAGTGGTGTAATTCCACAAATTTCTGCAATCATGGGTCCATGTGCAGGTGGTGCAGTTTATTCCCCCGCGTTAACCGACTTTATTTACATGGTGGAAAATACCAGTTATATGTTTGTAACGGGTCCAAATGTTGTTAAAACTGTAACCAATGAAGATGTATCTTCGGAGGATTTAGGTGGTGCTTCAGTTCATGGTTCGAAAAGTGGAGTGGCTCATTTTACAGTTGCGAATGAAGTACTATGTATACAAAATATTCGTAAATTGCTGAGTTATATCCCTCAAAATTGCGAAGAAAAATCGGCAAAACTTGAATATCACTTAGCGAACGAAGTTCGAGATTCGTTAAAAAACATTATTCCAAACAATCCAAATCAACCATATAATATGAAAGATGTGATTGAGAATGTTGTTGATGAAACCTCTTTTTACGAGGTACATAAAAATTTCGCAGAGAATATTGTTGTTGGTTTTGCAAGATTGGCGGGAAGAAGTATTGGCATTGTAGCAAATCAACCCGCATATTTGGCTGGTGTATTGGATGTAGCGAGCAGTCAAAAAGCTGCGAGATTTGTTCGTTTCTGCGATGCATTCAACATTCCTTTATTGGTATTTGAAGATGTTCCAGGATTTTTACCAGGCACAGACCAAGAATGGAATGCAATTATTACAAATGGTGCAAAATTACTGTATGCGTTTAGCGAAGCTACCGTTCCAAGAATTACTGTCATTACGCGCAAAGCATATGGTGGAGCTTATGATGTTATGAATTCAAAACATATTGGTGCTGATATGAATTTTGCATGGCCTTCTGCGGAAATTGCTGTAATGGGAGCCAAAGGAGCTGCTGAAATTATATTTAAGAAAGAAATTGACAGCGCTACAGATAAATCTGCTGCTTTAAAGGAAAAAGAACAAGAATATTCAGATCTTTTTGCAAATCCATATAGAGCAGCGGAAAGAGGATTTGTAGATGAAGTAATTTTTCCTGAAGAAACAAGATTAAAATTGATTCATGCATTTGAAATGCTAGAAAATAAAGTTTCAAATTTGCCGCGTAAAAAACACGGAAACATTCCATTATAAGAATCGATTTTTGATTGAATTTCACTAAAAAAAGGGCATTTTTGAATAAAAATGCCCTTTTTTTGATCATTTTTGATCATTTTTGGCCGATTTTTGGCATTTTTTCATTTTCTTTGTCTACCCAATATAAATATATATGGACTTAAGAGAGATTCAAGCATTAATAAAATTCGTTTCTATCAACGCGGTTGATGAAGTTGAAATTAGTCAAAAAGACTTTAAGTTATTAATACGTAAAAACCCAGCACAGGTTGTAACGACAACTGTTGCCGCTCCAGTCATGCAGCAAGTAGCCGCTGCCGCTCCAGTGGTTCAAGTTTCAGCGCCTGCAACTCCTGTTGCCGTTGTTGCTCCACCTGCTGCAGATAACTTATTGATAATTAAGTCACCAATGGTTGGAACTTTCTACCGTTCTTCGAACCCTGAAACACCTTCTTTTGCAAATGTTGGAGATGAAGTAACACCAGGAAAAGTAGTTTGTATCATCGAAGCGATGAAGCTTTTCAATGAAATTGAAAGCGAAATTAGTGGTAAAATTGTAAAAGTATTGGTTGACAATGCTTCCCCAGTTGAATACGATCAACCATTGTTTTTGGTTGAACCTGCATAATCCGAAACGTTATGTTTAAGAAAATTCTTATCGCAAATCGCGGTGAAATTGCTTTGCGAATCATTCGTACCTGCAAGGAAATGGGCATAAAAACTGTTGCTGTTTATTCTACAGCAGACAAAGAAAGTTTACATGTTCGTTTTGCCGATGAAGCAGTGTGTATTGGTCCTCCACAAAGTAGAGATAGCTATTTAAATATTTCTAGAATATTGGCGGCCGCTGAAGTTACCAATGCCGATGCAATTCACCCTGGATATGGTTTCTTGTCTGAAAATAGTCGTTTTAGCGCCATTTGTCGCGACCATGGTATCAAATTTATTGGAGCTACTCCAGAACAAATTGACCAAATGGGCGATAAAAGCAATGCCAAAGACACGATGAAAAAGGCAGGGGTTCCCTGTATCCCAGGTTCTGATGGATTGTTAGAAAGCGTTGAACAAGCAATCACAATAGCCAATGAAATTGGCTATCCTGCAATTATGAAAGCTACTGCCGGTGGTGGTGGTAAAGGTATGCGTATCGTTTGGAAAGACGAAGAAGTAGAACCTGCTTGGAACAGTGCAAAGCAAGAAGCCGGTGCATCTTTCGGAAACGATGGTTTGTACATGGAAAAATACATAGAAGATCCACGTCATATTGAAATCCAAATTGCGGGTGACCAATATGGTAAAGTGTGTCATTTATCTGAACGTGATTGTTCAATTCAACGTCGTCACCAAAAATTATTGGAAGAAACACCTTCTCCATTTATGACACCTGAATTAAGAGAAAAAATGGGTACTGCCGCAAAAGCTGCTGCTCAAATTATCAATTATGAGGGAGTTGGAACTGTAGAATTCTTGGTTGACAAACACAGAGAATTTTATTTCATGGAAATGAATACCCGTATTCAAGTAGAACATCCAGTTACAGAAGAGGTTATTAATTATGATCTCGTTAAAGAACAAATCTTAATTGCTGCTGGAGTTCCGATTTCAGGGAAAGATTATTTTCCAACTAAAGCTGCTATCGAATGCCGTATCAATGCAGAAGATATTTATAATAATTTCCGTCCTAGCCCAGGTAAAATTCAAGTTTTACATAAGCCAGGAGGGCATGGGGTGCGCGTAGACTCACATATATATGCGGGATATACAATTCCACCTTATTATGATTCAATGATTGCTAAATTGATTGTTTCTGCCCAAACTAGGGAAGAAGCCATTGTCAAAATGGAGCGTGCATTAAGTGAATTTGTGATTGAAGGCATTCATACAACCATTCCTTTGCATCAACAATTGATGAAAAACGCAGATTTTCGTGCAGGTAACTTCACAACAGCGTTTATGAATACTTTCGAAATAAAATAATTGTGAATTTAATTAAACTAAAAAAGGCACCCATGGTGCCTTTTTTAGTTTAGCGTTTAGCGATTAACGTTTAAAGTTTAGTGTTTAAAGTTTAATGAGAAATACAATCATAAACCCTTATAAACCTTTATAAACTTTTCAAAAGTTTACTTAAATTTAACCCCGTGAGCTCTAAATTTTACGGTGATTTTTGATTTACTTAGGGTTATGCTATCTTTTTCAGAGGATTCTACAGTGTCTTTGAAAAAATGACCTACTGCATACATATCTTTTCTTCTGATATTTTTAGGAACGGTAAATTCATTATTGAAGTCTACGGTTAGAGTTGAATCTGATAATTCGTAGGCAAACCAACATCCCTCTGTTTCACAAACATCAGCAACTTTACCATAAATGGTAACTTCTTCCGTTTTATTAGACTCATGAAA
>CAMBFD010000091.1 GCA_945865625.1 Chitinophaga pinensis
GGACGAGTAACGCAATTACGCTTTTGTCGCAATCAAATTATCTTTATAAATTAATTGGGCTGATTTACGGACTATTGGCAGTCATTCCAATTTTGATTTATCAATTTAAAGATCAATTTAGTTCCAAAAATGAACAAACATCGAATGCAGTTTTATTTGAATGCAAGCAACTGTGAATATTTCAATGTTTATTCGTCTATTTTCTCAGGAATAGGATTTCCAAGTTTTGCCTGTTCAGAAAATGGAACCCAATAATCACCTTTAATGTTTGGATTGTTGTGAACAAACATTAAAAAATTAGAACTTATCCAAAACTGACAAACTAAAATCCAAGAGATTAATTTCGGATTGATTTCATTCACTACAATGGTAAATAAAATTTGAATCATTGGAAACAAAACAATGAGGTAATGATCTCGAACGTTTATCCCTGAAATTGTAAAAAAGATTGCCGGCAAAAAGATATAAGCCCAAAGTAAAAATTTGGCTTCTCTATCTCCGGTAATTGTATTTCTGACTGATTTTTCTTTGAAAACCTTGAATAACACAAAAAGAAAGATTCCGCAAAGAACCAATAAGAATATCAAATTCAAATAACTGTATGGTGCTTTTAGGAATTCAGGAGTTGTTTTTCCCAATGAATAAACAACATTGATTCCCACTACATCGGAGATAAATCGGATGAAAAATTCGAATTTGAAAATATTAAGAATACTTGTAGATGATTTTCCTGCATGAGAAATTACGTGAAACGCCCAATTTAAACTTGGCAATAACGCCCAAACTAAGAACATTGAAAGTTTCCAAACCCATGTGAATGAAGCTTTAACGCCTCCGTCGTACCAGATGGCTGCTAGAATCATACTGGCTGCCAAATAGAATCCCGACATATGAACTTGCATGGCTAAACCCAATCCAAGTGCCCATGAAAGAATTCCTATCCAAGATTTACGGTTTACAAATCCCCAAAAAGCAATGCTCGTGAAAAATGGCAATAAGTCTTGAGCCCAAATTTTGCGGCTAAAAACAATGTGCAATAAATGGGTTGACGCAATTGCGATTGCCGGTAGAATCAGATGTTTCCATTTGGGATTCCATTGTTTGAGTGCCAAATAGAAAATGCCAATACCCGTGACATTCATTAAAGCGACTGCCCAAACCATTCCTACAGGACTTAAATTCAAATGTCTGAAAACAATAAATGGCCAAGTACTCACGCCTGTATTTACAATTCCACCACCACTCATTACACCTAAATCTGGCCATATTTTTTGATTTGCCCAATCAGAGCAATGTAACCACATCCATTGTTCGTCCCATTTCCATTCCATATCGTCGAGCCATATAAAACGGAGTAAGATTCCTGCAACAATACAGAAGTAAATAACCAATCTGTGGAAGGGTTTAAATGTCATTTTTTTAATTTTAATTTAAGTTGTATTCAATTCCGTGTTCAACAATTTGAACATTTTTAAACCCAGCATCCAAAATATGCGATTTAAATGTTCCAAGAGTATCTTCTTCTCCGTGAACTAAAAAAATTGTTTTTACTTTTGCTTTTTCTTGGCACGATAAATATTGAACCATCTCTTTCCAATCGGCATGAGCACTGAAATTATTCATTCTGTGTATCTCTGCAAAAACTTGGTATTTTTCTCCAAAAATCTTTACTTCTTGATTCCCTGCTGTGAGTTGTCCAGCCAAACTAAACGGTGTGGCATACCCAACGATTAAGATGGCGTTTAATGGATTTTCAATGTTGTTTGCAATGTGATGCTTAATACGACCTGCTTCTGCCATTCCACTTGCAGAAATGATAATTGCCGCCGAATGAATGTCATTAATTGCTTTTGAATCTTCTACCTTGCTTACATAATGCAAACTTGGGAAAGAAAATGGATCACCGTCTTTGGTGATGTATTCTAAAATTTCCGGATTGAATTCTTCACGGTGTAACGACATGATTTGAGTTGCTTTGATGCTCAACGGACTATCTACATATACTGGAATATGTGGCAATCGTTTTTCGAATGCCAGTTGATCTAAGATATAAATAATTTCTTGAGTTCGATCTATTGAAAAGGCTGGAATGATAATTTTTCCATGTTTTTCAACGCAAATTCTATGAATTAATTTATAAAAAGCTTCTTTGGCATCAGCCATTTCCTCATGAATCCTGTCGCCATAAGTGCTTTCCGAAATGATATAATCTGATTGAGGGAAAGGGAAAGGACCCGCCAAAATTTGATCGTTTGGACGGCCAATGTCCCCAGTAAAAGTTAGGGTAATTGTTTTTCCTTCTAAATCAACCAATTTTAAATGAATTGCAGAGCTGCCAATAATATGAGCATTGGCATAATACGATGCTTTTGTGCTTTGCCCTACATTAAATTCATGTTTGTCCTGAACCACTTGAAACATTCCTAAAGCTCGCATTGCATCATCCATGTCATATAAAGCATCAAGAGGCTCTAGTCCCTTTTCTAAACGACGTTTATTCACACGCTTGAGATCTGATTCTTGGATGTGTGCACTGTCGGCAAGCATAATTTCACACAAATCTCTTGTTGCAGAATTGCTGAAAATCGTCCCTGAAAAACCGTCTTTAACTAATTTGGGCAATAACCCGGTATGATCTATGTGCGCATGCGACAAAATCACATAATCAATTTCTGATGGAATAAATCCCCAATTGCGATTTAGTTCATTTCCTTCTTTACCTTCACCTTGGAACAACCCACAGTCTAAAAGGATTTTTTCTCCAGTTACAGTTGTAATGAGGTGTTTCGAACCTGTGACTCTGCCGGCGGCTCCGTGGCTTACTAAAGTAGGGGATTTTTGCATTATTCTACAAATTTATTCTTTTTCAGCACCAAAAGGATAATCTGCAGCGAATCAATCTGAAAATTTTTGCAGTTTTTGAAAATTATTGCAGAACCGTGTAGTTTAATTTGTAAAATTCGCCATTGTTTTTTGTAATTCATTGAAATACAATGGCGATTGAATTAAATGACTTCCATACCAACTGAATTTTTGTCCGTCAACAATAAATATAAACGCTTTTGGTAGCATTTCCTGAAATTCAGCAATGTGTTTTTCCTTGAATGGATAAGGTTCCGAAGATAAAAAAATCACCTCTGGATTCAATTCCTTAATTTCTTCAATTTCAATCACGGGATATCTATTTTTTGAAGATGTAACATTCATAAATCCTGCCGCTTCAATCATTTGATGGATAAATGTATCTCCGCCAACGGTCATGTATGGATTTTTCCATATAAAATATGCTGCTGTTTTTTTGATGCCCGGAATTTGAATTTTTGTAAAGTTTATTTTGATCTTAGCGATGATTGCTTTTGCCTCTGTATTCGTTTTGGTTAGCTTTCCAAGTTCCTCAATCATTTCTAATGCCGAATCTAAATCAAAAACATCACTCGTATAGACCATGAATTCGCTTCGCAATACTTCAATTTGGTCCTTGTCGTTTTCTTCTTTATTTGCGAAAATAATGTGAGGATTTAAATTTCTAACCTTTTCAATATCAATATTTTTAGTTCCCCCAATCTTAGTTTTAAGTTCAAACCACTTCTGATTTGATTCTTCTAATTCTTGTGGTTCAATGCAAAATTTTGTGAGTCCCACAATTTGATTTTTCAACCCTAAATCATACAATAATTCTGTTTGAGAAGGTACCACCGACACAATTCGCAGTTCATCTCTAGCAATTGTATCTAACAATTCGAGATTCATTTCATAACCAGTTTGGTCAATTAGTTTCATTTTTTATTTGAATGATTGTGAAGTAAATGTTTTTTTTGAGGGACATTGAATTCTTGAGAATTTAAATATCGAAAACGATGTATCATCTTCGTGGTTTTATCAAAAGCCGTTCTAGAAATATGATCTCCATCGGGCATGAAATCATCAGGTTTGCGCAAACTATCCGATAAATCTAACATTTGAATTTTCTTTGTTTTGGCCGAATACAAATTTTGGTATTCACTTGGAATTAATGATTTGTATGCAGGATAAACTGGTGAATTTATGAGAATTAATTGAATTTGTTGCTTTTTGCAATATTGAACAATGGTATCGAAATATGCAATCTGTTGAGAACTGAATTTCATCACATGTTGATGATCATAAAATTGTTGCTGAATGCGGTTTTTCAATTTGGTCATATCTACCTTTTTCCTAGATGGAATTGCATATCCTGCAGGAACGAAATTATAATTTTTAAAAATTGCGTTATAGGTAAATTCATATTGCTTTTTAATTAAAAAATGAAGGTTGGTAAAATTGAATTGTTGAAACATTTTATTTGGTTCAGGATCAATCACAAAATACCTAGGCAAAACCTCTTGCTGATTGTTTAAATATCCCTCAAAATAATGACTGAATGAATGGTGAGAACATCCTAAAAATACAGTATCGGTCTTTTTTATTTTATTGAGGGACAGTAGTTTATAGTAATTGAATTTAAAGCTTTCGCTGTTATAAGCGTAGTTAGCATTGCTTTTGAACAGATATTGAATTCTTGAATCACCTAGAAATACTGTATGGTATGATTCCCTAAATGGATGTTTTGAGAAATGAAAGTAAATTCCAGAAAATGAAATTGTTACGATGAACATGAATGAACAAATGAAAACAATCGTTTTAACGACAAATTTTCGCATTGTGCTTAAAATTGGAAATAAATGAAGCTCGATTTAGTTCCAAAATAAAACGCAATAAACAAACCGATGATAAAATAAAGAATCCATCGAAGGGTTTGTGTTGGAATATTTGCAAATAATTCACGTTCGTTTTTTCTAAAAATCCAGTCAAACAAGATAACTGGAACAACATACCAGAGAGCATTTAAAACACCATAAGGGTCTGTCGACCCTGGCTTTGCCAAAAATTGGTCTGGTTGTTCAATGATACTCGTAAAGATTTTTTTAATGTATTGGTTGGCAGTTTCAATATTTTTTGCTCTAAAAAATATCCATGCAATTGTTACAAAAACAAAGGTTTGAATCATTTGAAATAACTCTAAAATACTCGGCAAAATGGTATTTTGTGCCACAACATTGGTTGTGAATTTCCGATTGCTATTCAATAAAAGTGAGGGGAGAAATCCTAGGGCATGTATGAGTCCCCATACAATGAATGTCCAGTTAGCTCCGTGCCAAAATCCACTCACTAAGAATATGATGAAGGTGTTTCGGATGGATATATATTTACCTAGTTTAGATCCCCCAAGAGGAATGTACAAATAATCTCTAAACCATGAGGAGAGTGAAACGTGCCAACGGCGCCAAAATTCTGCAATATTCCTGGAGAAATAAGGGAATTTGAAATTGCTTAACAATTCAAATCCAAACAATTTTGCTGTACCTAGCGCAATGTCTGAATAGCCACTAAAATCGCCATAAATCTGAAAACTGAACAAAACAGCACATAGAATCAAGGTGTATGCATCTTGGGTTTGATAATTCGAATAAATGGAATCAACCACTTTGGAAATGGTGTCGGCCACCACAACTTTTTTAAATAAGCCCCATAAGATAAGTCTACAGCCAGCAACAGCTTGGGCATAATTAAACGTTCTGTTTTTTTGAACTTGAGGCAAAAGATGGTTCGCTCTTTCAATTGGGCCAGCCACAAGAAGAGGGAAGAAACTCACAAAAACACCATAATCTAAAAGGTTTTTTACCGTAGTTTGTTGTTTTCGATAAACGTCAATTAAGTATGAAAGTCCATGGAAAATGTAAAATGAAATTCCAATTGGCAAACCAATTTTTAGAAGTGGGAGCGATGCATGAATGCCTAATTGATTAAACCCCAATTGAAATTGGTCAATAAAGAAGTTATAATATTTAAAGATTCCTAAAATTCCGAGATTGAGAATCACACTCAAGATGAGCCAAAATTTTGGCGTTTTAATTACAGGATTTTCAATTTCGAATGCCAAATAATAATCTACAATTGTGATGCCTATGAGCAGGTATAAAAATGGAATGCTCCACCAACCATAAAAAAAATAACTCGCCACTAAAATCAAGATGTTTTGATTTTTGAGAGACTTGTTAAAGACAAACCAATACAGTAAAAATACGATTGGCAAAAAGATTAAAAACTCAAATGAATTAAATAGCACAGGGCAAAGATATAAAAAAGGTTATTGACAATTTAGATGATTTTCAATTCACTTTTTTGTTTCCGTAAAATGATTGTTTATGGAACAATTGCGAAACAGTAAATTCGGTTATATGTAAACCGTCTACAAAATTTGAATCGTTTAGACGGAGTGTTTCTGGATTGAAATTTCCCACAATGCGAGCGGTTTTGGGTTTACTTTGATGAATGAAATCATTCAGGAGTGTTAAATTTTGAACTCGAATGTCGTTTTTGTTTTTCACTTGGAATTTCGGATGAAATGGGGGGATGAAAATAATTAAATTTTGATTTTTTGATGCATCGGTTACCAAGTTTAGATATTCTTTAAACTGAGATTCATTAATTTTTTGAAAATTCTTTAATAAATAAAAGTCTTTACAAAAAAAGTCCACTCTTCCGGCTTTTAAATTAGGTCCGAGAGTCTTTTGCTTGATACTGCCATCTGAAAAGCGAATGAAATTATTGGGATTTAGAATTGCGGTTTCTGAAGCTTTAAAGTATGGTTTTTTAGATGGGATGAATGATTCTTTGATTTCTTCAAAAGTGAAGTTAAAATGTGTGATATCTGATATGGCTTTTTGAATATTCTTGGTCAGGATAAATTGCTCATATCTATTTTCTATTGAGGGACATACGGTCCATGGATTGATGTCGAAAATGATGGTGTCACAAGACAAATGAAAGTCTTTAGTTAGCTGATAAATTGATTGTATGTCAGTTAAATTGGCTGCCGAAACGCCTAAATTGAGCGTGTTTTTAAAGCCAGTAAATTTCCCTATTTGCATCACTCGAGAGGATCCAATGACCAGATATTTGAAATGTTTATTTCGATTGCGTTTAATGAGTTGGTAAACAGTTCTGCGGTCTTCGGCAATTTCTGACTTTATGATTAGGTCATTTTGGCTAAAGTCCCTCACAAATTGGATGGCTGGTTTATCCCCAAGCAAATTGTGTTTTGAATTGTAATAAGTGTAACATGAAATGAAACAAAAGAAGCTTAAGTAAATGGCTATTTTGTATAGAAATCGTTTCATTCGTGGGGTTTGAGTTAATGAATTTAGCTAGACGATAAAAAAGTTAATGTAATTTCAAACATCATTTGTCGGCGAAAATAAAGAATGAGA
>CAMBFD010000092.1 GCA_945865625.1 Chitinophaga pinensis
GTTACCGTATCGTTTACAATTAATTTAACGGTATCATAATAAATACACTTGAATGTTTTTTCTGTAACTCTTACAATATAATCTCCTTTTACATTGGGATATATCTTTTGTGTAGTATCACCTGTATTCCAAAGGTATTTAACAGTGTCGTTGTTTTGAGCATCGAATAGTTGTTTTTCATAGGTACAAATGACTTTATCTGGACCCAATCCGATTACAGGAAGTGGTTTTTTGTAAATGGCCATTGTATCATAGAAAATACATCCATCGCCATCTTTTACTTTAATTCGGATCGTGCTATCTCTATTAATATTTGGAACAACTAAATAGTCTAGTGTATCGCCAGAAATATGTTGTTCATTCTTCCAAGTTTTAGAGGCTGTATCAACTGTTATTCTTGTCCAATAATATTTATAGCTAGGTTTACCATTCACAATTCTTGGAAAAATTTTCATCGTGCTACCAAAACATGCAAAGGTATCGGTAGTTGCCATAATTACTTTCGGAGGATCAGGAATGATAACAGTATCTCTATAAATCGTAGGACAGTTAAAATTATTATTCACAGTATGAATAATCACAAACTTTCCACCTTTATAAAAAGTTATGGTATCTGATTTTTTGGTTGTAAAGTAAAACTCTTTTGTACCCGTAGAATCTCTTAAACTCCATTGGAAAGAAGCAGTACCTTTAAAACTGGCTGGGGTTTTAGCATTGAATGCAAAACGACCACATTTCAATTTCCCTGAGGCTAGAGAAGCTCCCGCATATCCCAACAGAACTGTATTATCAACACCTGTATAAATTCTTAGATCTTCAGCCCTTGGATTCACTTTTACTTTAAAGCTTCGGATTGAAATTACTGGAGGTGTACAATGTTGGTCGGTAGCCGTTACTGTAAAAGTGTATGATACTTCTGAAGCTTGGCCTCTTTTTGTTTGCCAGCAAAATTCATATTCCTTTTCACGTTTGGTTTTATCTACAACTATAAAAGTGGCGCCTGGTATACCACCATTCCATTTTGCAACAACGGTGTCTGGAACTGTTTGAAAAGGCGTAAAAGTTTCATCGGTAATTTTTATTTTTTTACAGATTTTATCACCTTCACAAATAATCCAACTGTAAGGACCATTAATTACAGGTGGCTTGTTATAACCACAATCGTTGAGTACCCACATTTGCATATCACGCCGCGTTCGTCCGACGACAATCCAGGCACCTGTAGCACTATCTGGCCGCCATTCGGTTTGTTCAATCACGAGAATTGGAACTTCATCACATTTGGTAGGCGTTACAATAATATCTCCATTCGCTGTATCGAAATAGAATCCTCTTGGAGGATTTGTACTCGGATTCGGGGTACATTTAATTGTAGTTGGAGGAATGCAGAAAGGCGTCATTGGATATTGATAAGTAAATGGTGAAGAATAAGACACTGAGTTTGATGGAACACCATTTAATCCTTTAACCAATTTATATGATATTGAGTCAAAATCAATTGTATCTAACGCACCATTGTTGTAATACCAAGGAATGTTACAACACAAAAAACCAACAGGCTCGTTGGTTAATTGAGGCGAACTATTACATTTATTCACCGTTTTCTTCAAGTTACAGATGTTAATCATACAACTTGAATAAAAGTCGTTGCCCGCAGGACCAGTGGAGATCAATCCATTCCTACAACATTCGTTTACATAAAAAGTGACTTCACAACAAGTACTTTTGTTCACGAAAGTATTCAATGGTGAAGCATTAAAATCAACTGTAATCTCAAAGGTATGTTCCTCTACCCCTTTTCCTGTTGCATAAGTATTTTTAGGATTACAAGGATTAGCCGCGGAAGAGCAACGTGTAGTTACATCACGAATGTTCGTTCTAGTCCAACCAGAAGGCGTCACTGTACCACATCCATTACCACCGTTTAATCCAGCATAGGCTCTAAACCCAACAATCCCCATTCCGATACCTTGACAATCTCGATAAACTTTTGCTGTAATTTTGTACTTGCCATTTCCTAAACATTTGTAATTCATATCGGCACCCATCATATGGGAAGCGCTAGATGTTGATGTTGAAAACAACATTGTTAAAAAGATAAATAATTGTAAAAGTCTTTTCATATATTAATGTATTGTTTTAATAGGTATTTTGATATATTTGACACAACTTATTTAAATTGCGTTGCCTCAAAAATATGGGATTTCAATTTTTATTCCAAAAGAACTTGAGAAAAATTTCATTATGTTCAACTTTTAATCATAATTAAACTCCATTAACCATTGAATATGTGATATTGATATTTTAAAAATTATGTTCATGATAAATATTATAAATTGTTGAAATTCATTTATTTAAAAATTAATTTCTCTTGAAATGCCAATTAAATTTTACTAAAACATTACCGATGTGTAGCTTTTTACTATTCTACTGATGTATTTTTGTATCAAATAATCTGACATTTCTATGAAATACAACGCAATTCAACAATCGTTATTTGTGAAAAACCGCAATAAATTCACTTCTAAAATGAAATCAGGCTCAATTGCCATATTTCATAGTAACGATGAAATGCCAAGGAATGGCGATGCCTATTTTGCGTTTAAACAACAGTCAGATATTTTTTATTTAACAGGTGTAGATCAAGAAGACACCATTCTAGTTTTATTTCCCGATTGCCCCAACCCACTTTATCGTGAAATGATATTCGTTAAAGAAACATCAGAACAAATTGCAATTTGGGATGGAGCAAGACTCATGCCTAATGACGTTTATAAAGTTTCGGGCATTCAAAATGTATTTTGGTATCATGAATTTTCGAAAACCATTCACGCGGCATTTTTGTTAGCTGAAAATATCTATGTTAACTTAAATGAAAATGATAGATTTACAGACAAGGTATCTTATGCTAATTTAAGATTTGCGAAAGAAATCATTGAAAAATATCCTGCGCATCACATTTTGAGAAGCGCACCCATTTTGGCAAATCTTAGAATGGTAAAAGAACCTGAAGAAATTGAATTGTTAAAAGAAGCTATTCGCATCACAAAACTTGGTTTCGAGAGACTTCTAAAATTTGTAAAACCAAGTGTTTGGGAATATGAAATTGAAGCTGAATTAATCCATGAATTTATTAGAAACAGAAGTCGTGGATTTGCATTTGATCCAATCATCGGTAGTGGAAGTAGCGCTTGCGTTTTACACTATATTGAGAACAATAAACAGTGTAAAGATGGAGATTTACTTCTCTTAGATTTTGGCGCGGAATATGCAAATTATAATGGAGATTTATCTCGATGTATTCCTGTAAACGGTAAATTTTCGAAACGTCAAGCAGAAGTATATAATGCCGTTTTGAGCGTTCAAAGATTTGCTAAAACCGTCATGAAACCTGGAGTAAATTTACCCACTTATCATGCTCAAGTTTGTGAATTCATGACCGAAAAGCTACTTGAAATCAACCTACTCACCACAACTGAATTGAAAGAAAATCCTAAAGCATTTATGAAGTATTATATGCATGGAACTTCACATCATTTAGGACTTGATGTTCACGATGTTATGCATCGTTTCGAACCTATGCAAGTTGGAAATGTATTAACTGTTGAACCTGGAATTTATATCCAAGCAGAAGGCATAGGCGTAAGAATTGAGAATGATGTGATATTAACAGATCATGGAGTCATTGATTTAATGGATGGTTACCCAATTGAAATCGATGAAATAGAATCTATTATGAATTCATAATTAGATTTCCCAGCCTTGATTTCCTTTTAGTGGAACAAACTTAAAATCACCAAATTTCTCTTCTGAAAATTCAGTTTCACTGTTTCTCGTAATGCGAATCATTTGCTGATTTTCCTTTTCTACACCTACAGGAATCACTAATTTCCCTCCTACTTTCAATTGTAATTTTAGCGCATCTGGAACAATTGGAGCTCCAGCAGTTACAATAATGGCATCGAAAGGTGCGTATTTTGGCAAGCCTAAACTCCCGTCTCCGTGATATAATTTAATTTTAGGATTGATTTGTGTTAAAATTTTGGCCGCTTCCTCCAATAATGGCTTGATGTATTCTATACTATACAATTCAGCACCCATTTCAGACAAAATTGCCGCCTGATAACCACTTCCGGTTCCAACCTCCAATACTTTACTATCTTTTTGTATTTCAATCAATTGACTCTGAAATGCTACGGTGTAAGGTGTTGATATTGTTTGCCCATGATCTATGGGGAATGCAGCGTCTCTGTATGCAAACTGTTCGAAATCCTTCGGAAAGAACCAATGACGGGGTATTTTCCGAATGGCATCAAGCACTGAAGGCTGATGTATGCCGAGTTTGGCCATTTCTTCGGCTAATTTTTTTCGCTTTCCTTGATGTACAAGTGTATCTACTAAATTTTCCTTTGTAAACATGATGTGAAGAATGCCATGTTTCTTAAATGAATATTTATTTAAAAATTTGTTGGCGCTGCAAAAATAACCAACTTATCAAATGAAAAAAATAATCATTCTTGGATCCAACAAATCGGTCAACGAATATTCTGCCTTATTGAAGGACTCAAGAGATTTAAATTTAAAGGGATACATCGATCCAGATGATTCTTTAAATTACAATAT
The DNA here is from genome assembly GCA_945865625.1 of Chitinophaga pinensis. Taxonomy (GTDB): domain Bacteria; phylum Bacteroidota; class Bacteroidia; order NS11-12g; family UBA955; genus VMCP01. The sequence goes on from CAMBFD010000092.1 coordinate 4,624, forward strand.
GTTCGGTGATTTTATCAAAATTTTGGAAATTATTCAAAGCGGAGATTCTTTTATCATCGGCAATCATGTCAACAACTTATCGTTCGATGTCATTTGTCAAATGATGAAATTTGGAAAACATATTTTCATTGATGGATATAGAAATTGGTCATCGCATGAAATTGATATCCTTCAAAAGCTGAGAAGAGAATCAGAAACAATCTTCCAATTTGGAAACACACTCTACAGTTTACCACTTTTCACTACATCTCTCCAATACCTAAAAAAACCGAGGTTTGTAAAATTAGAAAAACACTGTCAAGCACCTAAAACTGGTGAATTTAACCGATGGATTTTCAATCAATTGTCACAAGAATTAGATTTAATTCATAGAATTATAGATAGCAATATTCGCAGTATTTCAGCTCGTCCGATGTTTCTTTTTGGGGAACATACCGATTTGTTAAACATTCATATTGAATTTGATAACGACGCCATTTGCCAAATTTCTTTAGGTCGCGCTATTGAAGAAAACACACACAAAATCCGTGTTTTTCAGCAGGATAAATTATTCCATATCGACTTTCATGAAAATGAATTAACAGAGTTTAGATTGACTTCTAATGATGAACAATTATCGTTAGATATTGAATCTCCTCACAACCAGCCAGACAATCAGCAGTTTATTTCAATCAAAAGAAATATCATGCCGTACGATGTGAAAAAAATGGAAATTAGAAACTTCTTTGAAAATATTGACAAGAAATTGACACCACTAAATCAGCTCGACAACCTAGAAACAGTGGCAAATATTTGCGAAGTGATTTGCGAAAAGGTAAAACGCAAATATCAAGCAGTTTAGAATTTCATTTAAAATCACTACTTTTGTGGTTATGCGCAAGCATGTTATCTACGCAACTTTCTTGAGTCTTTTCATTTTTATTTTTGAAGGATGTGAAACTGAGAAATCATTTATTCCTTCTTATCTGAAGATTGATAGTATTCTGGTTGATGCTCAGTCTATTTCAGGGAACAATATTCATCAAATTTCAGCAATACAACTTTATCAGAATAATACCTTTTTAGGCACATACCCTATCCCTGCGAAAATTCCAATCAATGCAGAAGGAAAAAATGTTTTTTCATTCGCTCCATATGTTAAACTGAATGGAAATAATTCTCAACTTGGTCCTTATTTAAGTTTAAAATTTGAAGATACATCGTTAAATGTGAACCGAAGCTCAATTACAGAAATCACTCCTGTTTTTAAGTATAGAGAAAAATTAAGTGTGCTTTGGCAAGAAGATTTTGAAGATGTGTCGCCTACCCTCGTTCCAGTTGCTATTGCCAAGGGAGATACCACATTTATAGATTATAGAGATTTTGATTTGGCAGGAAGATTTAAAGGCAAGTCGAAAGTTTTTGTTGCAAAATTTGAGAAAATAGATTCATTTAAGTCTATGGATTTGGCAAGTTTCACAACATTTAAAAAAATACCAGTCGATGGAACAGATGTTTATTTGGAATTTGACATTAAAACGGATTTAGCGTTACAAGTTGCTCTGAGACGAACGAGTTCAACGAAAGGTGTTGAATTTGTGAATTATTTACTCATTAATCCTACAAAAGGAAATTGGAAGAGATTCTACGTGGATCTTGTTTATGAAACCCAAGGACAACCCAATGGCACCACATTTGAAATATTTTTCCTTTCAGACAAAGGAAAAGATTTTAATGGATCTCATGAAATATTAATTGACAATATTCGTTTATCTCATTTGAACAAGTGATGCGAAAAAAAATCAGGATATTTTGGCATATTTTTTTTGATTGGATTGCTGCATCAATTAGCTGGTTAGCATTGTTTTTGTATCGTAAAAATTACGTTGAAGCTATTAAACACGGTTATGTAATTCCTGTAAATCAAGACATTAAACTATATGCAGGGTTAATCATCATACCTCTATTCTGGATTATTCTTTACGCAATGTCTGGTTATTATCAGCATATACTAAGACGATCAAGATTGGTAGAACTCGAAAATACTTTTGGAAATAGTGCTCTCGGAGTGATTATCTTATTTTTTGTTCTTATTTTAGATGATAGTGTATCGAATTATTACGATTATTACAGCTCATTGGCCGTTTTATTTAGTTTTCACTTTGGAACAACTTTGTTTTTCAGATTGATTAACTCTACATACACAATTACTAAAATTAGAAATCGGGTTTGGGGTTACAATACCCTGCTTATTGGAACTGGAGTGACGGCGCTTAAACTCAAAGAAGATTTAGAGACTGCTAAAATTTGTGAAGGATTTAATATCAAAGGATTTGTTGAAATAACAGTTCAAAGCAATGCATCGAAAGATTTAATCATAGGAACTTGGTCTGAATTGCCTCTACTCATTAAAAATCATCAGATTGAAGACATTATTTTGTGTAATGAATCTAATGAATCCGAATTTGTTCCGCACATCATAGACATTATCCAAAATGAAGATATTCATTTAAAAATGCTTCCGAGCGATTATAATTTAGTATTAGGAATGGTGAAAATGAATAATATTTTGGGTACAATGTTAGCCGAAGTTGATTTTGAAGTGATGCCTTATTGGCAAAAATTCATCAAAAGAGGCATGGATATTTTTTGCTCATCTCTTGC
>CAMBFD010000093.1 GCA_945865625.1 Chitinophaga pinensis
AAATTTATGCCGCAATTACATCGGTTTTTAAATCCGGGTGGCGTGGTGTTTTTTGCCTTTCCACCATGGCAAATGCCTTATGGCGGTCACCAACAAGTATTGCCTGGGAAAATGGCCTCTAAAATGCCATATTATCATTTATTGCCGGGTGGTATTTATCCTGCTTTTTTGAAATTATTTGGCGTAAATGACAGTGGTATAAAAACAATGAAGGAGATACGCGATACAGGTATTTCTATTGAAAGATTTGAAAGAATTTGCAAAAAATCTGAGTTTAATCTGATTAAAAAAACAAGTTATTTATTTAACCCAATTTATGAATATAAATTTGGCATTAAACCCAAGAAACAATTGGGTTTGATTGCTGGAATTCCCTATTTCAGAAATTATTTAATCATGGGAATGTATTATTTGGTTGAAGGAAAAAAATAAGGATTTTTGTAGATATTTTAGAATTCAAAACGTACTTTTACGTTGTTATTCAATAGAATGTTAGGAAAAATAACAGTGTTTCTTTAAATTTGCCTATTACCATTATGACAAATACATTTAAAACAGGAGTAATATTCATTTTTGCTGTGTTATTGGTGTTCAACTTGAATGCACAGCCAAAACGTTTTAGAGGTAAACCAATTGAGGTTGGCATCACTCTAGGTGCTTCAAATTACTACGGTGATTTGGCTCCACTTATTGCATTAAATGAAACCCATCCTATGGGTGGTATCATTTGCCGTTTTAACTATTCAGATTTTCTAACCCTTAGGGGAAATGCACTGTTTGGTCAAATTAGTGGCGATGATAAAAACTATTCAAGCGATCAAATGCGGTATAAGAGAAATCTAAATTTCAAAAGCAATATTATTGAATTTAGTGGTACGCTTGAATGGAATATATTGGGTTTTGGTGAAACGCAAAGAACTAATCCTGGTTCTCCATTTTTATTCATTGGCTTAGGGGTATATAAATTCAACCCTACAACCCAGTTCAATTATATCAATGGTTTGTATGATCCTGCTGAATATGGTGATTTATCGAAGTATGATAAACAATGGATTGAATTGCAACCATTGAGCACCGAAGGACAAGAAACAACGAAATATAACGACCGTAAGAGATATTCATTAACGCAAATATCTGTTCCAATTGGAGTTGGGTATAAAAAACAATTTAATGAAATTTGGGCTTGGGGAGTTGAATTTGGATTGAGAAAAACATTTACAGATTATTTAGATGATATCAGCACAACTTATGTTGATCCTCAAATTACTACAGGCGCAAACACAGGTTTGAGTTCTGCATTGGCTGATAGAACACCAGAATTAGGTGATGTTAATTTAATCAATGATTATGGCACCAATGAAACACTCGGTGCTTCGAGAGGGGATGTTAATTACAATAAGGATTGGTATATGTTCTTTAATTTTACATTGACAAGGAAAATAGTGGGTGGTAAACAAACTTGTTTTCAATTCTAATCCAATAACAAAAAAATTATTGATATTGTGCGTTGTTTTAACATCGCACTTTTCTGTTTATGCCCAGAGATATTTTTCGGGTAGGAATGAATTTGGTGTCGTTTATGGCGTGAGTAATTACTACGGCGATTTGGCACAAGGGCAAAACGTAAAGCATTTTCATCCGTCATATGGTGTATACCAGAGATACAATTTGAGCAGTTACTTCTCTCTAAGAAATCAATTGAGTTATTTGAAAATTTCTGGAACCACCGAGGGTAATGCCAATTATGCGTTTCAAAACTTGAACTTTAAATCAGACATTTACGAATTTGCGAGTATGTTGTCTTTTGATTTCCATTCATTTGGAACAAATGTTCGCAACGGAACCGAAACTCCTTATGCTATTTTGGGCTTATCTATGTTTTACTTCGATCCTACGCGATTGGAAAATTCTGATCTTGATTTAAGAGAATTTAATACCGAAAATAGATCTTCTACATACAGTCCCCTGCAGTTTGCTGTACCCATCGGAATTGGATACAAGACCATGGGCACTGCGAGAAGGCATAAAGGTGCTTGGGTTTTTGGTATTGAAGCAATTTGGAGAAAAACTTTTATCGATTATTTAGATGATGTAGATAAAGTTTATCCGGATTATAATGAAATGAAAAAAAACAAAGGCTTAGGCAATGCCCAATACAGTCAGGCGCAAACATTAAACGGCGAACCTGCTCTCAATGTTGGTACTTTTAGAGGCGACGTTCATCTAAAAGACTGGTATTATTTCTATGGATTTAACCTATCTTATCGATTTACACCCTTTATTTGCAGATAATTTCAATTTCCAGTGGAACAACTTTTAAATTACCCTCAGATTCAATCCAATAAAATACCCACACATGTGGCTATCATTATGGATGGAAATGGTCGATGGGCTAAGAAACAAGGTTTGATGCGAATTTTTGGACACCATAAAGGTGTAGACGCTGTTAAAGGCGCCATTGAATTTGCAGCTGAGATTGGAATTAAATATGTGACCATGTATGCCTTCTCTACTGAAAACTGGAATAGGCCCGCAATTGAGGTCAATGCACTTATGAAATTATTGGTTGATTCTGTTGAGAAAGAATTGCCTACATTGATGAAAAACGGCATTCGGTTGAAAACATTGGGTAACATTTCTCAACTTCCTGTTAATTGCGCCGAGCAATTATCTAAGGCGGAAGAACAAACTAAAAATAATGACAATACAACCCTAATTTTAGCTTTGAGTTATAGTGGCCGTTGGGATATTACCCAAGCCATGAAAAAAATTGGAATCGATATTCAAAAAGGTCTATTAGATCCTGATTCAATTACCGATGAACTCATAGGTAAAACATTAAATACAGCACATTATCCTGACCCAGATTTGTTAATTCGTACTTCAGGTGAACAACGTATTAGCAATTTTTTGCTGTGGGAAATTGCCTATTCAGAGGTCTACTTTACTGACGTATTGTGGCCTGATTTTACTAAACAACATTTCTTAGATGCCATTTTAGATTATCAAAATCGTGAACGAAGATTTGGAAAAACGACAGAGCAGATTGCAAAATAATTCATGAGGAAACTGATTTTTATAATCGTATTATGTTTAACTGGTTGGGTCAATGCCCAAATTAATGATAGTGCGTATAAAAATGCACCTGGAATTGATTATAATTTCATTGAGCCAGCCGTTTATAAAATTAAAAACATTATTGTCACCGAAATTTCAGGAAAACCAGTGCAGAAAGCGATGGTTATTTTGTATTCTGGACTTTCAATAGGTCAAGAAATTAAAGTTCCAGGAAACGACATTCCCAAAGCGATTGAGAATATTTGGAAACAAGACTATTTTAGCGATATTCAAGTTTACTTTTTGCCGGCAGCCAATAATTCTATAACCCTTCAATTTTTAGTTCAAGAGCAACCTCGCTTGAATGGACATCGTTTTTTGAATATTTCTAATTCTCAAGCAAAGACGCTCAAGGAAGAAATAGGGCTTAAGCGCGGTATGTACATTACTCCAAATTTAGTGAATCGTTCAATTCAGAAAATTGAGAAATTTTATCAAGAGAAAGGTTTTTACAACATACAAGTGAAAGTGAAACGCCCTGAAGCCCTTAATAAAGAGGGAAAGCCTATGGTGGGTTTTGAAAACTTTGATTTTGTTGTGGTAAAGGGACCTAAAGTGAAAGTGAGAGATTTTGATTTTACAGGAAATATTGCATTGTCGGACAAAGATTTGAGGTCGGCAATCAAGAAAATTAAGCGTACAAAATTGAAATGGAATATTTTTGCAAGTTCTAAATATATTGAATCTCAATTCGAAGAAGAAAAATCCAATATCATTCAAAAATACCATGCTAAAGGTTACCGTGATGCCCGAGTCATTGCTGATAGCGTGAGTATGGTTGGTGACAATGGTTTGTTGGTTCACCTTCATTTATTAGAAGGAAACCTATATCGTTTTAGATCAATTAACTGGAAGGGAAATGTAAAATATAGAACTTCTATGCTCGATACACTTTTGGGTATTAGGAAAGGTGATATTTTTAACCAATCGCTTCTCGATGAACGTCTATTTAGCAACCCAGGTGGTTTTGATATTCAGAGTCTTTACATGGATGCAGGTTATTTGTTTTTTAACATGATGCCTGTTGAAATTGGAGTTGTAAACGATAGTATTGATTTAGAAGTTCGCATTACTGAGGGACCACAAGCCGTGATTGGCAGAGTTTCGTGGGTAGGAAATACCAAAACTTCTGACAGGGTTATTTTGAGGGAAATTAGAACTAAACCGGGCAATACTTTTTCAAGAACTGATATCCAAAGAACAATGCGCGATTTAGCAGCAATTGGATTGTTTGACCCAGAACAATTGAATGTCAATCCTAAACCAAATGCTTCAGATGGTACCGTTGACATTGAATATAAATTGGTTGAAAAACCTTCAGATCAAATAGAATTGAGTGGTGGTTGGGGCGGTAATGGTTACAGCACAACACCAACTTTAATTGGTACTGCGGGTATTGTTTTAAATAACTTTAGTGCTAGGAAATTGTTTAACACTAAATTATGGAACCCTGTTCCTACAGGCGATGGGCAAAAGCTTTCTTTGAGAGCACAATCTAATGGTGCGAATTATCAAGGTTATACTTTCTCTTTCACCGAACCTTGGTTGGGTGGCAATAAGCCAAATTCCTTGTCTGTTTCTATCTTCCATACAGTGAATAGTTTCGATTACCGTCAATCTGACGATCCATTGCATAAAGCGTTCTTCAATACAGGTATCAACGTGAGTATGGGTAAAAGATTAAAATGGCCTGATGACTTCTTTAATATTCAGTATTTAATTAGTTTCCAGCGTTATAGAATGCAAAACATGGATGGAGCTTATTACGGTTTCCCAACTGGATTTCAAGGGATTTCTTATAACCCTTCTTTTCAAGTTACGGTTTCTAGAAGCTCAGTGAGCGATCCAATTTTTCCAACTTCGGGAAGCAATATTACAACATCAATACAAGCAACTCCGCCTTTGAGTTATTTAATTAAAAAGGATTATGCGAATCTTCCTTTAACAGAAAAATATAAATGGGCTGAATTTTATAAGTTCAAGTTTGATGCGGAATGGTATACGCCAATTTTCAAAAAACTAGTCCTTATGGCTAAAACACGTTTTGGTTTCTTGGGATATTACAATCCAGTGATAGGACCAACATTCTTTGAAAGATTCCAAGTAGGTGGAGCAGGTATTTTTGGTTTTAACATTGCGGCTACTGAAATTATCTCTCAACGTGGGTATGATAACTATACCATTTCTCAAACTGCCATGGGTGGCTCTGCCGGTGCGCCAATCTTTAATAAATTTACCTTAGAGTTGCGTCAGGCAATTACAACAGGTCAAACTGCCACTGTTTATGCCTTGGCATTTGCTGAAGCCGGCGATGCTTGGTCAAGTATTGCTCAATACAATCCATTCCAATTAAAGCGTTCTGCCGGGGTTGGTATTCGTTTATTTATGCCAATGTTTGGATTGATTGGATTAGACTACGCTTGGGGCTTCGATTATAAAGACGTTCCAAAAAGTGGTCAACCAACGCAAGTGCATTTCTTTATAGGACAACAATTCTAAAAGAAGAAATTGAATAAAAAAATCCCTCTTGAAATTCAGGAGGGATTTTTTATGGAATTTATATTCAGTTTACAAATCAAATTTGATGCCTTGTGCCAATGGCAATGTTTTTCCGTAGTTAATGGTATTGGTTTGGCGTCGCATGTATGCTTTCCAAGCGTCGGAACCGCTTTCACGGCCTCCACCGGTTTCTTTTTCGCCACCAAAGGCGCCTCCAATTTCTGCACCCGATGTACCAATGTTTACATTGGCAATGCCGCAATCTGATCCCATTGCCGATAAGAATGCCTCTGCCTCTTGTAGGTTATCTGTGAAAATTGCACTAGACAAACCTTGTTTAACTCCGTTTTGAATGGCAATTGCTTCGTCTAACGTTGAGTATTTTAACAAGTATAAAATAGGGGCAAATGTTTCATCTTGAATGATCTGATAATTTGGTTCTCCCTCACATATTGTTGGCATTACGTAACAACCAGATTCAAACCCTTGTCCCTCCAAAATTGAATGACCGCAAAGAACATTGCCGCCTTCATTTTTCAATTGATCAATGGCGTTCATATAGTTTTTAACTGCATCTTGATCGATTAATGGACCAACATGGTTATTAGAATCGAGCGGGTTGCCTATACGCAATTGTTTGTATGCGTTGACCAATTTATCTTTAAACGTTTCATAAATTGAGTCTTGAATAATCAATCTTCTGGTGGTGGTGCAACGTTGACCAGCGGTACCAACTGCACCGAAAAGCACAGCCACTAAAGCAATGTCCAAATTGGCATGTTCTGAAACGATGATGGCATTGTTGCCTCCGAGCTCTAGAATGGTTTTACCAAGTCGAGCCCCTACAATTTCCCCAACTTTTTTACCCATTCTGGTGCTACCAGTGGCGCTAATGAGAGAAATCTGGGTGTCTTTTGCAAGCCATTCTCCAACTTCTTTTCCTCCTTGTACCAAGCAAAATAGTCCTTCCGGTAAATGATTGTGCTTAATCACATGCTCTAGAATATTTTGAACAGCTTGAGCTGTTGCAGGCGTTTTTTCGCTAGGTTTCCAGATACATGCATTGCCACAAATTGCGGCAATCATGGCATTCCAGCTCCAAACAGCCACTGGAAAATTAAATGCCGATATAATGCCAACCACACCCACAGGATGCCATTGTTCGTACATTCTGTGATTTGGGCGTTCGCTGTGCATCGTAAGGCCGTATAATTGTCGACTTAAACCAACAGCAAAATCACAGATGTCAATCATCTCTTGAACTTCACCCAAGCCTTCTTGTAAGCTTTTACCCATTTCGTAACTCACCAATGCACCCAAGCTTTCTTTATTTTGTCTTAGGGCTTGTCCAATCTGACGCACAACCTCACCACGCTTTGGTGCTGGCCATTCTCTCCAAATTTTTTGAGCCTCAGTGGCTTTTGCCACTACATGCTGATAGGTATTTGCATCGCATTCTTTGAACGATGTGATTTGATGACTATCAACAGGACTAAAATCGTTGTGCAA
>CAMBFD010000094.1 GCA_945865625.1 Chitinophaga pinensis
TATGTCCCATTATTCCCATTATTCAAGTATTCCAAAACAATAATAATGAATGCAGTTATAGCAGACAGAAAATCACGAAAATTTAGAGATATAGAGAACTTCGATTTAAACGAAAGCAATCAATATTTTTTGCTTCCTTTCCGTTTCCATAGAGTTACAGCCGACAAAGAAATTATTGTAAATGAAGTTGGCGACTATTTGATTTTACCAAACGGAACATTTGAGAAAATAGTAAAGCGACAAATCAACAAACAAATTGATGCTGAACTATACGGAGACCTAATTGCAAATTTTTTCATTTCAGAAGAAGCTATACCACCATTAATAGATGTTCTTGCAACTCGATACAGAACAAAGAAACTATTCTTAAATTACTTTACTGGACTTCACATTTTCGTAATCTCTTTGAGATGTGAACATACTTGTCATTATTGTCAAGTATCTCGTGTTACAGAAAATAAAGACATGTTTGATATGTCCATTTCAAACATTGATAAAGGAATTGACATTATGTTTAAATCCCCAAACTCTCATCTAACAATGGAGTTTCAAGGCGGAGAAGCATTATTAGCTTTTGACAATATTAAATATGCAGTTGAAAAGGCGGAACGAATTGCAAATGAATTAGGCAAAGGCTTGACAAAAGTTATTTGCACCAATCTTGCCATTGTAACAGAGGAAATATTAGAATACTGCAAAGAACATAAAATACTTATTTCAACTTCTTTGGATGGCCCACAATATGTTCACGACAAGAACAGACATAAACCTCACGCAAGCAGTTACGAATTAGCAGTTAAAGGAATTGAACTTTCAAGAAAAGTTCTTGGACACGACCAAGTTTCAGCCCTTATGACAACTACTAAACTTTCATTGGATTATCCAATTGAAATTGTAGATGAATATTTTAACTTAGGGTTTCAAGGTATTTTTTTAAGAAATATCAGTCCTTATGGCTTCGCTCTAAAAAACGATAAGTCAAAATATGAAACCGAAAAATTCCTCTCATTTTATAAGAAAGCTCTTGATAGAATATTGGAGTATAATTTTAACGGTAATTATTTCACAGAAGATTTAGCAAGGATTTTTCTAACGAAAATATTAACTCCTTTTAATGTTGGTTTTGTTGATTTACAATCTCCAGCAGGTTTAATAAATGGTGTAATAGTATTCAATTACGATGGAGCAGTTTATGCAACTGATGAAAGTAGAATGTTAGCAGAAGAGCAAGATTTTACTTTCAAACTTGGAACATTAAACGATAAATACAACGATTTGTTTTTTGGAAAGAAAGCGCAAGAAATTTCTCAAATATGGGCAAATGAAGGCTTAACTGGTTGTTCTGAATGTGCATTTCAACAGTATTGCGGTGCTGACCCTGTTCACAATCACGCAACACAAGGTGATATGTATGGTTATAGACCCACGAGTGATTTTTGTCAAAAAAACATGGAAATAATTCGCTACCTCATTGAATTGATGGAAAGCGATGTGAGAATAAAAAAGATTTTTGAACGCTGGGCAAAAACTGCAACCCATTGACTATGGTATTAAGAACTAAAGGGAAACCTATAAATATAGAAACTCACTTAGTTGGAAAGGTGACAAGAGACCCCAACCAATTAGATGAAAATACTTTTCTTTTAACCGATGGAGTCGTTACGGATTTGCCACAAAAAAACTTTATCGGTGTATTGTCAAAGCAAGAAGAATATAAAATCCATAATGGCGAGAAGGTGGTTTTTAAAATCCCAAACCTTGACCATTTAACAGACGGAGATATTGTTTCGGTTGGCAACGATGGAAACATAAATACGCTTTACAGAGTAAATTCATTTCATAATACACTATTAGCGACAGAACGATGCAACAGTAATTGTTTAATGTGTTCACAGCCTCCAAGAGATAAAAATGACATTCCCTTACATTACGAAATTCATAAAAAACTAATTCCCTTAATTCCAAAAGACTGTTTTGAATTGGGAATTTCAGGCGGAGAACCCACCTTAATGGGCGACCTCTTTTTTGATTTACTTTCTCAAATCAAAACGCAATTACCTGATACAGAAGTACACGTTTTGACAAATGGTCGTTCATTCGCTTGGAACCACACTGCTGAAAAACTTGGTGAATTAGATTACAAACGATTAATGTTAGGTATTCCTGTTTACTCAGATTACTATCAAGTTCACGACTATATTGTTCAAGCCGAAAATGCTTTTTATCAAACAATTTTAGGCTTACACAACCTTGCAAGATATAACCAAAGACTTGAAGTGAGAGTTGTTTTACACAAACAATCAATTCCACGTTTGACAAGACTTGCAAAATATATTTATAAGAATTTGCCTTTCGTAGAACACGTTACTTTTATGGGACTTGAATATGTTGGTTATACTCCATACAATATTGACAAATTATGGATAGACCCTTACGACTATCAAGAAGAATTAGGTGAAGCCGTTGATTTTCTTGCAGGCCAAGGTATGCATGTTTCAATTTATAATACTCCACTTTGTGTATTACCAGAAAGACTGTGGACATTCGCAAGAAAATCTATATCAGACTGGAAAAACGACTATTTGCCAGAGTGTGCAAGTTGCTCAAAACTTCATGACTGCGGTGGACTGTTTACATGGAATTTGAAAAAACATAGTGAACATATTCGACCGTTTACTGAATGACAAAAGAAGCATGAAGGCACAATAGCGGACTTTTTAACATGCGATATCAGCGCGCTCAATTCCTCGGGTTTAGCACTTTTTAGGGGGTCAATTTGTTCGTTTTTCCGATATACTAAATGCTAATTGTCAAATCAATACTGAAATACTATGTTTGATCACTAATTAGGCAAACTGTTTTACGCTTTTTTACTGAATTTAGGGGGAGATACTATGTTAAATAAAAAGCTTGACGATTCTAAGTTGAATCATCACAAGTAATAAATTTCGATATGTGAAATTTGCGTAATTTGCGAATTGATGGCATTAAATAAACGATCGAAGAATTTAATTGAACCATTCAAATCTGGCGACCTTGTACTCTGTATCAACGATGATTTTCGATTCAGGAAGCACCGGTGTGTTGACTTTGTTGCGTATTCAATGATCAGGAGGTTTCCAAAACGGTTGGATGTATACACAGTCAGGTATCCTCATAAATTCGGTGATTCCATTTTCCTTGCTGAGATTACCAATCCAATCCTAATCAATGCTCACGGTGAGGGTATGGAGGAGCCTAGTTGGGTAGTGGAACGATTTATTAAATTGCCCAAATACAAAAAAGAGAAAGCGGAGTCAAACGAAGTTCAATTGCAATTGGATCTATTTTTTGAAGCCGAGTTATCCCTTGAGACCGACTCCATTGTAGGAGTATAAAATGATTTGGTTTTACGATTAATGGATAGACGACAAGATCTTCAAAAAGCGATAACCAAGCTCGAAAAACCTTGGCCTAACGATAATCTGATAGCGAACTATCTGGATTTTCTTCACCACCGTGATTTAATCATCTATCATCGATTTAATCCGGTCGTTTTTGAGCACCTGGTTGATTTGACGCTTTTTCATTGGACAGCAAGCGAAAAAGTGAGTCGATCATCCTTGGTGATGACAATCCGACGCTACGCATCGGAGCAACAAGCGGATTTGAATACACTAGATTTGTCAGTAAAGTCCAAAGTCTTTGAATTGTTTAATTTGACATTGCAGCGCCCCGAATTTATTCCACAAGGGCAACGCGATGAAGTGGGTAAATGGGCAGCGCAATTGATGTACGGCCTTTTTTTGGAGGGGACACAACTAAACGATTTATGCGAACTTGCATTGCACCATCCCAAAGCGTTGAATCGTATACTTCGTTATCCAAGCCAATCGGCCATTATTTCAAATTGGGTTTCTGCACATTTCGAGGATCCAATTTTACGTTTGCGAAGGGCAGAGGCTGTTGGTTGGATGCTGGATAATAATCCAGCATTTGAAGTTGATGATGCTATTATCAGGCGAGATTTCGAACACATCAATGACCTAGATCGATCTGCAGTGACAAATCTCGTTATGGGTGATGCCGTAAATGAGTTGCTTAACACAGACTGGCTAAGCGAATTCCCGATTGATCGTACAATACCTCAAGATCCATTTGATAGCCCCCAGAAACCGCCCAATTTCGCATTTGGGAAAGATCGGATTGAATTGATCAAACGATTTTATCCGGTTCCTACAGTTCACGATAAAACGGCCGATAATTGGGTCCCTGATTTTGAAGCTTTGGAGTCCTTTTTTGAAGCAAACCACTCTTCGCTGTTGAAAGTAACGATGGTTTGGGGCATCGCCTATTCACGCATCGACAAAAAGCTAAAATCGAAATTGTTGCGCAAGTATTATTGTCCAGAAACTCATTACTCGATCTTTAGGGTGGTCACTAAGCATGGTCTGTTGGATTTGTTGAAATGGATGCTGAAGCAGATGAAGTGATCAATCATTGTTTGCCGTTTTATCTATCGCAATAGCATTTAAAGCATTGGGGTTCAACAATGACAAAGCGGACCTTACAAATCATCAATGGCTTTTGCTTTTATGTTTTTGTCGTTGATCTTGTCTAAATAACTCAGACCAACGAAATACTTGAATTCGGCATGGTCAAGATACAAAATGATTTTTCCATAGAGGGTGCGTGCAACACATTGGTTCCATCTAAATAAGAACTGTTAATATTCTCGATTTCGTCTGTCTGTCATAGGAATTTGATCCTTCATCGTAATCCGAATTATGGCGGATAAGCCAAGTACCCGCTAAAATTAAAAATGAGAAAGGTTTTCTTGATAAAATGCACAAATCAAATTGATTAAATTTACAATAAAAAACCTAAGAATTATTTATCAGTCAAAGTAATTGGAGGTTGATACATTATTTATCTATATTCGAAAAATGAAACAAATTGGGTATTTCGTTTTTCTCGTCTTTTCAATTATGACTCTTGGTATAAATAGCTTGATTGGCCAAACAAAGAAGGAATTAATCGTCAAAGTTCAAGAATTAAATAATGCACAAATTAAAAACGATGTTCGAATTGAAAACTTGGAGCGCACTGTAAAGGATTTGACATTGGCCGTGGCCAAATTAGAAGCCAAATTGGAGGCAATGCAAAGCCAAAATCAAAATATAACGAGCAACGTAAATCCGCCAACAAATCACCCCGCAGTGCATACACAAGTCCAACCGACTACTGCACCAAGATCTCAATGTAGGGGAATTACAAAAGCGGGGAATAGATGTAAACGCAGTGGCGGCCCCAATGGTTATTGCTACCAACATGGTCCTAACTAAAAAGGAAACCTAACCTCATTTATCCTCGTTTCTGGTTTTCATCATTGCCGTTGCTATCAATCCAGCAGGTATGGTGATGATGCCCACACCTATCATTAAGACGAAAAAGGTAAATATCTTACCACCAATTGTAATGGGATAAACATCACCGTATCCGACAGTTGTGAGTGTAACCACCGACCACCAAAATGAATGAACAATGGACTGAAAAGCCTGTGGCTGTGCTTCATTTTCAAAATAATAAATGCCAACAGACACGAGGTAAATCAAAAAGAATGAGGCTAAAAAAAACAAAACAAGTTCCTCTTTTACACTCGTAAATGCTTGTTGAAATCTACTTATTGCTTTATTATAACGGGCCAATTTCAGGAGTCTAAAAATTCTAAACAATCGAATTATTCTTAATGCCCTCGATCCACTGCCGAGATTCAGGTAAAACGGCAAGATTGAAATCAAGTCAATTACTCCCATGAAACTAAATACAAATTTTAGTTTGTTATTGGATTTAAATAATCTAAAAAGGTATTCGACCGAAAATATTGAAACGCATACTATTTCTGATATTTCAAAAAAGTGCCGTTGACCTAACGTAAGATCAGGCAATGTCTCCAAAGTGAGTGTGATAATTGAATATACAATCACAATTTGAAGGATGTTTTCCATTTGATTTCCAAATGGTGAAAGATTGTTACCCTGTTGTGTTTTCATTTTGATAATTAACCAGATACATCAAATCGTCTTAGATAGACCAATTCAATATTAGTATTTTCATCATTGATAAATTTGAGATTTACATCCATGCGTAGCGCTGAAACGCCAAATTCTTTTAGGTACTATTATAGGCAGCTATGATAATCATCTCATTAAGGGTTAATTTCAATTATCACATTGTTATTAACCGCCTTGTAAATTTCATCTATTTCTTCATTGGTAAGGGCGACGCACCCTTTTGTCCAATCACGCCATCTATGAAACCTTTTGAGACGGCCATATTCATTTCCAAGACCATGGATTAGCACATCGCAACAATCCCCCCATTGTCCAACTGCAATTGCTCTGTGATATCGAGTTTGGGTCCTTTTTTTGCCTTTAAAACGTCCCTCAGGAGTTAACGAATCGCCTTGCCGTGTTTTTTTATTCAATCCATTGCCGCCAAGCGAAACTTTGTAGGTAGCAATTAACTCTTCTTTGCAATAAAGCAAAAGTTCGTGATCAGATTTGTTAATTATGATTTTGTCAGCTTTTTGATCATCTTTTAGTTGGCTTTCAGGATAACAGTAATAACCGATCAAACCTAAAAAAACAATTAATATTGACAGCCAAAATATTGTACTTTTTCTCATAGCAACTTTTTCTTAAAATTATTTGATGATTAGATATTTGCCTGTAACGTTTTACAAGTAGGCAAATATAGCCTTCTGTTGCGCATGCGGCAGGGCTATTAAGCTTACTTGAGGTTATGGGCTGGTTTTATTTAAAATTATTATAGGGTAGCCTTTTTAGCATCTCTTTAAACTTTTCAATTGCATTATTTTTTTGATCGATGGATAGTCTTCCAAAACTCATAATTGAATCGCTAAAATCTCCCCAATGTTTCAATCGTGGAGAATCCCCTGCAAATTCACTACCGCTTACTATATCGGATGTTAAATCTGATTTATGCCATTTGATGTCGTTCAGAGAATCTTCATCATATTCTTCATTTAAAATAAATCCACTAAACTTTCGCACTCTTGACTCCACCTCTAAATCGTTTAAATAAAATTTTAACGCGGAAGCATTGTGCCAAAAACTTATTAAC
>CAMBFD010000095.1 GCA_945865625.1 Chitinophaga pinensis
AATCACCCCCAGCCTTTTCTTACTTCCAAGTATTTCTATAAAATCATCAACATTTCTAACCGACATGCCACCGTTGATAGGTGCCAAAATATTATCAATCCGCCAATGCGATTTTTTATACCACCGCTTAAACGTAATCCCACCGATATATGTAAACCCTAAATCGGTATACTCATTAAATCCATCTTTAAATATCCATACATCTGCTTGAACTATTGCGATAAATTCGTAACAATTAAATTTTAAATAAAAATCTGGATTCAGTAACAATTTATTGTACGATTGAACACTTGCAAAATGTTCGTCATCCAATAAAATTGTTCGAATATCAAATTTGCTTACTAACGACTCTACTAACTTAAATCCCAAATATCGATTGCACGGCAATAGAAAAAAAACAGGTCGTTCACTGCATTTCTCAATTGTATTGCAAACACTGTTATAAGCGTCGCTCCCGATGATTAAGTCTTCATAAAGGGGAATAATTATTGCTAGTTTTTCTCTCATTTGGACTTGCTATTCTAATTTATAAAGCCAAATCATACGTTGATCAGATGTGACATTTATATATTGTTTGCCTTCATATACCATTGAATTTTGATTGTGCTTAGTAGAAATAATAAAACCCATATTCTCAGTATTTTGAGAAATTACTCTGGTTGAATTATTAACTAAAATATGCTTTACAATCCAATGCCTCTCAAACGTATTATAAAATAACGGATATTCCCAATCATCCTCTGTCCCGAGCTCAACACCTATTGTGTTATTATTACTTGCGTTTATCAAAGTATGAATGGTCTCATATTCAACTGTCAATTCCGGTTTATTTGAAAAATACTGCCTATACCGTAAATCATTAATTGCTGTTTTATGAACTCCGGGTATTGAGATAATAGGCCTGGTATAATTCACTAAAACCACAGAAAGCGACAATAACATCATAAATGGCAAAGCTCTCAATACGAATTTTTGAATGCTTGGGATGATGTCAACCAGATAGGATAACAATACAATACCTAAAGCAAAGAATGGGAAATGTAAGCGACTGTGCCATGGTTGCCATTTTAACAATACGTTGAATGTTGTAAATGCCAATAATAATAATACCATTAGCCACACAACATAAAACCCATCCGTCTTGCCCTTGAATTTTCTAAAAAACAACAAGAATAGCGTGAAAATTACCATCCCCAATTGAATCGTATTATAAGCAGTATCTTCATGTACAGGCAAAACAGGTGCCCCCTTAAATGAAATATCCAAGTAGTTTATGCCCTTACCATTAATAATTACTGCCCCGTCAAAAAAATTCACCGCACTAACGTACAATTGATTGAATGGGTAAGGTCCAATATGTAAACCTATATTTTTTACGATATTTCCCGTTATGACACCTAGGGAATGGTTATTATTGAAAAGCATTTCTCTTTCCGCTGCATCTCCACCCAATAAAGAATTATTAAATTGCAAATTCCGCCAATACATTGCACCATTAACAAGCACAACGACGACTGAAACCAATAATAACAAACTAAAAATTCGGATATTTCCCCTACGCCAATTCTGTTTTATCAACACGGGCACAGTCATAATAATTAATGGCCCCAAGTATATATATCCAGTCGCTTTGGTTTGAATGCATAACCCCATTGCCAACCCCCAAAAAAAGAAATGCGCAATTCCAGTATTTCCTTTTATAATTTTTAAAACAAAATAAAGAGCCGTTAAAAAGTAAAAAACAGTTACTAGATCGTTTTGTGTACTACTCGCTTGAAGTACCCCTTCAGGTAATAACAAAAAAACTGAGGTCCCAATAACCATTGGCAGCCGTTTTAATCCCAACATCGATAGTATTGCAATAAATGCAATACCTGAAAAAATATAGAATCCGAATTGTATAACAAATGCCCAAACATCCGATTGATTTAATACGCAAACGTGCATAACCATATACTCCATCAATGGTGATTGATATATTTGGCGATATATGTGGGTTGGATAATAGTTAACCGAATCATTGCCTACCCAATGAATAATTCGTGCCATATGGTAGGTCATAGAGTCCCAATTGTTAGGGGGGTAGCAGAACCCACTCAGAAACACTAACGCCAACAATACCAAAGAAAAAGAAAAAATCAAGCGCTCAATTTGCGTTGAAGTCTGAATAATTACGAAGATTTTTTCTTTCCAATCGACAATACGAGGGCTAATACATTTCTTCCATTTTACAACCCAAAACAGTAAGAAAAAATCAATACAGCTCCAACATAAAATCATCGTCTCCCGATCCAAAGCACGAAACAATCCCATTGCTTCCGTTAGTATTAGAATTATTAGACCAAACAAGCATGGCACTATGATGATAACATCCCATAATGATTTTCGATGGTCACTTGACAGCAACAAAAAAAGAAGAATGATATTCAAGATCAGCAAGATCATAAACTCATATTATATAATAATTCCCAATCCGTGGTGATGTGGATAGTTGTACAATTTTCTACCTGTTACTTTAGCTAAATCTATCACAGCCTGCCTTACCTCCTTGAAACTATTGGTATCGTGAAATAAACAACAATCACTATGTTGTAAAGCCCAATACCCGCAATCAAACGTTTCTTGATATGTATGAACAATGTCAACATGAGCTAAGTTATAATGATTATTATCACTCAAAACATAGTCCCTAAAGTCAGCCTGTACCAATTCAATATTGGGATACTGCGATAATAGCGCCTTGGTTTCATTGTAGTGGTCAGTCTTCAGCCCTGAATGTGCATCGCCCAAAAACAAATCTATCCCCTTCACATTATGAAAAAAATTAGAAAACGCCACAGTTGAATACCCATACTCCGTACCGAACTCGATGCAAGAATCTCTATTGATTGAGAATTGGATCAATAGAGATTCTATTATTTCTTCCAATCCAGACCATGCCGATGGGACATCCAAACGATTTATAGGTCTTGATTTTCTTAAAGGTTTATACACTGGCATTGGATGCATTAAATTGAATATTTCCCGTTCTACCCTCGATTTTAATCCCATATAAATTTTATTTTTCAGTTCGATTTTACCAACAAAAATTTTACCAACTTTTCTGCCCGCTGCCAAGAAATCCCTTCGTGTACTGGCAAATTATACTGCCATTGAAAAAATTTAGAGGATTTAGGGAATTCTTTAGGATTGTGATATACCCATTCATCCGAATATTGCTTAGTAACGCCAAAACATGATAACTCTTCTTTTTCTCTTTCGTTTAATCCAATCAACAAAATCGGCACTTTAACAATGACCTCATTTTCGTGATATTGCATAATACTAAAATCCGCCTCCAACGCATCACGATAAAAACAATACAGCTTCCAACGCCTATCTGTTATATTGGGAATATTCGCATAACTCTTTTGGATCCAAAATCGTTTAAAACGTGAAATTGACCTCAAAGATTGATGTGAAATACTATCAAGAAATGTAACGTCTAAATTCAATTGCCCAATATTACCATGAATATCACCTTGTCGATAGTTTTCATTTCTACGCAAAACTTCGCTACTCATTAACCTTTTTAGATCCCAACCTATTTTTAATTTCAAATACCGATGAAGGCTGAAGACTA
This sequence comes from Chitinophaga pinensis, assembly GCA_945865625.1. GTDB lineage: Bacteria > Bacteroidota > Bacteroidia > NS11-12g > UBA955 > VMCP01. Next base: position 3,623 of record CAMBFD010000095.1, read on the forward strand.
AATTTTGACTCCCCAAACAATAAATAAAATATGACAACAAATCCCTAAACCCATCTACCAATTTTGGCGGATTTATTTCTTCTAATCCAAGCGACAAATTTACACTGTGGTCTACCAACAATACACCGCCACCTACGGGCAATAGTTTTCCCTCGCTCATATTTATTATCACAATGTCCGCAATTGTTCCAAATTTATTGAACTCTACATCGCTTCCACCCACACTGTATCCTGCATCTTCAATTAAGAGAATATCTGTCTCCAAACACAGTTTTTTAACGACTTGTAAATCAGCATTTTTACCAGTATTATTTGCCAACATAACAGCCAAAATTGCGTTGCTCTTTGATCTTAAGGTATAGGCCAATGCATCAATATCAATGACACCAAGGTCATCAACATCAATAAAAAGGGGCTCGCATTGTGCCAATAAAATTGCCTTCACAAATTCGTTACAGCAGTAATTTGGCAAGACAATGATGGACTTGTTAGATTTATGGTTTTTTATTTTTCGGAATAAAACTGCCAATAGAAGAATCCAAGAATTCCCGTAATAAACCCTTCTACTCCCAACAATTTCATTTTGAAATAAATTCGGCAACACCGAAGAATCGCTCCATGAAAACAAATGCCTTGAGGGAGGGGCACAAAACATGAATTAATTCCTAAAAATGGTCCATAAGAATCCCATCATAGATGAAATAATACTCACTTTTGCCATGGAAGCAACAACATCCTTGTCTTGTTTATTAACCTTCCTTTGGTACTGTGGCACCATTACAATACAATCCCTTCTAATCTTGGGATACACACGGAAAAATAAGAAATTCTTGGTGGTCTTGGATCTCCCATTACTATAAATCACAAAAAGCTCTTTCTTATCTGCATCATCCATAAATCCACCACTACTTTCGACGTAATATTTAACATCCGCAAATTTCTCATACGGGAATACCCCAGCATTAAAGATTCTGCCATTTACCGTGACTACATCCCTCCTTTTTTCTACTACAATCCGATCTCCCCCTTCAAGTAGAATATCTGCTGTTCCACTTGGGTTTCTCTGTATTGCGGCATAATCTATCGGTACCATGTCTAAATTAGCATCGGTGCGAACAGTGAATCCTGGATCAATGAAATTGCTGTCTATATCACCCATCTCATTAACTTTTTTCATCACTTTTTGGAGTGCTTGTTCCCTAATTCCATCCTTTTGAATGCGCATTAAAAAAACCGCTTCCTTATTCGCAAATTTTGTTAGTCCACCACCCATTTCGGACAAATCAGAGACCCTAAATGATCGATTTGGCAAACTATATATACCGGGGAAATTTACCTCCCCATCCAAAATAACATACTCAACAGGCTTAAAAAGGGGATCAGGTCTTACAACCACTAAATCTTCCTTTTCTAAAAGGAATTCGCCATCCATAATATTCAATGAATCGTCAACAATTGTACGATACACCATCGATGTTGTATCTCTACCACGCAAGGGTCTAATCACTTCCACAAAAGATCTTATAGCGGTTCTATTAAATCCTCCAGCTAAAAACATAGCATCTCCTAGCGTCATTCCTTGTGAAAAGCGAAAACTGGACGGATTCCTTACATCACCCAAAACCCTAACAACGGGTTTATAATCAAACATTCTGTTGTCCAAAATGATGATAGAATCTCTGTTCTGTAATAGTAAATTATGTTTTTCAACACCCGCCAATACTTGTGCAACATCAAAATGTAAATAGGAAAATTTGCGGTCAAAATTCTCGCGGACGATTACACCACGCTGCATCACAACATCCTCCGTTAAACCTCCTGCATTCTCAATCAACTCCTTTAAACGCATTGAATCTACTATTTCATATTTGCCTGGTCGCGATACACCGCCACCAATGATTACGCGATTCAAAAAACGATTGGTAATCGCACCCACCTGTATTTTATCCCCATTGCTTGGATAGTATGTACCAAACGAATCGCGGAAAACATCTTTCACAGACAAACTGTTTTTCCCAATTTTCTCAATATAAATGTGCTCCTTGAAAGCCAATGCATTCATACCCCCAGCAAAAAACAACAAACTATCTAAATTGTCATCAGACATTAATTCAAACAATCCGGGACGCATAACCTGCCCCTGAATACTCACACGGTTGGTATAATATGGAATAAAAATAATATCATCATCTTGCAATGCGATATCGCCCTTATCGTTACCGCGGAGCATAAAATCATACAAATCAATTGTTTTAAATACCTTCCCATTCCGAATGACTTGGATACTTCTATAAGATCCATTGTCGGCAGGACCCCCTCCTGCATACAATGCATGAAACAATGTAACCAATGACGGCAATAAATAATTACCTGGGCGTTTCACCCCCAACATTGTCACATGAATACTCCGAATATCTTGAAGATATAAACCAAATTTACTTTCACCCGATTGAATGCTTGCATACCCATTTGCAATCATCTTATTTCGAATTATTCCACTGGCGAATTCTATCGTCTTGCCTGAAACACTCACTAAACCTACCATAGGTAAGCGAACAAAACCCTCTTTTGTAACTGTTAAATTCCAATTTACCTCCTGATAACCATAGACGATTACTTCCAATTTATCATCTGGACCCAACACATAATTCTTGGGTGTTGCCACCCTTATGTTTGGAGCAAAACTCATATTATTGGATGTGAAAATATCCGCGCCAAAGACTTTTTCCAATTTAGCACTGGGTAATTGCTCAATCACTCGATCTTTTGTTCCCGCCGTATCCTGACGTTTTTTTGGATCTTCATTGGATTGTGGTAATTCGGGCCCATTAATTTCTGACAGTCTTGCCTTCAATTTCATGGCTTGTTCATCGGACATCCCCTTCTTTTTGGCCAACTCTGTAGCTTCTGTTTCACTCATTTTGGCATTGGCAATCTGAGTTTTATACTGCCGTAATTGCTCATCCGTCAACTGCTCTACCCTAATATTTCCAAAGTCTTTAGACAGAAATTGCCCAATCAATGATTGTGAAAACAACACGAAAAACGTAATCAATGTTTGCTTTTTCATCCTACTAAAATTGATGTACTAATGAAATTTCTGAATTTAACGACCACGGATTCAAACCGGAGAATCTGAAACCTTCATCTACAGCACCCAGCTTATACCACCAATTATAATTATAAGTTTTTAACATTTGCACTTTGAAACGAATCACACTGTGTCCCATTTTTCGTTGTTCTATATAGGAGAAACCCCAATCCACCCACAATTTAGAATCATCTGATTTGTACGGATTGCCCAACCTCCATTCTGTCATAAACCAATAAAACATATCTATTTTATATTGTACCCGCTCAAACATTA
>CAMBFD010000096.1 GCA_945865625.1 Chitinophaga pinensis
CTTTTCACGAGTGATATATTTAGCTCCCTCAAATTGATCTTTTTGCGTGTTTGCAAAAGAATAGTAACGATCAATACGAATCCAATGCATTTCACGACGCAATCTAATTTCGTCGCGACCTACAACCGGTACGTTATTTTCAATTGAACAACTCACTACGCAAGAACCACAACCAGTACATGCATTTAAGTCAATTGCCATTGCCCATAAATGGTTTGGAGAACCATCTTTACGGTAATCGCGTTTCTCCCAAATTGTATATACGTGTGTTTTTGCTTTATCGTTTCCAGCTTTAGGATTTTTCTTCCAAGCTTCGAATGTAGATTCACGAACAATATCACGTCCCTCAATGCTATGATGCGTTTGAGTTTGTGCTAAATGATACGTTTCGTCACCTTTTGTGATTTTAACATCAGATAAAACTAAATTTCTATTTGTAGCATTTACAAAGTTGAATGCATTCACACCAACGGAGCTAAATCCTTTTTCAATAGAACCACCCACTTTACCAGCGTGAGTTCTACCAAATCCTAAAGCCAAAGAAACAGTATTGTTTGCTTGACCAGGTTGAATTAACGCAGGAACGTTGTTTAATTTAACACCATTCACCTCAATGTTTACAGTATCATCTTCAGCAATGCCTAATTTAGCCGCTAACGACTTAGGTAAGGCAACGTAGTTATCCCAACATACTTTAGAAACGGGATCTGGCAATTCGTATAACCAAGGGTTATTTCCGCTTGCGCCATCTCTCATTCCAACTGATTGGTACAATACTAAATCAATACCATTTGATTTGCTTGATTTAGAAACGGCATCAGCCAATGTAGAAATGTTACCTGCATAAGCTGCAACACCTGCAGTAGTTGTGGTTTGATAGAAACCAACTTCTAAGCAATTATTGAATGCATTTTCAGAACCTAAAATTGCAACCCAATTGTTCTTCATGAACAAATAGAAAGCATCAGCATTCGGCTTTTGTGACAAAATACCTTTTGATTTCAAAGTATCAGTGTCGGTTGAGGGCAAAGCATTTGCCCAAGTCAACAATGATTCTTGTGCTTGACGTGTATTGAATACGTTTGAAATTGTAGGTTGAGTGAAGTGATAAACACCATTCACTGGTTCGCTATCATTCCAACTTTCTAAGTAATGATTATCTGGGCAAACATAACCACAAACAGCAGCAGTTTCGTCTTTGCTTTGAGCAAAAGAAACAGACAATTTAGCTTTCGCAATTGCTACCGTCCATTCTTTGCTATGGTTGAACACTGGATTTGTATTGTAGAAAATAACACCTGAAATAGTACCAGAGGTTAATCCTTTCAATACATTTGATACACCGGCATCATCACCTTTAAACTGATTGCTATGGTTCACGATGTCAATTGTAGACCCGTAGTTGTTTAACAATGCGTTGATTGCATTCACAACTTTCTGAACTGCAACATCGTTGCTTGAAGAAATTACGATAGAACTTCCTTTTTGCGACAATAAAGCTTTTGCAGCTTTTTCAATTGAGTTACCTGCCAATTCAGAATTGGTAGGAACTGCAACTTCTTTGGCGCCAGCGCTTCTTGCAATTACGTTATACAAAGTTGTTACATAAGCCAATTCTTTAGATGATTGCATTGGGAAACGGTAATCAGCATTTGTTCCTGTCATGCTCAATGCACTTTCAAATTGAATATGCAACGACATTCCACCTTCTACAGTTGGAATTCTGTGTTTTGTATATCCTTTTGTAAATTCTACTGGTGACAACCAAGTTCCTAAGAAATCGGCACCAAAACTTACAACAGTTTTTGCTTTTTCAAAATTATATCTTGGTAAAGCACGCTTTCCGAAATCTTCAGCATTTGCATTTAACATACCGTTATAAGAAACTGCATCGTATGTTACGTGTTCTACTGAAGGAAAAGCTGTTTTGAATGCTTCAATCGATTTTAAAGTTGAAGGGCTATTAATTGAAGATGAAACCAAAGCGATTTTACCGTTTGCTGATTGAATAGATTTCATTGCCGCAGTGATGTCTGCATCAATTTTTGTCCAATCTGCAACTTCACTTCCTTTAGACAAAGGATTTGCTAAACGCTCTGTATCGTATAAAGACAAAATTGAAGCTTGACCAGATGCACACAAACCACCGTTTGAAATTACTGACTCAGGGCTACCGTCTACTTTAATTGGACGACCTTCTCTTACCTTTACTTCAATTCCGCATCCTACAGAACATCCACCACAAGTTGAACGATAATAGTTTGCAACACCTGGAGTGATATCTTCAGGCTTTACCAAATAAGGCACAGCATGCCTTATTTTTGTTTTATAACAAGCAGCTAATGTTACAGCTGTTACGCTAAATCCAAAATACTTTAGGAAATCACGACGATTAGAGTTTAATTCAAACCCGTCTTCTGATAATACTTCCTCTAAGGGCAATGCTTCATTAAACTCATTCTTTTGAGCCGAAATGAAATTCGGATCTCTGTTTAACTCCTCTTCGCCTTTCCAATATTTTATATTATTTGACATGATTGGTTTTTTTCTTTTTTGATTAATAATGACATTTTGAACATTCTAAACCACCGTTCATTGCTGGAGTGATTTTTACCTTGCCATCTGGGCCATAGTATTGACTATGGTTTTGATTTGCTTTTAGATCTTTTTGTGCTTTGTTGTGTAAAGCCAAGTAATAATTATTGTTTGCTACATCAATACCTGAATTTCTGTGACAATCAATACACCAACCCATTTGTAAAGTGTTCCATTGTTGAACTACTTCCATTTTTTCGACTGGACCATGACAGGTTTGACACTGTAATTTCCCTACTTTCACGTGCTGTGAGTGGTTGAAATATGCGTGATCTGGCAAATTATGAATTCTCACCCAACGAACTGGATTAGGATTCTTACCATATTCTTTACCTGCGCTATCTTCAGGGTTATAATCTAAAGCTTTGTAAATCTTTTTAATCTCTGGAGAAATTTCACCGTTGTATTTGTCTGTCAACTGAACACCTTTATGACAATTCATACAAGTATTAAGTGCAGGAATACTTGCACTCTTGCTTTCTTCTACAGATGAGTGACAATATTTACAATCAACTTTCAATTCACCAGCATGCAATTTGTGCGAGAAAGCAATTGGTTGAGTTGGAGCGTAACCTTTTTGAACACCCACTTCTGTGATTGCAAATTTATATCCATAATATGCACCTGGAACACCAATAGCCAATACCGTAAAGATTGCCAATACTGTAGGATTCATATTTGCCAAAGTTTTAGGTAAAACTTTTTGATAGAACTTACGGGTATCGTTCATCTCTTCATCAGATGAAGAATCTTTTTCTGCAGCTACACGCTTCAAAGTGTTTTTCACCCTCGCCAATACAAACAAGATAATTGCAAATACTGCAACTAAAATTAATAAGATGTATTTGGATGATGGATCTTCTTTGTCTGCTCCTCCCACATTAGGATCGGCAACTGCGGTTGGTTTCTTTGGCTCAGGAGCAGTTTTGATGTATTCAACAATATTCAGAACATCAGCTGGCTTTAAGTTCTCAAAAATATTCATTTGAGCTCCACCATATTCTTGGTATAATGCGTTCGCATCTGGATCGCCGCTCTCTCTGAATTTTTTGTTGTTTCTAATCCATTGGACTAGCCATTCTTCTGATCTCCTTGTATGAACTCCACGCAAAGCGGGACCCACAACTTTCTTGTCTAATGCATGACAACTGCCACAATTGTTCGCTTCATAAAGCTTTTTACCTTCTTCGGCATTCGGCTTGTCTTGTGCAAAACTTGGAACGGATACAGCTAAGAGTGCTGTTAATGCCCAAAATTTGAATCGATTTATGCTCATGTCTTTTACGAAATATTCCGTGCCGCAAATATAGATAGTGAATCCTTGCACTTGAAATAATTTGTTAACATCCTTTGCAATTTGAAATCTATCTAAATTAGTGTAATATTTTATTATAAATCTATAACTTGCGATTCGAACTTCTATTTTTTTTATTGGGAAATGTTTATTTTTTAGTACACTTAGATCAAATTTTGACTCGAGAAAAATCAAATTAATATCAAAAATCAAAAAATGATGCTAAAATTACTTTTGTGTTTTAGACTTTAAATAGTCTTTATAACCCAAATAACTCGCTAAGCATACCTGCGAATAGTTTTGGGAACTGTTTTGAAATGCCCCTACATTGGTTCTCCATAATCGCTTAATTAATTCATTCCCGTTTTTAACTTCGGGTAAATGTCTAACTGCTTTTGAAACATTTCCTGAGCCTGCGTTGTAAATATGCAAAGCCAATAACTTAAACCAAAGTGATTCTTCTGAAATTTCAATGCCTTGAGCATTGCAAATTCTTTTAGCTTGTGGAATACAATATTCCTTGACCAATCGAGCAGCAGCATATGAACTTCTGGCGAAATTATGTCGCTCATCGAATCTTGCATTAATTCTTAGTCCATATTTTCTTGCAACAGAAGGCATTATCTGAAAATGTCCAGCAGCTCCGGAGTGTGAAACTCCTTTATGATTGTTAGGACTTTCGATCAACAGTAACAACTGCGCTATTGTAGGATCGGCACCAACGGCATTGAAAACTTTATAGGCTTCTTTTAATTTTGGTCCAATAACTGCATAATCAAAAAACTCTCTACGACCTCTAACAAACTTAATTTTTATTTGCTGGGGGACATTATATCGATAACCATACAATTTACCTAAAGTTGTTAAATTTTGACTTCGTTCAATTTTATTCACTGAGTTTTTATGAACCACGTCAAAAACCTCTCTATCATACTGATTTACAACTAAAAAAGAATCTGAAGATAACAATATGTCCTTCTTCCAAAAAGCTACATTGTTAGAATATAACAAGTCATAAGCCGCTGAATCTTTTTCAATTGATAAAAAATGGAAAGTATCGTTTTTAATGACAAAATGACTATCATTTGCGAGTACAAAATCATTTTCATTTACCGAAATATGAGATCTCTCACCACCACTGGTAAGGCTTAACGACAAAATCGCAATTCCTCCCAAACCTAAAATATTACTAATCGTTTTGTTCATCCTCTTTTATTTACAATATTGTTCCATGTATTTGGTGGCATTTTTTTCTCCCATAAGAACACTTCTTTCCCAATCTTGACATGCCAATCCAACTTTACCAATATTATAACGTGCAATTCCCCTTCCCAAATATACATAAGAAATATTTTCTGTTTTCATTTTTATTGCCTGGGTGAACTTTTTCTCAGCTTCTTTCCAATTTCTCATTTGCAACAAAACATGACCATAATCGGCATAATAAGTGCCATTTTTCTTATTGTCATCAATTAATTCTTCAATAATTACAATTGATTTTTCAAATTGCTTTAAGAAAAAATAATTCTCAAATTTGAGTTTCATGGCATCTACATTTTTTGTTTCTGAAAGCAAAAATCGATCTAGATCGGAATTCGACATTTCATACTGTTCCAGTTCATGATTACACAGGGCTCTGAAATAATACATTTTAACATTATCTGAGTTTTTAGAAATCTCAGAATTTAAAAAAAGCAATTTTTCCTGCGGCTTTTTTAACGCGTCAAAAATAGACAACAATTGAATTTTCACGGTATCGCTACCAATTCCATTTTTTATCATCCATTTTGCATCAATTTCAGAATATTCATATTCTTTCATTTGCATTGAAAGTGCATAACGAGATTTTCGAGATTCTGGATCATTTGGAAAATTTTCGATATATTTCGAAATATCAGCGAGAGCAAATTGGAAATTCGAAGTAAATTTATAGGCTAAATGGCGATTAAAGTATGCTTCAGAAATTGAAGTATCTATATAAATACATTTATTTAAATCAACAACTGCCTCACCGTAGTTCTTCAATTGTAGTTTGGCCACTCCTCTATTGTACCAATAACTTGCGTTTGTTGGCGCCATCGTAATTAAGGTATTGAATGTATTGACTGCCTCAGTGTATTTTTCCGATTGTTGAAATTTAATACCTTCATTAAATAAATCAATTTCCTTTTGTGTTTGACCAACCAAATTTGCAATCCCATAAATTGTTACAATGCAAATTATTAAAATATGTTTCATTTTGTTTAACATTTACAGTCGCAATTTAATTCAAGTTCAAACATTGATTAAAATTGGTTTTACACATTTTAAAGTGTGTCCAAATTGCCGTATTTTTGAGCGATGTCTATTGAATTAGAAAACAAAAAAAACAACTTATTTATAATTCTAGGTGGATTTTTCCTCACCAACGCAATTGTTGCTGAATTTATTGGTGCCAAAATATTTTCACTCGAAAAGACGCTAGGAATTCCATTGTTGAATTTTACCATATTGGGAACGCCTTGTCAATTTAATATGACAGCCGGCGTTATCTTATGGCCTTTTGTATTTATAATGACCGATATTATCAATGAATATTACGGCAAAAAAGGTGTCAGAAAACTCACTTACATTGCAGTAGTTATGTTAGTTTATTCGTTTTTAATGGTTAGAGTTGCTATGGGATTAGATGGCGCCGATTTTTGGTTACAATCTGGATCAAAACTTGGCATCACGAATATGACCACTGCCTACAACTCAGTTTTTGGTGCCGGTTTAATGATCATCTTAGGATCATTGGTTGCTTTCCTTTTCGGACAATTGGTTGACGCCTTTATTTTCAATAAAATAAAAGATAAAACAAACAATAAATTCATTTGGTTAAGGGCAACGGGAAGCACTGTTGTTAGCCAATTTATCGACAGCTTTGTGGTCTTATTTATTGCTTTTTAT
>CAMBFD010000097.1 GCA_945865625.1 Chitinophaga pinensis
TGTTTTGAAGTTAGGTTTTATTTTCTTTACCAACAATGCGTTATCGGCTTCTAAATATTCAATTTCCTTTACATTTACCTCGCTTTGAATGAGTGTTGCAACATGTTCAATTTGCGATTTCATTTGAGGTGTTAATGCAGGGATGAGCATTTTTTGTAATGGTTGACGAACCTTGATTTTTTCCTTTTTTCGGAGGGATAAAACCAGGCTACAAATGGTTTGAGCGCGCTGCATTTGCATCTCTAACTCAACTTGGATGGACGCCTGATTCACAACTGGCCAATTGGTTAAATGGACAGATTTTGGAGCTTCGTTGTTGGCAATGATAGGCGCATTTAGGTTGCGGTATAACCAATCTGAGAAGAATGGGCTAATTGGCGACATCATGCGGCTGATGGCATCTAGGCAAGTGTAAAGTGTTTCGTAGGCTGCTTGCTTATCGGCATTCATTTCACCTTTCCAGAATACTCGTCTCGATAAACGGACATACCAATTGCTCAATTGTTCGCTCACAAATTCTTCAATAGCACGTGCCGCTTTTGTTGGATCGTAATCGTCTAAAGCTTCTGTCACTTCCAAAATGAGGGAGTTTAATTTGCTCAAGATCCAACGATCTAACTCTGAGCGAGATGCAACTGGTGTTTGTTGATTTACACGAAAAACAAACTGGTCAATATTTGCATAAATTGCAAAAAAGCTATAAGTATTGTAAAGGGTGCCTAAGAATTTACGTTGCGATTCAACCACACCATCGGTATCGAATTTGAGGTTATCCCAAGGTTGAGAGTTGGTAGACATGTACCAACGCAATGCATCGGCGCCATAATTTTCTACGGTGGTAAACGGATCAACGGCGTTTCCCAGGCGTTTGCTCATTTTGTTGCCATTTTTATCGAGCACCAAACCATTGGCAATCACGTTTTTAAAGGCAACGTTATCAAACAGCATCACCCCAATTGCATGAAGGGTGAAGAACCAACCACGGGTTTGGTCAACACCTTCAGCAATAAAGTCTGCTGGAAAATTCTTTTCAAAAATTTCTTTGTTTTCAAATGGCCAATGCCATTGTGCATAAGGCATTGCTCCGCTATCGAACCAAACGTCAATTAAGTCGGTTTCTCTGGTCATTGGTTTTCCAGATTCACTCACCAAAGTAATTCTGTCGACGTATGGTCTGTGAAGATCTAGGGTTGCTTCTTCAGGATTTTGATTGAGGTTTAAAGCAATGTTGGCCTTTAGAATTTCCGATTTTAGCTCATCGATACTTCCAATGCACTTTTCTTCTGTACCATCTTCAGTTCTCCAGATTGGAAGAGGTGTTCCCCAGAATCTGGAGCGACTTAAATTCCAATCTACAAGGTTTTCCAACCAATTGCCAAATCTACCTTCACCTGTACTTTTTGGTTTCCAGTTGATTGTTTTATTTAATTCTACCAAACGGTCTTTAACCGCGGTAGTTTTAATAAACCAACTTTCTAGAGGGTAATATAAAATTGGTTTATCGGTTCTCCAGCAATGCGGGTATGTATGTTCGTATTTTTCAACCTTAAACGCTTTGTTTTCGGTCTTTAATTTAATGGCTATACGTTCGTCGACGCCTAAATATTTATCCCGACCTTGTTTTTGGGTTTCTTCCGCTTTTTCATCGTCGGTGAGATAAGCTTCTTTTACAAATTCATTTGCAAAATCAGTGACCGCTTCTACGAAGCGACCTTTTTTATCAACAAGGGTTAAAGCACCAATGCCATTTTCTTTAGCCGTTCTAAAGTCATCGGCACCAAAACTTGGGGCAATATGAACAATACCGGTACCGTCTTCGGTGCTCACAAAATCGCCAATGACAACTATAAATGCTTCGCCAGATTCTGGCTGTGCGTATGGAAGTAACTGTTCGTAACGGGTTCCGGCTAAATCTTTTCCGATGGAAGTTTTTAAAGATTTCCAAGGGATGTTTTTTTGACCGAGGGTATATCCCTCAAAATCACCATTTTCATTTTCAGCTGGGAAATATTTTCCCTTCAAAGCCGAAGCTAGGGTCACAATGATGGGTTCACCAGTATATTGGTTAAATGTTTGAATATCTTCGTATTGAATATTTTCACCAACAGCCAAAGCGGTGTTGCTCGGCAATGTCCATGGCGTAGTTGTCCAAGCTAAAAAGTATTCATTTTTAGTATTGACCTTTTTAAATTGTGCAACAATGGTGGTGTCTTTAACGTTCTGATAAGTACCAGGTTGGTTTAACTCATGTGAGCTTAATCCAGTACCAGCGGCAGGAGAAAAAGGTTGTATGGTGTAACCCTTGTAAAGGAAATCTTTTTCATGAAGCTGTTTTAATAGATACCAAAGGGTTTCAATGTAGTTATTTTCGTAGGTGATATAAGGATCTTTGAGGTCGACCCAAAATCCGATTCTGTGGGTGAGCTCATCCCATTTATCTTTGAACATAAGCACATCGGTTCTACATTCTTTGTTGTAGTCTTCAAGTGAAATTTTAGTGCCAATATCCTCTTTTCTGATTCCAAGTCGTTTTTCAACTTGAAGTTCAATTGGTAATCCGTGGGTATCCCATCCAGCTTTTCTAGCCACCCTAAAACCTTGTAAGGTTTTGTAACGGCAGAAGATGTCTTTCATAGCCCTAGCCATAACATGGTGAATACCAGGCATACCGTTTGCAGATGGCGGACCTTCAAAGAAGGTGAAGGTATTATTTTCTGGGCGCTGGTTCACGCTTAATTGAAAGATATTTTCGGAGTCCCAGAATTCTAGGATTTCTTTTTCAATCTCAGGCCAATTAAGGTTTTTAAGGGTTGAATACATGGATAAACGAGTTAAAATCAATAAAGGTGCAAAAATACGCGATTTTTATGGCAAGTACAAAAGAAAAGGGGTGCATTGTGTGCACCCCTTTAAATTCAGTATATTAAAAAGTTAGGATTATTCAATCACTAACTTTTTGGTGCCAGTTCCATTGTCAAATTGCATTTGAACAACATAAAGACCAGCAGGAAGATTTAAGTTATAAACGTTATGGTTACCAGTAACCACTAACTTTTGAACCATTCTACCGTTCATATCATAGATTGAAGCGGTATTTAATTGGTTGTTATCCCAGTTGTTATGAATGATTAAATGGTTTTTAGCAGGGTTAGGAGCAATGGTTACATTAGAACCTAAGTTGGTATTTTCAACACCTACTGAAGCAACTAAACCTAAAGAAACAGCGATACGTGGAGCAAAATAGTGCTGTAAAGTATCGATGTGAGTTAAAGCGCGAGCTTTGCTCATGTATGGGTTAGAAGCTTTCGCTCCGCCTAAGATAGCTTTAACATCATAGAATTGAGCAGGTAACATTTTGATTTTGTTAGTATCCCACCATTCGTAAGGACCAGAAGCGTTTAACATACCAACAACAGGGTAAAGACCATCGATGCCTTGATTGTAAACATTTGCAGCGCGGGTGTAATCGTCCATCACTTTACCTTTGTAAGGAGCAGTGTTACCAAGACGTTGGCAACGAGCCATAACATCGCGGCCACCAGAAACCTCAACAACTTGCAAAGTAGTGCCTGGTACGTTTACCATACCAGTTGTGTAAGGAGCAAATGGATCGTATACTGAATGAGACCAGATCAATGGAATTTCACCAGCATTCATCCAAGTGCTATCACCCAATGCGCCACCAATTGCAAAAGCAACTTTTGCGGTTGATGTGTAACCAGGAGTGTTGGCTTTGTTGAAACCAGGGTATCCACCAAATCCGAAACGGTCACCCCACATGGTATCATTTACGAAAATTTTACCATTTGAAGGATCTCTGAATTTGGCAATTTTAATTTCGCTTTGCTTGTCAAGTGAAGCGTAAGCTGAAGTGATGTATGAACCAGTACCTTGACCACCAGTACAAATTTTTGTTGTATCAATGTTAAAAGTATTACCATAAATCGCAACATTTTCTTTGAAGTAACGAATACAAGCGTGTAAATCTTGAACACCTTTGTAAGCTGCATTGATAATTGTAGAACGACGAACAGTTTCATCTGTTGAAGTTGGGTTCCAACCTTGACGGTAAGAAATTGATGCAACAACATAACCTTTTCTCGCAAACTGACGACACATTTCTACTGTTGCAGAGTCATCTCTTGCACCTGTTGGTGTTTTGTTGATGTAACGAGGTAAGAAACTACCTGTGCCTAAGTAAATAATTAGTGGACGTTTCGTAGAACCATCTGTAGGTTCGTAAATATCCATTTTCAAAGACTCCAACATGAATTGTGGTCCAGGTTTAGTTGTGTCAATATCTCCATATAACACAGTGTAATTTTGAGCGTAAGTAACATTAGGGGTTACGCCAATTTGAGCAGGGCTCAAAACGTTGTCTAAAAATCGAGTTTGAGACCAAGCACAAACAGATGTAAAGGCAACTGTAAGTAAAAGTAAATGTTTTTTCATAGTTTAGTGATCGTGTTTTATTTATAACAAATGTATTTAATAAATTTTATTTTTTACGGATTATTTTTTCATATCGGCATGAGAAATGTCAAATAACAAACTTATATATGCCATTCTACCAATTCTAGGCCCACCATAAACTTGAAGTGCTAAATTATTTGTTAGGTTAGAAGCGCCCAATTTAATTTGAATATGATAGTTAGGAATTTCTTTAGAAATCATTGCATCTAACATCCAATATGTGGGCACATCACCAGTGAATTGAGGTGACCCTTCATAAACAAATCCTTCAATCCACTTAAGGTTAACATTGAAAGATACATTTTTAATTTTTTTATATTCCAATTGCGAACCACCAATACTCAAGTTAAATTTATTTTTTGGCGTATTGAATGCGGGTATGATTGGGTCAGAATTGTCTTTTTTATTGAGTTGGTTAAATGAGTAGTTGAAACCTAGAGTATATTTATCTTTAAAGAAGTAATTGATACCAAAAGAAGTTCCCATGGTGGTTACTGCTGTTTTTGCATTTGTGGCAATTCGATACACTTGTCCACCAATAATTTCATTTGTTAAAATGTTATTAAACTTAGGATCAAAACCAATTTTATAACCTATAAAATCCTCATAATAAGAATAATAGGTACTTAGATCGATATTGATTTTATTGTCCCACAAGAATGATTTGTATCCAATTTCAATGCTTTTAACTTTTTCTGGACGCACTGGATCAACATTGAAATATTTGAGCTTTCTGATATCTTTTATTGGGTCGAGGAAATAATCATTCAATGAAGATAATGTAACCATATTTTTATATCCCGTAATATTTCCAAGCAATATAGCTCTACCCACGTTGTAATAGAGATATTGATCGGCGAGTGTTGGATTACGCACTCCACTTGTGAGTGAAAGTCTGTAATATGTGGTTTTATCAGGAGTATAAACCGCTGAAAATGCCGGTGAATATATATAAGGGAAGTTTATATTTTTATCGATACGCATTGTAGCGTTGATTTTAAATTTGTCGTTGAACGATTTGTTTTCAAATCCCGCATAAGCACCAGCTTCGCTATTTTGAATGATTCGACCATTGGTGTCAGAAAAGATTGTACCTTGAGTGTTCGGACGATAAAGTCGCCCGTTCATACCAATTACAAATTGGTTTCTTTTACCAAAGTTAAATCGATGTTCAGCTTGAGCATGATACAAAGCACTTTTATCGAAAAATCCGCTGCCACCTTCGCCAAAGCTCTTTCGATTTGTGACATCGTTTTTCAATGAATCAAATCGGGCAGTTCCAACTTCATATCGGTCGTAAGTTGCAGAATTGTGCGGCCTATTTTGGAAATTACTCCATTTATTTGCAATTTTTCGACATTCATCTTGCCATTGCTGAATGAGATCTTTGTTGTTGTTAATGACCATATTCACGCTGTCGGCAAATGCCTTAGGATTTTGATAAGGGAAAATAACCGGATATCCGGGTAATTTTCTCATTTTGCTCACATAGTTGGTTTTCCAAGCACTTTGATAATCGCCGCCCCATAAATCTGCTGGTTTAGATTTTTGTTGTATAATTAATGCTGTGAAAACGGCATCATACGTATTTCCTGCATCTTCTTGGGTGGCGTAAATTCTCACAAATCCATTTTTATGTTTGAATTCAAAACGATTTTGCCAAAATCTAATATCATTTAAACTGTATCGATTATCGCCTTGGTAAACTGTTGTTCCCATTCCAAAATTGGTTTGGTAGATAAATTCAATTGATTTATTGCGAAATGGTTTTGCTGCAATGGTAAATGAAGATTTTAAGTTGTAAGTATTGTAATCTACAATGTCTTTTTCCCAATATCCTTCGCGATAAAACTGACCTAAGCCAGGGAATTCAAACATGCCGGTAAGTGAAGTTTTGTTGTATTCTCCGGGGCCTGGAAGCTCATCGCCATATCGGTTAACCGCATCATAACCGCCTAGATTGGTAGAATTGTGTAAAGTTCCTTTTACAGGATCTGAGTTAGTTGCTTCCCAATCGTAAGCTTTCATATAAAAGAAATTTGCTTTGATTGCAATGAGCTCTCGACCCTTTTTAGATTTAAATACATGGGCATAACGCAAGGCATTTTCCATGAGTTGACGTTCACCAACCTTAAATTTATAACTAAAACCTGGAGTTTTCCATGGATCTTTTGTGGTTATGCTAATCACTCCGTTAAAGGCACCAGGTCCATAAAAAGCAGAACTCGCTCCAACCACAATTTCTTGGCTATTTACATCCAATTCTGAAGCCCCAAGGAAGTTTCCAAGAGAAAAATTCAAACCCGGACTTTGGTTGTCAACGCC
>CAMBFD010000098.1 GCA_945865625.1 Chitinophaga pinensis
TTTTTTTCGTTTCGATTGTTGTATTGTCTTCCATCACTTATGAAAATAATAATTACTGGTAGTTCCGGCCTTATTGGCAGCGTTCTTGTAAAGGAATTACAAGCCCAACATCACACAATTATTCCGTTGATACACGAGAGTAACAAACAAACACTTAAAAAAGATTTCACTTGGAACATTTTTTCTAAAAAATTAGATATAAAAGCTTTTGAAAATGTTGATTGTGTAATCCATTTAGCTGGCAGCAATATTGGTAAACCTTGGACAAAGGCTCATAAATCCTCTATCTATAATTCCCGCATTGATGGCACAACTTTATTATTTGAAATGTTTAAAGAACACAACATTTTACCTAAACATTTTATTTCGGCCTCGGCAATTGGATATTATAATGACCCCGTTTTAGATCGAACAGATGAGTCGGGTTTGTTAGGAAATGGATTTCTCGCTAAAGTTTGTTCAGATTGGGAAAAAGCAGCGTTACAAATGGAATCTCTCGGTATCAAAACCAGTATTGTGAGAACAGGTTTGGTATTGTCCAACAAAGGAGGTGTCCTCCCCATTATGAATAAATTCCGCAAATTAGGAGTTGTTCCAACAACAGGAAGTCCGGATAACATATGGAGTTGGATTCACATAAACGACTTGGTCAGCATTTATATAGACCTCATTCACAATAAATTACCAAATGGAATTTACAATGGAGTTTCTCCCAACCCTTGTGAACAAGGAAAAATTGCAAAAACCATTCTCTTGGAAACAAAGAAACAAAATCAATCGATTTTGCCCATCAATTTCACACCAAATGTTCCGGCCTTTATATTGAAAACAATTTTAGGGGAACGAAGCATTTTGACACTCACAAATCAAAACATTTATCCCTCGAAATTGTTAAAAGAATCGTTTGCATTTGAGTTTCCTACAATTGAAATGGCAATCGAAAACTTAATTCATGGAGCATAAATTTACGTATTTTTGGTTTCGCAGGGACTTGAGAGTCAACGACAATCACGGTTTTTATCAAGCATTACATAGTGGAAATAAGGTAAAACCTATTTTCATTTTCGACACAAATATTTTAAGCAAACTGAGTCAAAAAAACGACGCTCGCGTTGAATTTATTCACCAACAGCTTTCGAATTTAAAGAATATTTTTACTGGAAATCACATAGATTTTGAAGGACTTAAAAGCGACATAGAAGTTTGGTACGGAGATCCAGTTGAAGTTTGGACAAAAATTCTATCGACCAACACGGTTGCTGAAATTTTCACAAATACTGATTACGAACCGAATGCCATTATTCGCGACGCAAAAATTGCAGAACTTTGTGAAAATAATCATTGCAATTTTCGCAGTTTCAAGGATCAGGTGATTTTCGAAAAATCGGAAGTTACAAAAGACGACGGCCTGCCGTATACTGTTTTTACGCCATACATGAAGAAATGGAAACTGCGTTATATAGAAAATCCACCGGTTCAATATCCCTCAGAATCACACCTCAAAAACTTAGCAACATTTTCATTTGGCGAAATGCCGAGTTTGAGTGACATGGGGTTTGAAAAAAGTGGCTTAGAAATTCCATCGATGCAAGTTGAGCAAGGAAGAATCAAGAATTACGAACAAACCAGAGACATTCCTTCGGTTCTGGGAACAAGCAGATTGAGCATCCATTTACGTTTTGGCACAATTAGCGTGAGGGAAAAAGTGCTAAAAGGATTTAAACTCAGTGAAAAATGGGTGAATGAATTGATTTGGCGGGACTTTTACCAGCAGATAATCTTTCATTTCCCAAGAATTGTAAATGAGTCTTTCAAACCACAATACGACAAAATTGAGTGGCTCAACGATGAAAAATCGTTCGAACTTTGGACACAGGGTAAAACAGGCTATCCCATTGTAGATGCGGGTATGCGAGAATTAAATTCAACTGGTTTCATGCACAACAGGGTGCGAATGATTGTTGCGAGTTTTCTAACGAAGCACTTGCTAATCGATTGGCGTTGGGGCGAAGCCTATTTTGCTGAAAAATTATTGGATTTTGATTTGGCTAGCAACAATGGAGGCTGGCAATGGGCCGCAGGAAGCGGCGTAGATGCGGCACCCTATTTTAGGGTATTCAATCCAACTTTACAAACACAGAAATTTGATCCTGAATTCAAGTATATCAAAACCTGGGTTCCAGAATTCGGCACCGCCAAATATCCGAAACCCATGGTTGAGCATAGTGTTGCCAGAGATAGGTGTTTAACAACTTACAAAAAAGGGTTAGAAAGATTAGGATGATTAGATGATTAGAAGGTTTATGAAGGTTTAGTTCATAATCCTTTAATCTCATAATCTCATAATCTCATAATCCTATAATCCTATAATCCCTTTTTCGGTTGAGGTTTAATTGCAAGCAAATAACTTTTTATAAATGGCCATAAATCGCCATCCATTACATTTTGCACGTTACTTGTTTCAGTTTCGGTACGCACGTCTTTAATGAGTTTGTATGGATGAAAAACGTAGTTTCTAATTTGAGAACCCCATTCGTTTTTCATTTTTCCAGATTCAATTTCTTCGCGGGCAGCATTCCGTTTTTGAACTTCCATTTCATACAAACGGCTTTTCAACATTTGCATGGCGCGTTCACGGTTGCCTAACTGACTTCTATCGACCTGACAAACAACCACAATTCCAGTAGGTATGTGTGTTAACTGAACTTTGGTTTCAACTTTGTTTACGTTTTGTCCGCCAGCACCACCACTACGTGATGTATGTAATTCAACATCGTTTGGCTTGATTTCAATTTCAATGGTATCATCAACAAGCGGATAAACATAACAACTTGCAAAAGAAGTATGTCGGCGAGCACTGCTATCGAAAGGTGAAATTCTAACCATTCGGTGAACTCCATTTTCTCCTTTTAGATATCCGAAAGCAAAGTCTGCACCGGTAAATTCAAGTGAAATACTTTTAATTCCTGCAACATCACCGTCGGTTCTATCGAGTTCGTTGACTTTAAATCCATTTTTTTCTCCCCACATGATGTACATACGAGAAAGAATTTCGGCCCAATCGCAACTTTCAGTTCCACCGGCGCCGGCATTAATTTCTAATACGCAACCAAGGTGATCTTCTTCACTTTGGAGCATATTTTTAAACTCCAAATTTTCAATGGCTTCTAATGATTTGACATATTGTTGATCAACTTCCTCGGCGGTACTTTCGCCAATTTCTTGGAATTCTGTTAGAATTTCAAGATCATCGAGCAAATTCTGAACGTTGGCAAAGCCATCTGTCCATACTTTCTTGTCTTTAATTTTCCTTAAGTGAGCTTCAGCTTTTTTAGGTTCGTTCCAAAAGCTAGGATCTAAGGTTTGTTCCTCTTCGTCTGCAATCTCTGCTAGTTTTCTATCGAGGTCAAAGATACCTCCTCAAAGCCTCTGCACGGCCTTTTAAATCTTTATGCTGTTCTGTATTCATGGCGCAAAGATACAAAAAAAGATTAGAATGGTTAGTTGGCTTAAAGGGGTTAAACAGATAAAGGATTAAACGATTTGATAGATTAAACGAATTAAAATAAGCCTAAAAACTTATTTGAGCCAATAAACCAAATTAATATTTAATTGATATTTATTATTAAATTGCAACATTAATATTTTCATATCAACAAACTAAAATTCAATATCTTACTTCTGTTTTGGGTGATGACCATATCACTGCAAGCGCAACCGTTTTGCAAAAAAGAAAACCTCTTTGGCGAAACGGTGTTTTTGGAAGGTAGTCCTAGAAACGACAATGCTGCCACAAACTGTTTGTATTCTGTGGTCAAAGGAAATGATATCATTGAAATTTATTCAGATAAATTGGTTTGGTTTGAAGGAGGGAAATCGTTCACAAAGCAATGGGTCAACTGCAATTCCCAGGCAATCAATGTCCCTCAAAATAAAACAAACTATTACTTTACCGGCGGCAATAAATCGGGCAAACAATACGGATATAAGAAATTAATATTCAAAAACTTATACCCAAACACGGATCTCATTTATGAGCTAATTCAGGGAGAACTCAAATATTCTTTTGATCTTCATAAAAACGCAAAAATTGAAGACATTCAATTTGAAATCATGGGTTCACAATCATTGAAATTCAATCAAAACAACATCGAATTCTCTATCGATTCAACCACCTGGAAGGAAGATGAATTATCCCTTTTATTTGCAGAAAACGCGAAAAATATTCCAAAAAATAGTTGCAGATTTCACAAAATAAAGGAACATATCTTCGGATTTGAGTTACAGAATCCAACATTAAAACCGCCGTATATCATCGATCCATTTGTACAGAAAACAAAGGTCCTTTATGGAGTTTTCGTTGGAAAGCCGCATGCCATTGTTGACGTTGAACACGATTTAGACGGAAATTTGTACATTTACGGTGGTGATGGATATATTGCTAAATCTATTCCCTCATGGGATTCAGCTTCTAAATATCCTTTCGACCCGCGCTACAACAATTATTTTAAAATTGCGAAATATTCTAAATCTGGTTCACTTATTTGGATATTTAAAGGCTATGACACCACTGCAAAATACGTCCAAAACAACATGCCCACAGGAATTACGGTTGATAGAGCCAATCAATCCATATATTCATGTCATTCTCATCAAGTAAAAATGTTCAGTTATAAAACAAAATTGGTCGATTTTGTTCAACTTAAAAACGATGGATCATTCAATAATTATGCACCTGAAATTAAATATGATTACAAAAAAATAGGTTTTTACAACACTGTTTTGCCATTTTACAGCAATGTCAACTCAAAAATTTTAGGCGTAGGATGGCTAAATGATACAGGGATTTTAAAAGGTTTGTTTGTTTATAACAAAGATTCAAGTTCAACCTACCATAATGTTGTAAAAGTGACGAATCCATTTTTAAATGGACCAGTGAATGGACCTGTCATTTTTGGTTTGAACGCAAATACCTCGTTGTACAATGTATTTTATTTCAGAGCTGGATATTATTACATTCAAATTCAAAAACTTTTACCAGATTATTCAGAAGCTTGGAGAACAGATTCTTTCTTTATCACTCCGTATAGAATTCTTGGTGGGTATGTCATGGACGCGCCTAATGTTGTTTCAATTACCGCTAATTTACTTAGTTCTAATGATTCAAACTTAGTTTATTTTGATGGACATACCGTTAAAGTTTATAAAACCTCGAATGGAAAAAAAATCACCCAAGATACGCTTGTAAATAAAGTTTATAAAACTTCCTACGGCGTTGCCATCGACCCCTGTAACAATATTTTTGTTGCCGGTGATAGCTCTAAAATTTATTGTTATCATTTGAAGGACACCATGTTGACACTTCAAAAAACTTTGACAATTGACAATTATAAACATCGCCATTTGTTTGATGTTGAATATGATGCGCAACGGAATTTGATTTATGCCACCGGCGATTCCATTCTCGCGTCTGTGCAAAGTCCGTTTTCTTGCGTCGATAGCAGCATGGTTTCGGTACTCGATTCTACCAACAACATCTGTTGGCAGCCCATTGTGGCAGGACTTAAAAAATCTCTCTCTGAATCTGTGTATTCATTTGAGTGGACAGATACCACTGTCAATCAAGTCGTTAGAGCCGTCAACAAACTCGGCAACGCTACTGATACTTTGGCAAATCCTACCGAAGGACATACCTACAAACTCCGTATCATGAAGAATAAAACCAATCTTGGTTTGTTTAAAGATCTGTATTTCAATGTCTTAAAATCTTCAAAAGATACCCAAACGATTCATGCGTGCCTTGGCGATACCATAAAACACCCAAGACTACCTAAATACTTCACCAACAACACCTTAATCAACGATACCTTGTCGAATTTTGCAGGTTGCGATTCTGTCATCACCCTAAAATTGGTGTTCCACCCTAAATTTAAGGATACAATTCTAAGCGAGGTCTGCATGGGCGATACCCTTAAATTTGGCAAGAGAAGATTCACTTCATCGGCAAATTACATTGACACTTTAAATTCTATTTGGGGCTGCGATTCATTGATTTGGAGGGACATTCATTTCTTTGGAAGCAGAGATACCCAACAATTCAATATTTGTAGGGGGAATACAATTCAAGTGGGGGCAAACTCCTATTCGTACTCGGGATTTTACCGAGATACCTTTGCAAATTTCAAAGGTTGCGATTCTATCGTTTATACCAATTTGACCGTTCATCGCGACACTTCTTATTGGCTTAAACATACCATTTGCGATGGAGATTCCTTAAAGATTGCAGGAAAATTTAGAAAATCAAGCGGTGACTTTACCGATAGTTTTAAAGGAGTTTGGGGATGTGATTCTGTGATTAAGCATCAATTGATTGTCAATAAACGCAATCGCGATACCATTAAGTTGCATTTATGCAAAAATCAGAAAATTGTCATCAATGGTAAATCGTATGCGTCAAATGCCAATATTACAGAAATTTATAAAAATCGTTTCGGTTGCGATTCAGTTGTCAATTACATCATTCAACAATCAAATATGATTGCTGATTTTGACATTGACACTTCCCAAAACCCGATGCTCATTTTTAAAAATAAATCCATTGGCAACCAGAAATTCTTTTGGGATTTTGGTGACAAAACACTCGATTCTATCAACAAAGATCCATCGCATACTTACAACAACGATGAAACCCATTTTGTGAGAATTTGTTTGAGTCTTGTTGACAGTTTTGGCTGTGCTGACACCATTTGTCAGTCGGTTGAAATCTCAAAACTCGTTTATT
>CAMBFD010000099.1 GCA_945865625.1 Chitinophaga pinensis
ATGGTGCCTTTTTTAGTTTAGCGTTTAGCGTTTAAAGTTTAATGAAAAAAATGCAAATCATAAAACCTTATAAATCTCATAAACCTTTAAAAGTTTAGCGTTTAAAGTTTAATGAAAAATGCAAATCATAAACCTTTATAAACGTTTAAAATTTACTTAAATTTAACCCCGTGAGCTCTAAATTTTACGGTGAGTTTTGATTTACTTTGTGTTGTGCTATCTTCTTCTGCGGTTACAAGAGTGTCTTTGTAAAAATGACCTACTGCATACATATCTTTTCTTCTGATATTTTTAGGAACGGTAAATTCATTATTGAAGTCTACGGTTAGAGTTGAATCTGATAATTCGTAAGCAAACCAACATCCCTCTGTTTCACAAACATCAGCAACTTTACCATAAATGATAACTTCTTCCGTTTTATTCGACTCATGAAATTGTTTTAAACCTTCTTTTACGGAAATAGCATTTTGAGTCTCTATTGGTTTACCGATATGGTTAGACTGATCACCACAAGCAAAAACAAAAACACTAACAAATACTGAGTATAATACCTTTTTCATACTTCAAAATTACGATTATTTTTTCTCTTTTTTACCTATTATCCCTAAATCATTGTCGAACGGATATAACAAATATGGTAATCGTTGCGTTTTGAATTTTTGCAAACCAGTTTGCCAATATTTTCGAATTTCAGCCGCAGTTTTACCTTCTTTAATTTGCGTTTTAAATGAATCTGTCCCGATTAATTTATCGATAAATGAATTGAAAAAAGTTACTTTATTAGGACATTCTTTGTACAACATTATAATCCATTCAATATATAAATGTTTGTACGTAATGATATAATCATTTGCAAAATCGGTCAGTAAAAAACCATTACAAAGTTGATTTACAAACGGAGGATTTACAGCTTTACCTAAAATATTTTGAGGTGTAAATGAATAATTTCCAACCTTTAACCAAGGAGCACCAAAGCATTCAAAAGGCTTATTTGTTCCTCTTCCCATGCTCATTTCTGTTCCTTCTAACAGTCCCAATGTAGGGTATAGAAATATAGAAGTAATCGTGGGTAAATTTGGCGATGGCGCAATTGGTAACTCATAATACATGTTATGGTCGTAATTCTTCATAGGAATTACATCGAGCATGCATTGTTTGCCATCAGTGAGCCATTTTTCTCCATTAATCATGCGACCAAGTTCACCAAGAGTCATACCATGCACCAACGGAATTGGGTGCATTCCAACCATGCTTTTGTACTTATCTTCTAAAATAGGTCCATCAATAAAATATCCATTAGGATTGGGGCGGTCAAATAATATCAAGGGTTTTTTATATTCAGCACAGGCCTCCATCACATAGTGTAGGGTTGTTAAAAATGTGTAAAACCTTACCCCAACATCTTGAATGTCAAAAATAACAATATCAACATCTGCCAAATCTTTTTTCGATGGTTTTATGTTTTTTCCATACAATGAAACAATTGGAATATTCGTTTTAGGATCAATAGAATTATGAATTTTATCGCCATTTGCCGCTTCACCTCTAAATCCATGCTCCGGAGCAAAAATCTTCTTGATTTTTATTTTGAGGGAAAATAAACTATCAACCAAATGAGTTCTACCAATT
The DNA here is from genome assembly GCA_945865625.1 of Chitinophaga pinensis. Classification (GTDB taxonomy): domain Bacteria; phylum Bacteroidota; class Bacteroidia; order NS11-12g; family UBA955; genus VMCP01. The sequence goes on from CAMBFD010000099.1 coordinate 1,630, forward strand.
ACAGAGGTTGGGTTGGCAACAATTGCAACGCGTTTGTTTTTTAATTTAGAGATATATAATTGTGTTTGATCAGCGCCCGTAAGTATTTGTGCATTGCCAAAATTTGAAATAAATAAGAGAAATATTAATCCAATAGTACGAAAACTATATATTTCCGACTTAATTTTGAGGGGAATGTTAAACTGGCCTTTTTTCATAGCTAAAAGATTCATTACAAAGGAACAACAATCTAAGTCAAAAAGTGTCTTTATTTTGGCAATTTTATCAGTTTCTTTGAGTGTTTCTGTCATGATTTTGGCATTTGCCACTGTACGTGGATTTAGAGATGAGATTAAACATAAAATTTCACTCGTGCATGGTGATTTTGTGCTTGATGCCTCTTCAAATGTAGAAAATGGTGACCCACAACCATTTCATGATTCTCTAGAGAAATCAATTCTTAAGTTAAAGTCCCTCAAAGGCATTAAAAATATCATTTTATCTTCCAGTAAATCAAGTATCATTAAATCGGAAGAAGAAATAGAAGGAATCATAGCAAAAGGCATTCAACGCAATGATTTGAAAGGATATTTGGGTGATTTTGTGGTTCAATCTGATGTGTATGAAAATGAGTTTTGGGTTGGAGTTTCAACTGTGCTTGCCAAACGTTTGAAAGTAAAGCTAGGTGATGATTTAAAATTGGTATTTTTCGTTCAAGATTCATTGGGAAACACTAAGCCAAGGGCTCGGAAACTAACAATTACAACAATTTTTGAAACGGGAATAGAAAGGGTAGATGCCAATATGGTTTTACTGGATCAATCGGTTGTGAAAATGATGCTTCCAGCAAATTACGGTTACACACAAGCTGAAATTTGGGTAAATCAAAACGCATCTTTGAAAGGTTTAAAAAAGGAAATAGCCATGAATTTAAATTTTCAGGCTTTAAGATTAAACACGGCAGAGGAATACAACCGTCAAATTTTTGATTGGTTGTCGATACTCGATTTAAATGTAATTATATTGTTGTTGCTCATTACGGTGGTTGCAATTACGGCAACATGTACAACGTTGTTAATTTTAATTACTGAAAAGACATCTTTTATAGGTTTAATGATCACATTAGGCGCCCGCAACAATTACATTCAGCGAATATTTATTTATCAAGCGAGTATGATTGCATTTATTGGATTGATGCTTGGGAACATCATGGCGTTGTCGTTATGTTATTTTCAAAATAGGTTTAAGTTTCTAACATTAAATCAGGAAGTATATTTCATTAAATATGTAGCGATGAAAGTGAATATATCGGAGGTGGTTTTAGTAAATATTGGTGCTTTTATTCTGATATATTTGTCGTTGTATTTACCCGCAAGATATATTCGGAAGATGAATCCAATTACTGCAATCAAATTTAAATAGGAAATAAAGAATAACAAAAAAGGCTACAATTGCAGCCTTTTTTGTTATTCTTTATTTCAAGATGTTTATACGTCAATTTTTGCATATTTCGCGTTTGCTTCAATGAATTCTCTTCTTGGAGGAACTTCATCGCCCATGAGCATACTAAAGACTCTATCGGCCTCAGCTGCGCTATCGAGGGTAACACGTTTGAAGGTTCTACGTTTAGGATCCATTGTAGTTTCCCATAACTGTTCAGCGTTCATTTCACCCAAACCTTTATATCGTTGAACATTCACTGATTCTTCTTTACCGGCGGCAATTTCTTTAATGGCAACCATCCGTTGTTCTTCTGTCCAACAGTAACGTTGTTCTTTGCCTTTTTTAACCAAATAAAGTGGAGGAGTTGCAATGTACAAATAACCGTTTTCTACCAATTTCTTCATGTATCTGAAGAATAAAGTTAGAATTAAAGTACGGATGTGACTGCCATCAACATCGGCATCTGTCATAATCACAACTTTATGATAACGTAAATTATCGAGAATAAGTTCTTTGTTACCTTCTTCGTTTGTGCCAATATGGACTCCCAAGGCAGTAAACATATTTCTAATTTCTTCGTTGTCGTAGATTTTGTGTTCTAAAGCTTTTTCTACATTCAAAATTTTACCTCTCAAAGGCAGAATTGCTTGGAATTCTCTGTCGCGGCCTTGTTTTGCAGTTCCGCCAGCAGAATCTCCCTCAACCAAGTAAATTTCACAAATTTTAGGATCTGTTTTAGAGCAATCAGAAAGTTTACCCGGTAAACCCATCCCCGACATAGCACCTTTTCTTTGCACCATATCGCGGGCTTTACGTGCAGCTGCTCTCGCTTGAGCCGCTAAGATCACTTTATCGACAATGATTTTAGCTTCTTTAGGATTTTCTTCCAAATAAGCTTCAAGAATTGCGTTTACAGTAGATTCTACTGCACCCCCAACATCATTGTTTCCTAATTTTGTTTTTGTCTGTCCTTCAAACTGAGGTTCTTGAACTTTTACCGAAATAACACAGGTGATGCCTTCTCTAAAGTCGTCACCAGCAATTTCAATTTTAACCTTTTCAAGAAGCTTTTGTTTATCGGCATAGTTTTTCAAAGTGCGCGTTAAGGCTCTTCTAAAACCACCAACGTGAGTACCACCTTCAATTGTATTGATATTGTTTACATAAGAATGTAAATTCTCAGCGTAACCGGTGTTGTATTGGAAGGCAATTTCTACAGGCACACCGAATTTATCACTTTCGCCATAAATAGGCGTAGGAATCAAAGTTTCACGGGTTCCATCGATAAATTTAACGAACTCTTTCAATCCACCTTCACTGTAAAAAATTTCAGTTCTGAAAGAACCATCTTCCAATTTTTCACGCTCATCGGTAAGGGTTAATGTTATTCCTTTATTCAAATAAGCCAATTCTCTTAAACGATTTTGAAGGGTGTCGAAATTATAAACATGAGATTCTTTAAAAATGCTTCTATCTGCGTAAAAAGTTACTTCAGTTCCACGTAAATCAGATTCCCCAACAACTTTTACGTCGTACAATGGTTTACCAATTTCGTATTCTTGTTGGTGTACTTTACCATCTCCATAAACACGAACCGTTAAATGCTCGGATAGGGCATTTACGCAACTCACACCCACACCATGCAAACCACCAGAAACTTTGTAAGAATCTTTATCGAATTTACCACCAGCGTGAAGTACCGTCATGACAACTTCAAGTGCGCTTTTTTGCTCTTTTTGATGTATTCCAGTAGGAATACCTCTTCCATTATCGAGCACTCTAACACCGTCATTCTCAAGAATTGATACGTTAATGGTGTTACAATGACCTGCCAAAGCTTCGTCAATACTATTGTCAACGACTTCATAAACCAGGTGATGAAGACCTCTAGGTCCGACATCACCAATGTACATGGCTGGTCTTTTTCTTACTGCTTCTAATCCTTCTAAAACCTGGATATTATCGGCACCGTAATTTCCTTTATTATTCTCGTCCATTTGCAATTGGGTAAATTAATATTGTGTAAATTTACTAAATATTCATGGGCTTGAAAATAAACTTAGTGGATAATTTTCCACATAATAACAACGTTTTGTTACCGCGATGTAACGAAACTATCAATACGGCCATTGACAGTTAAAAATTCGACAATACTCGTCATTAATTTGCCATATTGTTCTAAAGTTTTAATTTTAGATTCTAAATATCTTGTTTCCCTTGAATTTAGAATAAAGATGGTTCCATCGCCATTGTTGAATTTTTGTATTTCCTTGGGGAAAAGTGTCTCCATTTGGGATGTTGGGTAGAATTAATCTAAATAACAACAAATTAAAGAAAAAAAAGTTTATTTTCCTCGTCCTTGTATCATAATTATTACAGTATTGAACATGATTTTGATATCTAGACCAAGCGACATGTTTTCGAGATACAAAATATCAAATTTCATGCGATCTATCATTTCCGATACATCTTCGGCATACCCATATTTGATTTGACCCCAGCTTGTAATTCCAGGTTTCACCCTGTGTAAACGCTTGTAAATGGGTGCTTTATCAATAATTTGAGCAATAAAAAATTGACGTTCTGGCCTAGGGCCAACCAAACTCATTTGACCAAGTAAAACATTGATGAATTGTGGCAATTCGTCTAATCTTGTTTGTCTCAAGAATACACCAATAGAAGTTCTTCTATTGTCATTGTCACTACTCAATTGCGGACCACTTTTTTCAGCATCGGCAAGCATTGATCTAAATTTGATAATTTTAAAGGGAATACCTCTGAGCCCAATTCTTTCCTGAGTGAAGAAAATAGGTCCCTTCGAATTCAACTTTACTGCAATTGAAATCACAAAAAAGACAGGTGATAATAAAATGAGCGCAAGAGATGAGCAAAAAATATCCATGCCTCTTTTGATGAATTTTTGCCAATAAGGCATCACTTCAAAATCAACTTCGGCTAACATTGTACCCAAAATATTATTCATTTTCACCATGCCCAAAACCAAATTATAATCGTTCGGAAGCATCTTTAAATGAATATCTTCATTTTGAATAATGTCTATGATGTGCGGAACAAATTCAGATTCATTTGATTCGTTACATAAAATAATGTCTTCAATCTGATAGTCTTTAATGAGTAGAGGCAATTCAGACCAAGTTCCTAGAATTAAATCTTTCGAAGCGCTGTTTTGAACTGTAATTTCAATAAATCCCTTGATCGTAAATCCTTCGCAAATTTTTGCAGTCTCCAAATCTTCTTTGAGCTTTATTGCAGTGACTCCAGTTCCAATAAGAAGTGTATTGTAACCCCAAACTCGATTTCTAATTTTAGTAATGGTGTATGTAGAGTTAATCAATCTGAAAAACAAAGTAGTTCCAAAGTGAAAACTAAACAAAACGGCCAATGAGCTGTAATAATCGTAATAATTCGATACACTATCATCTAAAATAAGAACAAAAAATAAGATAATCACTCCGA
>CAMBFD010000100.1 GCA_945865625.1 Chitinophaga pinensis
CAAATATAAAATTGATAAAATTTAAAATAACGATATTATGATGATAATTAACGAATTTTGCAAAACAAATGATTACAATCGGAATTACCCAAACATTAACCATCATTAGACTCACCGACTTCGGCTTGTTTTTAGAAGATGAAGAACAACACGAAGTTTTGTTACCAAATAAATATGTGCCTTTGGTCTATGAATTTGGAGATCCTATAGAAGTTTTTATATATAAAGATTCTGAGGATAGAATTGTTGCAACTACCTTAATTCCTAAAGTTGAAGTTTATCAGTATGCTTATTTGCAGGTAAACGAAGTGAATAGAGTTGGTGCTTTTATGGATTGGGGACTTGAAAAAGATTTGTTAGTTCCATTTAGAGAGCAGAATCGACCGATGATTGTTGATCAATGGTATGTGATATTTGTTTACAGAGATTTTGCTTCCGATAGATTGGTTGGAACCACTAAAATCAAAAAATCGCTCCAAGTAGACAAGGTTGAATTGAGTATGAACCAAAAAGTTAACGTGATGGCTTTTGAAGAAACTGAAAGAGGCATGCAAGTTGTTGTAGAGGGAAAATACCGAGGAATTATTTATGCCAATGAAACTTTTAAACCAATTCACGTTGGCGATATTTTCACTTGTTATGTAAAAAATATACGCACCGATTTGTTAATTGATTTAAGTTTGGAACGTTTGGGCAGGGGTAAAGTTGACAGCAGCGCAGAACATATATTAAATGCGCTAAATAAAAACAATGGTTATCTTCATTTATCCGATAAAAGTGATCCTGATGAAATTAAAGACACGCTTCAAATGAGTAAGAAAACTTTTAAACAAACAATTGGAGCACTATACAAAGAAGGGTATATTACAATTGCTCCTGATTCAATTTCATTGATTAAAAAATAATGAAATTCAATCAGTTTCTGTTTTTATGTCATATTATTCATTTAAATTTGAATTAAAATCAACCATTATAAAATATTAACAATATACAAATCAACAACTTAATAAAATGAAATTACGCAATAAATTTGTAAACTTGTTTTTTTTAGCCATTGCAATTTTAAGTACGCAATGTAAAAAAAACGAATTGGACTTTAATAAATACAGCAATGGAATTAGTCCAGAAGTCTTAACCCCACTTGCAACCACTCAGGTAAAAGCTTGGGAACTTTTAAAACAAAGTGATATTATTAAATACGATCCAGATGGACTCACTCATTTGAAATTCAAACAAGACTCTGTATTTCAATTAAGCGCTGATTCAATTTTGAAGGACATTCAATTGAAATCAAGCACTGTTAAATACAGCATGGGTGAAATTTCAGTTCCAAATATTAATGAATCTTCTGATATCACAATCTTTAGTTTATTTCCTTCGACTGATGCAACAACGATTGCCATTTTCAGAGCAAAACATGGAACAAATGATATTTTTCCATCGATGACATCTACGTCAACAACGCCTACGAGTCTGGCGCAAAATACAAATTATGAAAATTTGAAAATTTCGAAAGGATTTCTTAAGTTCTCAATTGTCAATAATTTACCAACATCAATCAATGAAATTCAAATTAAAATCATTGATAATTTACCCACTCCGCATGATTTAGGGATGGTGAAAATTATGAATATTGCTCCGGGAAATACAGGATCTGACAGCATTGATTTGGCAGGTAAAACATTGAGTAATAACCTCAGTTACATTTTACCTTTAGTAGATGTAACGCAATCTGCAAACCCAGTATTGATTGACACAACCGACAATATTCAATTTAAAGTGACTGCCAACAATTTGCGTTGTATTGGAGGAAGAGCAATTATACCTGCTCAAACAATAGGCACTCAAAATTTAGTTCTAGATTTATCGGACCCTGCCAATGATGCACGTTTAAGAAATGTTTTATTTGGCTCTGCCAATGTTCCTGTAACTACAGAATCTAAATTCCCTAACGATGTAACTTTATCTGTTGATTTTCCTGATGCCACAAAATCATCAATTGCTTTATCACCAATCAATATAAACGCAATTGCTAAAAACACTGTCAACAACAACATCGATTTTAGCAATGCTAATTTGTTTTTAGGAGCTGATCCATCCAAAAATTACAACATTCTTAGAGCCAATGTTACAACAAACATAAAAGCTTCAACGGGAATGGTCAACTTTGATTCTTCTGATTTCATTAAGATTACAATTGACCCAGCCTCAGCTGAATTTGCTTATTTAGATGGGTATTTAGGATCTAAAACCTTTAATATCGACATAAACGACCTAGATGTTAGCCAATTGGCCGAACTTGGAAAAGGCATTAAAATTGAAAACCCGATGATGAATGTTTATGTCGACAATTCATTTGGAGTACCAATTATGGTAAAATTAGACATCTCAAGTATCGATAATAAAAATCAATCCTTACCTATGAATGTCGACACAATGAAGTTCCCCTTCCCTACAATTGCTGAAAAAGGTCAAATGAAGTCTCAAACCTTCCCAATCAATAAATCAAACTCAAATATTGTAAATTGCCTTGGAATGCCTGCAACCAAATTCAATATTGTTGGTAAAGCAGTGATGAATCCATATGGTTTTAAAGGTTATACTGATCATATTGTAAAAACAAGCTCTATAAATGTTGGTTTTGATGCCGATATTCCAATGACGTTCACTGCAAAAGATTTTGAACTTACAGATTCAATTGACGTGAATGATGCATTGCAAAATAAAACTGATTTTGCATTCTTGGAATTAAAAATCAAGACAAAAAATGGATTCCCAATGGGTGGAACCATTGATTTAATCTTTGCGGATCAAAATTACACTAAAATTGATTCTTTGAAGGATGTTACCCTTCTATTATCTGGAGAACCAGATGCCAACGGCAGAGTCATTAAATCAACTGAAAACATGTCTTCTATTCTTTTAAATAGATCTCAATTAATAAAATTCAATGATCAGAAATGCAAATATATTTTGATCAAAACCAAGTTCAATACATACAACAGTGGAAACACTCCGGTGAGTATCTATACCGATTGTAAATTAGATATATCAATTGCATTTAGAGGTAAAACTGTTTAATAACTTACAGATGAAATTAAGAACTATAACCTTCGCAGCAGCCTTTATTGCAATATCTTCTGTAAAAGCACAATTAAATTTCGATTTCAATAACCGTCATTTACATCAATCGGCACTGGCCAATCCTGGATTTTTACCTCAATATAAATTCTCTTTCGGATTTAGATCTACCAACTCTTTCACATTGGATCAAGTTAACTTGAATACCTTTTTCAATAAAAACGAATCAGATTCAACTTCAATTGCCAATTTAATTAAAGGAAACTCTAATCAATTTGGTGCCGATATACTTTCAAATACTGAATTCTTCAATTTTGGCATTCGGAGCAAAAAGGCATTTTTCGGATTTAACTCTAGCGTTGTTACTGAAGGCGCATTGAGATTGCCACGTGATTTATTTGGTTTAGCATTCTTTGGGAATGCTGCCTACATTGGTAAAACTGCGAGTATTGATCTGGGTGGAACTCAATTCACATCCTATTTAAAAAATCAAATTACCTATGGCCGACAAATTAACAATGAGCTTTCAGTAGGTGTTAATCTAGCATATTTGAATGGACTTGCGAATGTTGCAATGAATAATGGTTATGTAAACATCAAAACCGATACCGGTGTTGCATCAATCTATCAACTCACATTAAGTTCTGCATTTGATGCTCAGACTTCTATGCTGGGCGTTGACCCATCCATGTTATTAGATTCTGCCTATAAAGAAAACTTAGATACCAAAATAAGTGATGGGCTATCTAATTTCGGATTGTCGAGTAACCGAGGGTATTCAATTGATATTGGCGGTGTTTACAGATTGAATGAAAAATTCAGAATTTCAGCTGCCATTCAAAATATAGGGAGTATCAAATGGGATCAAGGTGCAATGAAGCACTCTATGAACGCTGCTAGCTGGGTTTTCAAAGGACTAGATACAACTCAGTTCAAACAAATGAATAATAACGACTCTAACGATATTTTTACTCAAATTAAAGATTCTTTCAATGCTAAATTTGTACGTAATTCAAATGCTGTTTCAAGTTATACCACAAATTTAAAACCAAGATTTACGCTTGGTGTTGAATTTTTCCCGTTCAAAAGAACCAACGTTCAAATGTTGTTTGGATCAGGTTTTGGTGTTTTAGGGAATAAATCATTTATTTCAACCGGTGTACACCAAGAAATTGGTGAAATTATGGATTTCAGGGCTACATATACCCTTTATGATTTCACATTTCCACAGCACAGATTAGGTGTTGGAGCAAGTTTCAATTTAGGTGTAATTCAACCTTATTTTAACATTAGTGATATTTATGGAGCAGCAGATTATGGAAATGCTTCTACAGTTGCTGCTAGTTTTGGTTTGAATTTTATGATTGGGATGCTTAAAGACAAAGACAATGATGGTGTTCCAGACAAAAGAGATAGCTGTCGTAAAGTCTTTGGTGTATTGTCTAACAATGGTTGTCCTTATGGTTTCTTAGGCGAATCGATGAATAATGAAAATGAAATCACAAAAGAAGCTCCATCATTCGAAGTCGCTCCTGCCGATTCAGTTTCTGACAAAAGCAAAATAAGCGAAAAATCTGTTGAAAATCCACCTTTAGACAATCCCTTAAAATCGGAAACAACACCAACTGAGATTAAAGAGATTAAAGTTGAAACAAAGCCATCTGAAATTAAAGAGATTAAAGAAGAGACTAAAGTCATTGAAAATACAGTTACAGAAACAGCACCAACAACTCAAAATATGGAAACGGTATCAAAACCATCAACCATTGATGCTACTGTTGATTCCAATAAAGCAAATCTCAATTCAGAAGTTAAAATCCAAAATAAAAAATCAGATAAGTACAATTCTAAAGTGAAAGAATTGACCAATATCATGAAGAAATAAAATTACTCCATTAATTTTAAAATATTCTGACCCAACAAAGGCACAAGCACTTGTTGGGTTTTTTCATTTTTAATGGCTATGTCTTTAATCATTTCTCCTGGTAAACAAACGGGTTCATCACTTAAATCAAATGTACCATAATGCATGGGCACCATGTATTTCGCATTTAGATCAATAAACGATTGAAATGCCATTTGAGGTGAAGAATGATTCTTCTCCATGAACCATTCGGGCTCAAACGCTCCAATGCCTAAAATGGCCATATCAATTTTAGGAAACAAAGTGGCAATTTCCTTATAATGACTACCATATCCACTGTCGCCACCGAAATAAATAACCACACCGTCAATTTCAAGCACAAACGATCCCCACAAACGAATATTGGTGTCGGTAAACCATCTTTTACTCCAATGTCGCGTTGGTAGAAACCACAGCTTAAACAAATGTCCCTCCAAAGTAAACTGCTGATACCAACCTGCAACTTGACCTTCAGCACCCGGTAAAAATTTATTGAGAATTTTATCCATTTCCAATCCCGAGAAATATTTCACACCTGGATTTCGCTTAGCAATGAATTTCAAGCTCGATACGTCGCAATGATCTCTGTGATCATGTGACATTAGAATATAATCAATTTTCGGCAATTTATCAAGTGAAATCGGAAGTTTCGAAAACCGCTTCAACATTCCTGAGGCTTTTTCTAAAACGGGATCAGTGATGAATGTTTTCCCTCCTAAACGAATCAAAAATGTTGCATGTCCCAACCAAAAAATCCCATCTTGGGTGTCTAAAATTTCTTTTTCAGCGTCTTCAGCAACAACCAATCTTGTTTTATCTGCTTTCTTTTGAGCTTCATACGGATTCTTTTGAGACTTCCATTTACGCACATCTTTAAACTCAGGCGTATATGGAAACTCATGGTTTTGATATTGCTTATTGACAATAATATTGCCTGTCCCCAAGCTCTTTTTAGCCTCTATAAATGGTAAATCAGGATTGTGGGTTGGTAGGTTCTGCCCTAAAATTTTAGAATGATTCATGAGGATTAAGTTCAAAAAGATAAACGCTTTAATTTTCATTTGCTTTCGAGAGGTTTCGATTTAAATACAACTTCCACTCCCCTAAAACGTGCAAAGCTTCAAAAATATTTCCTACCTGATTCACTTGCACAATTAAAGCCTTATCGGTTTGTTTTACCACAAATTTAGATTGGTTCTGTGCAACAAATCCCATAATTTCGGCAAACGCATTGCTTTGATACACGGAAGCGTTTGGATCGCCAGGGAAATAACATCTCATACGCATTTCCGACAATACAATC
>CAMBFD010000101.1 GCA_945865625.1 Chitinophaga pinensis
ATCCTGAAAGTAAATCATTCATTGACCGTTTAATGAATAAAACAAGCAATGATGAATCTAAAATGAAATCACTCATGAGTGAAATGGGTTTGAATTCAAAAACCATTTCTGAGTTAAAAGCAATCGGTAGAATGCAAGGAATGCAGATGAGATTGCCTTGGTCGATTGAAATTAGATAATTGTCGATTTTGGAAACTTAAAACTCTCCAATAGTTTCCTAGTGTATTTATTTTAATTAGATTTGCGCCATCAAAAATGGAATTAGGTCTAAAAATACAATTTGCCGCAGAAAAGTTATTCAATAGATTTGGGGTAAGAAGTGTTTCAATGGACGATGTTTCTAAAGAAATTAACATCTCCAAAAAAACACTTTACAAGTGTTTTCGAGATAAAAATGAATTAATTTCAACCACTGTTAACATTCATATAGACAGAATGGAAACAGCGATACACGAAATTAAGCTTTGTCAATCACACGCAATTAAACAACTCAACGATATTACAAAGTTTGCGATAGAGCAATCTAAATCAATTAATCCGAACATGATGTTCGATTTACAAAAATACCATCCCGAAATTTATCAAGTTTTAGTTGTACGGAGGGAATCACATTCACTGGTGAGAATTCATGAAAACATTGAACTGGGGAGGCTACAAGGATTTTATAGAGATGATTTTGATGAAAAAATTATAGCGAAAGCATTTTCAAAATTAACATTTACAACATTTGACTCCTTCGATGAGAGTTTATCAATTGAGGATGCAAAATATACCATTTCAGAAATCATGAAATACCATATCCATGGAATTGCCACAGAATTGGGAAAAGAAGAATTAGAAAAAATTAATTGGAATTAAACTAAAATATGAAAAAATCTATATTGGTCTTATTTGCGAGTGGTATTGGACTACTCAATGCTCAGACAAATCAAACATTGCAGTTAACGTTAAAGCAAGCAATTGCTAATGCTGAAGCAAACAATGTTGAATTAAAGAAAGGTAAAATTGACATTGATTTATCGAAAGAAACAGTTCGTCAAACTACGGCTATAGGTTTGCCGCAAGTCAATATTTCTGGAGGGTACCAACAGTTCATAACGATACCTGGACAATGGGTTAAGAATTTTTCGGGCCCAAATCCTGAATATTTATTCTTACAATTTCAACAACAAATTGCGAGTTCAGGAACATTATCTGTAAATCAATTGTTATTTGATGGATCGTACATTGTTGCATTGAAAGCAAGTAATGAATTTTCGAATTTAAGTAAATTAGTGTATGCTAAAACTTTAAATGATGTTCAATTCAATGTTTCTAAGGCCTATTTAATGGTTGCCACTACAGAAAAAAACATTAGCGTAATCAATGCAAATATTGAAGTGTTAGAAAAAAGCTTATCGAATGTAAAGGAGGTGAACAAAGAAGGTTTTGCTGAAAAACTAGACGTACAAAGAATTTCTTTGGCATTGGGTAATTTGAAAGTTCAAAAAGAAAAACTTGAAAATGCTGTTTCTACACTTAAAAACATTTTAAAATTGCAATTGGGTGTTGATATGTCAACCAACATTGAGTTAACGGAAACCATTGAACAGATCAATGAACAAATTACAATGGCCGAAATTGAGAAAAACAATCTGAATACACAATCTAGAATAGAATATCAACTTATTAACCAATCTATAAAACTTGGAGACTTAGATAAAAAAAGATATCAAATGGCATATTTGCCAAGATTGGTCGGTTTTTATCAGCATCAACAATCGACTCAGCGTCCAGAATTCAATTTTTTCAAAAGCGGCTTAACGCGGAATAACAGTTGGGTTCCATCTAATCTTATTGGTCTACAACTTCAAATGAATTTATTTTCTGGATTTGGTGATATGTCAAAAATCAAAGAATGTGAATTGAAAATCAGCAAAGCAAAATTAGACCTTCAAAACTTCGAGAGTGCTGCAAACATGCAATTTTTGAATGCTAGCAACAACTACAATACCCAATTAAAACAAGCATCTGTTCAAAAGGAAAATTTAGATTTGGCGAATCAAATTTATGAAACTGCGAATTTAAAATTCAAAGAAGGTGTAGGAAGTTCAATTGAAGTGATGCAAGCTGAAACTGAATTAAAATCTGCTCAAAACAATTATTTAAGTGCAGTTTACGATTTAATCATTTCAAAATTAGATTATTATCAAGCAACCGGTAAAAACATTAAATAAAGAAAAAACAAAATCAATCTTATGAAATTTAAAAATATACAAATCACTATGGCAGTTATTTTCATTGTTTCTACAATGATTGTTGCTTGTGGAGAAAAAGGTTCTTCGATCGACAAAAAGAAAACCGAATTAGAAAAAGTACGTAAAGAAATTGCTGAACTTCAGATTAAAGAAAAAGCTTTAGTCTCAGAAATTGGTGAAAACACTACCAAAGACAAATTGGTTGAGATTCAAACCATTAAAAAACAAGCATTTTCGAGTGATTTAAAGGTTGAAGGCACCATTGATGCCGATCAAAGTACCATTGCAACATCAAAAGTACCTGGCACAGTGATGAACATCAATATTGAAGTTGGAAGCAGAGTGAGTAAAGGCCAAATATTAGCTTCTTTAGACAACTCCTCTGCATTAAAAGGAAAGTTGGAATTAGAACAACAAGTAGCATTCGCAACAACTGTTTATGAAAAACAAAGAAGACTGTGGGAAAAAGGTGTAGGAACAGAAATCCAATATTTGACTGCTAAAAATCAAAAAGATGCCCTGGAAAAGAGCTTAAGCACTTTGAACAACAACATCGACATGTACAATGTAAAATCTCCAATTAATGGAACAATTGAGGCAGTTGATGTTAAAATCGGACAAATAACAGCTCCAGGGATGCCAATTTTTAAAGTTGTAAATATGTCATCTATCAGAGTTGTGGCAAATATTTCTGAAGCATATGCCGATAAAGTATCGGTAGGTGATATTGTAACTGTTGAATTACCTGATATCAATCAAACGATAAAAGCAAAAGTTACATTTGCTGCAAACTTTATAGATCCACTAAACAGAACCTTTAAAGTTGAAGTAAAGCTAAACGGCATTAAAGATGTAAAACCAAATATGGTTGCAAGATTAAATATTGTTGACTATGTGAATCCAAAAGCTTTAGTTGTTCCGTCTAATGCAATTCAAAGAACTGAAAGTGAGACGTATATCATGATTGCTAAGCAAGAAAAAAATAAAACAATTGCAGAAAAAAGAACCATTGTTATTGGTAAAACAAATCAAGATTTAACTGAAGTTCTTTCAGGTATTGCAGAAAATGAAACAATCATTGTAAACGGTTTCCAAGAATTAACAACGGGGCAAGTTGTAAAACTTACAAATATCCCTACTAAATAAAAAGCGATAATGAGTAAATTCAAAGAATTTAAACCAACGAGTTGGAGTATAGATAACAAAACAAGTATCTATATTTTAACATTGTTCATTACGCTTGCGGGTATTTTTTCTTACAATAAATTGCCAAAGGAAAGATTCCCAGATATCGTAATCCCCACAATTTTTGTACAAACAATATATCCTGGTTCTTCTCCAAAAGACATTGAGAATTTGATTACAAAGCCAATTGAAAAGAAAATAAAATCTATAAGCGGTGTTAAAAAGCTTAAAAGTCAGTCAATTCAGGATTTTAGTATTATTACTGTTGAATTTGATACCGATGTAAAAGTTGACCAAGCTAAGAAGAAAGTAAAGGATGAAGTTGATAAAGCAAAGAGTGAACTTCCAACAGATTTAAAAACTGACCCAACGGTAATGGAAGTGAACTTTAGCGACATGCCAATTCTTTACATCAACATCAATGGTAACTATGGATTGCAACAACTAAAGCATTTTGCTGAAATTGCAAAAGACAAAATTGAATCTTTACCGAGTATCACGCGTGTTGATATTGTGGGGGCATTGGATCGTGAAATCCAAGTAAATCTGAATCTAGAAAGAATGTCTGCTGCAGGCGTTACAATTGATGACGTATCTCGATCAATTCAGTATGAAAACATGCGAATTTCAGGTGGAAATATCGACATTGATAAAATGCAACGCTCATTGAGTGTAAGTGGCGAATTTAAAGACAAAATGGCCATTGAAAACATGGTTATTCGAAGCAATACTGGGGCAACATTATATTTAAAAGACATTGCTACAATTGCTGACGGATTTAAGGAAAAAGAGAGTTACGCTCGTTTAGAAGGCAAAAATGTAATCACTTTAAATATTGTAAAACGTACTGGAGAAAATTTGATTGCTGCGAGTGATTCTTGTCGTGCCATCATTGCAGATTTACAAAAAGCGGGATCATACCCTAAAGATTTGGGTGTCGTTTTCACAGGAGATCAAAGTACACAAACAAGAACAACCGTGCATGACTTGATCAATACAATTATTATTGGATTTATTTTAGTCACAATTATATTGATGTTCTTTATGGGCGCAACCAACGCAATTTTCGTTGGTTTGTCGGTTCCGTTATCTTGTTTCATTGCATTTTTAGTGATGCCCATGATTGGATTTAGTTTGAACTTTATTGTTTTATTCTCATTCTTATTGGCTTTGGGAATTGTTGTAGATGACGCGATTGTAGTGGTTGAAAATACCCATAGGATTTTACACACTGAACATTTGCCAATTGTAGAAGCCGCTAAAAAAGCAGCGGGAGAAGTATTTTTACCCGTTTTATCTGGAACATTAACAACTTTGGCTCCATTTATACCATTGGCATTTTGGAAAGGAATTGTAGGGAAATTCATGTTCTTCCTGCCAGTAACATTAATCATTACGCTCCTAGCCTCTTTGTTGGTTGCCTATATTATCAATCCCGTTTTTGCAGTTGACTTTATGGACAAAGAAGAATATGACCCAAACAAACCATTGCCTAAAAAGAGCATTAAACGCAAAACGATCATCTTTGGTATTGTTGCATTATTGGGATATTTAGCTGGTGGAATTGGACTTGGAAACCTCGTTGTTTTATTTTATTTAATCTTTGTTTTGCATCATTTTGTGCTAGCAGACATGATTTTCAAATTCCAAAACCATGGATGGCCGAAAGTTCAAAATAAATATAGCAAATTGGTTGCTTGGTCGTTAACAGGTAAAAGAGCACTCGGTATTCTTTCTGGCACATTTGTATTGCTTATCCTCAGCTTTATTATTACAGGTATACGAAAACCCAAAGTGGTTTTCTTCCCTCAAGGAGATCCAAATTTCACTTATGTATATTTAACTTTACCTGCAGGTACAAATGCTAAATTTACGGATAGTGTTGTAAAAATGGCCGAAAAGAAAGTTTTTACAGTCTTAGAGAAAAACAACAATAGAAGTATTGTTGAAAGTGTTATTTCTAACGTTGCTGTTGGTGCAACAGACCCTAACAGTGGCGATAGATCGGTGAGTTCTAATAAAGGTAAAATTACCGTTGCATTTACTGAATTCGAAAAACGTCATGGAAAATCAACCAGGCCAATTTTAGATTCAATAAGAAATGTAATGACAGGATTTGCGGGTGTTGAAATTACCGTTGAACAAGAAACAAATGGCCCACCAGTTGGCAAAGCGGTAAACATAGAAATTCGCGGAGATAATTTCAATTCACTTGTGAATACTTCTCAAAAATTGAAAAGATATTTAGACGATAAAAACATACCAGGAGTTGAAGAACTCAAATCTGACTTTGTGAGCTCTAAGCCTGAACTAATTATTAAAGTTGATAGAGAGCGTGCCAACAGAATTGGAATTAGCACTGCTCAAATTGGAATGATGCTTCGCAATAGTATTTATGGTTCAGAAGCTTCTAAATTTAAAGATGAAAACGACGACTATCCAATTATGGTTAGAATCGAAAAAACTTCTACGAATGATTTGAATAGTTTGTTAAACATGCGTATTGCTTACCGCGATATGGTTGCTGGTGGAATGCTTCGTCAGGTGCCGTTATCGTCGGTTGCAACTGTAGAATATGCAAATACCTATGGTGGAATTTTAAGATTAAACCAAAAACGTGTAATCACGCTTGCTTCAAATGTATTGGAAGGATATAAACCCAATGAAGTTGTTGAAGCTGTTACAAATTCAATAGGACAGTTTAATAAACCATCTGATATTGAATTAGAATTAACAGGTGAACAGGCGCAACAAAAGGAAACTGGTGCTTTCTT
>CAMBFD010000102.1 GCA_945865625.1 Chitinophaga pinensis
AATCAAAATATATCCGATTTCGATTTAATTCAATACCGAAATAACTTCGCTTACGTGCCTCAAGAAATTGTTTTATTTGGAGGAACAATCTATGAAAATATTCTATATGGAAATCCTCAAGCTTCAGAATCTGAAGTGTTTGAAGCTGCCAACAAAGCAAATGCATTAAATTTTATCGAAGATTTCCCTGAAAAATTCCAAACCCTTGTGGGCGATAGAGGCATGAAACTTTCTGGAGGACAAAAACAAAGAATTGCCATCGCGAGAGCCATCATCAGAAACCCTAAAGTTTTAATTTTAGATGAAGCAACCTCTGCACTTGATTCTGAGAGTGAATTTGAAGTTCAAAAAGCACTTTCTGAACTCATGAAAAATAGAACTTCATTGGTCATCGCACATCGATTAAGCACCATTAGACACGCCGACAGTATTCTAGTGATTAAAAACGGGAATATTATCGAATCTGGCAATCACAACGAACTCCTTTCCATTGAAAATGGAATTTATAAAAACATGATTGATAGACAAATCGATCCTTCTGACTATTTTAGCAGCAACTAAATTGAAAAAAGTACTTTTTCATATCGTTTTTACGCTTATTGCCAACACCGCAATTTCCCAAAATAAAGGAGAATTAGCGAATGGTTTATTTGAACAAAATGAATATGAAAAAGCCCAAATCATTTATGAAGAATTGGCAACTGAGATACCCGACGAATCGTTCTTCTATCAACGTTATATTCAATGCCTTGTTAAAACAAGCAACCAAAAAAAAGCGGTAAAATTCATTCGTAAGAAAGCAAAAAAACAATCTGACCCTCTGATTTATATGATCGATGAATGTTGGGTGCTCTCTACCGATGAAAAAACCAAAAAAGAAACCGAAAATTTGTTCGAATTTATCAATGGTAAAATCTCAAATGACCTCGAAGCTTCAATCATTGCTTCCGGACTTTTTGAAAAATACAATTTGCTCGATTATGCCATTAAAATTCTTCAAGCTGCAGAGGCGAATTTTGGAAACGTCCCAGAAATTTCAAATACCTTAGCCAACTTATACCTTTCCAATGGTCAAAGAATTAAGGCCATGGAACGATATCTAACTTTAATGGTTCGCTCAAGTATTGAATTTGAACAATTCAAACAAGTTTTTGAATCAAATATTACGGATAGCGCCGACATTGTTGCGCTTCAACAACTTCTCTTACTTAAAATTCAAGAAAATCCCTATGTAACATCTTTATCGGAATGGTTAAAATGGACATTCGTGAAATTACAGGATTGGAAAAATGCCTTTGTATACACAAAATCAATAGATATTCGATTAAAAGAAGATGGAAAAAGAGTATTTGAACTTGGACAGCTTTGTAAATCAAATAATGAACTTAGCGTTGCTTTAAAATGCTTCGAATATTGCTCAAAATTAGGAATAAACGGACATGATCCTAACCTTTCCCAATCAAATTGCCTAGAAGTAAAATATTTACTTCTTCAACAAAAAAATGGATCGACTATCGAATGGAATAGTCTCATCGCTGAACTAAAAGCATTTGAAACCGACAATGGTCCCTCAATAGAAACTTTACCAATAGCAGAAACACTTTCTCAAATTTATATTGAAAGAAAAAACAATCCAGATTCATCGGTAATTCTCCTTGAGAAATATTTAGAAAACCCTCAGATTCAAAAGAAAAATCTCGCTCAAGCCAAAATTTCACTCGCCAAAGCATACATTGCAAATAACGAAATGTGGCAAAGTGAATTGCTTTTTGCTCAAGTTGAAAAAGATTACAGCGAAGAATCATTAGGACAAATTGCAAAATACAACCGCGCAGAATTGAGCTTCTTTAGAGGCGATTACGACTGGTCACTCATGCAACTCGATGTGCTTAAAGACGCTACCACTCAACTCATTTCAAACGACGCCATGGAACTTGCACTTTGCATTTCTGACAATGTAGCCTCCGACTCAAATTACATGCCCCTTCAGTTGTATTCAAAAGCTTTGTTGTTTTCCCGACAACATCGATTTGATAGCTCTCTTTTTTATGCAGAAAAAGTTAAATCAGATTATCCGGGACATAGCCTAACAGATGAGGTTCTGATGCTGAAAGCTAAAATATTTGAACAACAAGAACTTTTTGATAAAGCGGCAGATACCTATGAAACTATTTCTATTGCTTTTGCTCATGACATTCTCGTTGATAACGCCCTTTTTGCACTCGCAAACCTTTACCAATACAAACTTAACAATTCGGAAAAAGCTCAAATTTCCTATAAAAAAATTATTGAAAATCACTCAAATAGCATTTTTATTGTAGATGCACGTCGAGAATTTAGAAAACTTCGCGGTTTTTAATTTATTTGCAACATGTTTTTTAAAACAAAAAAATACCTGTTTCTTTTTTTATTTCTTTTTGGGGGACAAAAACTTGGATTTTCACAACTCGACAACCTAATTTTCAAACATTTAGGCGATATCAAACAAAAATATTACGATTATTCAAATTTAACAACAGAAGAAACCGTTGAAGCTGTGAACATAGATACCACTGCAGCCGATTCCTTCATTTCCGCTGATTCTCTTGCGATCATTGATTCCATAGCTGAATCCAATGCTTCTTTTGCTAGAGATTCTGCATTGTTTTACTCAAGCTTAAAAAAATCAAAAAATGATAACGACTATCGCTATAAAAGTGGATTTAGTTTTGGCAATTTAATGTATTGCAAAAACAACGAATATGGCGAAAACAACAATCCAGGACAAACCTTTTTTGGAAACCAATTATGGGTTGGAGGCAAATCTTACTTCAATCAAAACTTAAGTGGTAGCCTCGGAGTTTTCATTCAATATGATTTTGGCGACAATAATTTCCCTAGTAAGTTTCTCCCAATTTTTCAACTAAAATACACTTCCAAAAATTCTAATTTCGTAGCTGGTTCATTGTATGGAAATTCAAACCATAATTTGTTAGAACCAATTTACAACTACGAGAATAATTTTACGAAACCCATTGAGTACGGATTGCAATATTTTACCCAAAATAAGCTTTTTACTTATCAAAGCTGGATCGATTGGCGCCAATTTTCCAAAATTCAAACATCTCAGCAAGAGATTATTTCTTTCGGACAAACATTGAATTTACATCCTATCGATAGCAACCTTTATCCGTTTTATTTCATCATACCTACTTCTTTAATGGTTTACCACCAAGGAGGCGAAGCCTTAAATGTCCCTCAAAGAATCCAAACTGCATTGAATGGAACGGTTGGAATTCGATTAGGAGATAAGTTAAATCACATCAGATTTGAATCGCATTATTTATTTTCAAACGATGTTTCTCCAGTATTAAATCATGCATTTAAAAATGGAAATGGGTCACTTACAAACTTTACTTTTTTCCTAAAAAACGAAACCTACAAACAAATTCGTCTTGTGGCATCTTACTATGAGGCAATTGAGTTCTATAGTGCTTTAGGAACACCACTTTTTACAAGCGAATTACCAGGAAAACCATATTACCAAGCGAGAACTAGAGAATTTGCGATGCTAAGATTTCAATATGAAAAACAAATTAATCTTGGAAACAATTCAATGTTATTTATAGATTTACGCGCAGAACCTATTTATCACATTCAACAAAAATTATTTGCCTTTTCAACTGGAGTTTACTTAAAAATGAACATTGGAAGCAACAACATCCATTAAAATGTATAACCCAAGCCAAATTCTGCAAAGTCTGCAACCGTTTTATTGGCCTTCAAACGCACAATAGCCTTGTAATTTTGATTTATTTGGTACGATAGACCAATTCCCTCATAATAAGCTGTTTTCTTCTTAAAATCGGGCTTGTAAACATAAACTCCCAAATCTGCCAAAATTCCCCACTTCCCAAACCTGGTTTCATAACCAATTGAAAGCGTCAACTCAGAGGTTGCACCTATTGAATAATCCTCCAATTTTTCAAATTTCTTAAATTGGTAGGTTCTATCGTGATAATAAGTTATTGAATATCTTAAATTACTCAGAGGACTTAAATATCGTTCAAAAGTAAATTCAGCCAAGGCATTGTAAAAAATACGATCATCATCTAAATCAATTTCCTTTTTACCAATTCTCAAGGAGAGAGTCTTTTTCCAAAGTGGCGATTGCAGTTGCTGCTTTGGCTTCAAATCAACTTTACGGTACAAATCTATTCCCATACCATATTGTATGTATGGTAAATTAATGCCCAAATTTGGAAATTGCCAACAAGCATTTGAAAAGTGAGACATTCCAAATTCCACAAAAACCTTTGCTTTTGAAAAAACATGGGCTTCAACCGACAATCCTATTTGCATAAACCCATTGATATGGCTTCCAATCGCCCTATTTTCTGGATTTAACTTGGCATCGTATTTCTGAGTTAAATACCCCAATCCTAATCCTAACTTGAAACTTCCATTGACATATTTTGAGGGACGCTTAACCGATTGCCAATAAAGAACATCAGAAGACACCAATAACGCTGTAGAAAATGCTTTCCCATTCACTTGAGATCCTAAATCATAATACGACAATAAATAACCTAATCTTTGAGAAATGCGTTCTTTATCATTAACTCTAGATTTATCAGTGGCCAACATTTGAAATTGCAAACCAGAAATATGGGCATACATCTGCTGCATATCTTCATGGTGAGGCAACAAAAAACCGTTCACCAATCCCAGTGTATATGAACTTTGCTTGCTTACGAGCAACGCTGGCTTTTTTGCAGTGTCTTGAATAAAAACAGTGCTATTGCCAAATAAAAATGATGTACATCCAAAAAAAAAGAAGCCAAAAAAAAGGCCTATTTGAATAAGCCTTTTTTTCATTATTGTCTTGTTTTGTCGGTGGCAAGTACCATCCTAATTCCTAAGTTGGCGCCAATTTCCATCACATCAACCATTTGTTGTATGGTTAAGCTTTTGTCTAATCTCAAAACCACGTTTAATCGATTGTCAGGATTTTTAGCATCAAAGAATTTATCGCGTCTTTCAGTTAAACGTTTTTTCAACTCTTCTAAATTTACAGGAGTTTTCTCATTGTCTACAAAATATGCAACAGTTGCCTTTGTTGGATCGTTCTCATCAAATTTAACAGTTAAAACAAAAGGCTTCGTTTGAACGGTTGAAACCGTTTTAGCCTGTGGCAACATAATTTTAATCACATTGGGATTTGCCAATGTACTTGCAATCAAAAAGAACAATAAAAGGAAGAACATGATGTCGTTTAACGACGATGATTCTACTTCTGCTTCTTCTCTCTTGCGTCTTCCGAGTTTCATAAAAATCGAATTATAAATTAGACTTGGTTAAAACCTCGAGTAGATTTAAACTTTGTTCTTGCAATCTTTCTGCAAAACGATCAATTTTTTTCATTAATAATTGATACCCCAAGAAAGAAATGATACCAACTAGTAAACCCGCAAAACTAGCAACCATTTTGGTATACAAACCACCAGAAATAGCTCCAATACTTAAATCGTTTGTTTGAGAAATTGAATAGAAAATATTAATTACACCCCAAATGGTTCCAACGAAACCCAACATAGGTGCAATTCTTGAAATCAAACTTAAATATGCTAAGTTGCTTTCCATAGCACTCAATTCAACACTTGCCTTAGTTTCCATAGCACTTTCAATTTCACGCATGTTACTGCCTAAAAATCTTAATCCGGTAGAAAACATTTGACCTTGTGCAGTTGGTGTTCTTTCGCAATATGACATTGCAGCATCCATTTGATTTTCTTTGAGTTTGTCTTTAATCACTCCAATCATGGCGTCATCAATTTTAGCTCTATTTTTAAGATAAATCCAACGCTCAACCATAAAAAACACAGTTAAAAGTAGACAAAAGGCAAGCAATCCCATAACCACTCCCCCTGTAGACATAATTTCTAATATTGGTGCAGAAACATGTTCAGTGGCAGCTGGTGCTCCTTTAGGTTGTGCAGCTGCAGCGCCTGCAGGATCAACTGCATTTGCAGTTTGTAATAAAATGTTGAATAAAAACATGATGTGTGCGAATTACGTTAGCAATTCATAGAATAACGAAAGTTTCTTTGAAAAATTATCCCCAAAGAAATTCACTATTTCATTTCTGTAACGCCACCACTCAAAATAAACTTGGTAACATCGCCAGAGTCAGCATCA
>CAMBFD010000103.1 GCA_945865625.1 Chitinophaga pinensis
GGCCTCTCACTATAGAACCTTCCATAACTTCGGTGTTTTTACCAAGGTAAATAGGTCCGTCGTTTGTATTAAAAGTTGCACATTCTGCAACTGCACCATCTTCTAAAAATATTGGATATTTTCCAAAATGTTTGTTTGAGTTTGATAAAGTTGCAGAAGTACGGTTTTTTGTAAGGATATCGAAATCAGAAATGATTTCTTGATGGTTGAGTTTGAAAATTTCGAATGGTCTTTGGATCAAAGAAATAGGATTTCCAAATTCTATTTTCTCAGATTCTTGTCCGTATGAGGCCAATAATACATTGCCTTGATATAGAGATTGTCCAGATTTTAAATTTGAGACGGCTTTTAACAAAATATCATTTGGTAAGAGATGTCCGTTGATCAATAAATCAGCATTTTCTATTTTTTTAAATTTTTTTGATAAATGTTCGCTGGTAATATATCCAAATTGATTTGCTGATAAACGGATTTTCCATTTTTCGGCAATGGTACAAATACCAACTCTCAAATCGGCAGCAGGCCTCGTTAGAGTAAGAGGGTATAGGCTAGCAATATTCTCGGAATCAAAAAAATTTACAATCATTTTAATCAATATTAAGCTTTAAGAGCTGCTTGTACAAATCCATCAAAAAGAGGATGTGGATTTTCAACAGTGCTTTTTAATTCAGGGTGAAACTGAACGCCCACAAACCAAGGGTGATCTTGTATCTCAACGATTTCAGCAAGTCCTGTACTTGGATTTACACCTGTGATATTCATTCCCGCTTTTTGAATTTGCTCTTTATAAATATCGTTAAATTCATAACGGTGACGGTGTCGTTCAGAGATATGGAGTTTTCCATAAGCTTTGGAGGCATGACTACCTTTGGTTAAATCGCATTGATACGAACCCAAACGCATTGTTCCACCATAATTGCTAATTTTCTTTTGTTCTTCCATTAAATCAATCACCGCATATGTAGTGTCTGAATCCATTTCTGAACTATGCGCGTTTTTGAGTCCCACAACGTTTCTAGCAAATTCAATCACTGAACATTGCATACCTAAACAAATTCCAAAGAATGGGATTTTATTTTCACGTGCATATTTCACAGCCACCAATTTGCCTTCGATTCCGCGATTTCCAAATCCTGGAGCAACCAAAATGCCTTTAAAACCTGCAAGTTTTTGAGAAGCATTGTCTTCTGTTAAAAGTTCAGAATGTATGTATTTAACTTTGACTTCACATTCATTAGAGGCTCCAGCGTGAATAAATGCTTCGTTGATAGACTTATATGCATCGGGTAATTCAACATATTTACCAACTAAAGCAATCGAAACTTCAAATTTAGGATGTTCTAATTTAAACAAGAATTTGGCCCAATTATCTAAATTTGGCTCGGTTGTTGATTTTAGTTTTAATTTAGTAAGAACAACTTTATCAAGTTTTTCCTTAAGCATAGCCATTGGAACTTCGTATATGGTTGCCATGTCTCGCGCTTCAATAACTGCATTATTTTCCACGTTACAAAACAGTGCTAATTTGAGTTTAATTTCAGCGTTTAATGGTTTTTCTGTTCTGCAAACCAGCACATCTGGTTGTACGCCTAATTCCAATAAGCTTTTAACAGAATGTTGTGTTGGTTTTGTTTTCAGTTCTCCTGCAGCAGATAAATAAGGAATTAGCGTAAGGTGGATAACCATACTATTGCTGTTTCCTTCTTCCCAAATCAATTGACGCATTGATTCTATGTATGGGAGAGATTCTATATCGCCAACAGTGCCACCAATTTCGGTTATTATAATATCATATTCACCAGAATTGCCCAGAATTTTCATTCTGCGTTTGATTTCATCTGTGATGTGAGGAATAACTTGAACTGTTTTCCCTAAATAAACCCCTTTTCTTTCGTTTTCAATAACGGTTTGGTAAACTCTACCGGTTGTAACGTTGTTTGCTTGGCTTGATGGAACATTTAAAAAACGCTCATAATGACCGAGGTCTAAGTCAGTTTCGGCTCCATCCTCAGTCACATAACATTCGCCATGTTCATAAGGATTTAAAGTGCCTGGATCGACATTAATGTAGGGGTCGAATTTTTGAATTGTTACTTTGTAACCTCTAGCTTGCAATAATTTAGCTAAAGAAGCAGCGATAATGCCCTTCCCTAAAGAAGATGTTACGCCCCCCGTAACAAAGATGTATTTTGTTTTGTTCATGAATTAGATGTTACGGGAAACAAAATTACAATGAGTTTAGTTCCCTCAAGGAGAAAGTAATTAGGTAGTTTTCAACAAATTAAAATTTCAAGATCCAACCATTTGTATCTGGTGTGATTTCCATTTTTATATTGTCGAGATAGGTTTTAACTTTTACAGAAACATCTTGATTTCCTTGGGTAATGACAGAATGATAGTCCCCATTATGACCAAATCCATCGAGATTAATTAATGTAGCGGCAGTTCCGGTTATGAATAATTCCGACAATAAACCAGCCGATAATTTATCCTTTAATTCTTGAACACTCAATTTTCTTTCCTCAACATTGTAGCCCAACGCTCTCAATGATAAAATAACGCTTTCCCTTGTAGTTCCAGCTAAAAGGGTATCAGTTAATTCTGGTGTAACAATTGTATTGCCATAAACAGCGAAAAAGTTGGTTGTTCCAGTTTCTTCTACCAGCGTATGGGTAATGGGATCTGTCCATAAAACCTGGTCATATCCTTCATCTTGAGCAAGAGCAGTGGGTAATAATGATGCAGCATAGTTTCCTGCGCATTTCGTAAATCCAACGCCACCAGGTGCAGCACGGCTAAATTCTTCTTCAACTTTTACACGCAATGGCTTGCTATAATAAGGACCTACCGGGCAGCAAAAAACAGCATATGTATATTTATTTGAAGGTTTAACTCCAATAAAATCATCGGTAGCGAACATAAATGGTCGAATATACAAAGATCCACCTTCCGTTCTAGGTACCCAATTTCTGTCGATATCAATTAACGTGGTTAAACTTTTTATGAATAATTCTTGCGGTATTTCTGGCATTGCCATTCTTCTGGCAGAGCGATTAAAACGTTTTGCGTTTTCTTCTGGACGAAACAGAATAATATCGTGATTATTTTGAATACTCGCGAATGCTTTCATGCCTTCAAAAATAGATTGTCCATAGTGTATAGCGCTCGTAGCAGGGCTCAATGAAAAAGGTCCATAGGGCACAATTCTATGATTTATCCATGCCTCACCATCCCAGTCGGATATGAACATGTGATCTGCGAAAATTTTACCAAATCCAATATTTTCGGTATCAAATTCTGCAATTCTGCTGTTTTTTACTTTTTCAATACTAATTTCGAAGTTCATCTAGGTTCAAAAATAGAATAAAACATTTAAGCAATGAGCGAAAAGAAACAAATTGTGGATAATCCATTATTGTTAACATCCTTGTTTTCGGAGGGTGTTTTTTACATCCCAAATGAACAAAATAGATTCGTAAATTCACCATCAAAGGTAGATAATCAAGAAGTTGAGACTTCGGTTGGAAATGAAAAGAAGGCGTTTGGTAAATCCGAAAAAGAGGAAATGAAAAAAATAATTTTACCAGAATCCATGGTAATTAATTTAATTTTTGATGAAAATCCTTCGCATTGGCCTGAATATTTGAATGAACCTTTGAAAAAAATCATGGGGGCAATTAAATTAGAGGGAAATTCTATCGCCATTTCTGATTATGCCGTTTATAATTTATCATTAATGCCTGAAGTTAAAGATATTTCAAAATTTATAACTGATTTAAATACCCATCATATCATTATTTGGTCGAGTCAATTGAAAATTGAAGGTTGGGAAGGTTTCAATAAAGAATACCAATTGGTCGATAAAAAAGTACTTTGGTTAAAGGATATTGGAACCGTTATGTCTACACAAAAAGATAAAATTGAAGCGTGGACATCAATGAAATTTTTTTTTAAAATGGACTAAGCACACGTTTTATTTGTTTTTTATGTCAATACAGTGTAAATTGACAACGATTTTAAAATGGGAACTCTAAATCATTCATTGAAAAACAGAAACATCAAAAGTATTTTTCTGTTTATACTCCTATTTATAGGCATCACCTCGTCTGTAAAGGCCGATCACGTGATGGGTGCAGATATGTCATATCGTTGTTTAGGTAACGATAAATATAAAATCACTGTCAAATTTTATAGAGATTGTAGAGGAGCTGGTGCGCCAGCGAGCTGGAGCTCATTATATTGGTACGCGGGAAATAATGGTGGTATGGCCACTTCGCAGTATTCTTTGTCTTTAACGTTTGTTGGAATTCGCGATATTACTCCAAGGTGTTCATCTGCCTCCAAACCATGCAATCCAAAAAACACGAGTTATACTGGTGAAGGTGTGGAAGAACATGAATATGAAACCACAATTGATTTAACAAAGTCTCCATTTAATAGTTCTTCAGTAGGATTGGGTTCTACAAATTGTGAACTCAACTTTGCGTACAATCAGTGTTGTAGAAATGCAGCCATCACAACAGGTGCTACTTGGGCCGACTTTTGGACTACCGCAACAATCAATATTTGTAATTTAAAAAAGATGGCTAATAAATGCAATAATTCTCCATCTTTAACGAACGTTCCTATTGCATACGCTTGTTGCAATGAACCTTATTATTTTAATAATGGAGCCTTAGACACATTGGATTTTGATTCCCTTTCTTATAGAATGGCTCCCGCATTAAAAGGAATACCTAATAATTCGGTGCCTTATTCAACCCCTTTTACTTCTAATTATCCCTTAACTCCTTTTTGTATCCCTCCAACAACAATTAAATGTACCCCGAATCCGAGTACAAATCCACCTAGAGGATTTTACTTAGATACAACCAATGGTGATTTGATATTTACGCCAGTAAAATGCGACGAAGTTGCAGTTTTGGTTGAGCGGATGACTGATTGGCGAAAAGACACGGCCGGTGTCTGGCGATGGGTTGGCCGAACGAGTCGAGATTTACAAATTGTGGTAAAAGATAATTGTGGCTACAATCACCCGCCTAAAATTCAGGGTCCTGCAAATAACAAAGTCTGTGAAGGTGATGAAATTTGTTTTGATATTGATGGTAAAGACGAAACGTTTTCACCTAATCAAACGGTTCCAGATACGGTTCAAATGACATGGAACGGAGGTATATCCGGTGGAACATTCACAATTAAAGACAAAACGAAACGTGAAAAGACCGCTCAATTTTGTTGGAAAACTAAAATTGGACAGGCCTCTGATGTTTCATATACGTTTACAGTAACTGCAACTGATGATCACTGCACTGTGCCTTCAATTTCAATTAAAGGATTTAAAATCAAAGTTAACCCAAAAGCTACGGATGATCGAATATACACTGCAGTTGACAATACAAAATTAAAAGGGTATAAGGGTTCGTCGTTGGCAGCTGGGAAATTAAAGTGTGGTCGTTTTGCATTCAATGCTAAACCTCCAGTTAATTTTAAAGGTGCTGCATCTTATCAGTGGAGTATTCGAGATTCAACAGCTAAAAAAGAACTTTATTACAGCAATAAAAAATCAGATACAATTACAATGAAAAAGGGTGGTATGTATATCATCATTCATACGGTAAACAATTCTTTCAACTGTCCTACGATCTATAGAGATACTGTCATTGTTCCTGAGCCTCCTAGGGTCATCATGGCAACAAAAGATACATTTGCATGTTTAGGAAGTACCATGAAAATATTGCCTAAAGTGCTATTTGGCAAACCAAATTATACATATTATTGGACAAGAGTAACAGTAGATACAGCATCTAAAACTTGGAAGAATGAACAACATATCTCCGGAGATACACTAGACTATTTGGTGATTCCAAATATTAATAGAGATAGCACGATCCGAATTAAAGTAAAAGATGGCGATGGATGTATTTTCTATGATACAATGGCCATTTACAAAAAACCACTTCCTGTAATTGGATTGGGTCCAGATAAAGTCATTTGTACCTATGAAAAACAACTATTCGATGCTCAAAACAACGACACTGTTAAATACCTTTGGAATACTGGTGATACTACACAAAAGATATATCCCAATGTAAAAGGA
>CAMBFD010000104.1 GCA_945865625.1 Chitinophaga pinensis
TATGTCAATTTTACTATTGCCTTTGCTTTATTTGGTGCATGGCGTGATTGATCGTTATTTAGGAATTGCTAAATAACTTAGGTAAACCAAAGTAAAATTCCAGAGAGAATCATCACCGCGCTGGTAACAATTCCTGAATTGTGTTCCCATTTGTGGGCATCTATTTTCTGAATGCCTTTATATCCAATAAAAACTCCGGCCATGATACTGAGCCATGTTGTAATTGCATAAACGAGCACCAGTGAAATTATCACAGGAAATCCAGCGGGCGCCAAAGTAAAAAAGAAACCAACAATTTCCATACACGGAGATAAGAACATTGAAAGTAAAATTGTACCAAATATCCATTTATCGGCTTTTTTCGATGGAATATCTAAGTGAAAATGATGGTGTTTATAATGACGGTAAAGGAACCAAATTCCCAAGAGTACTAAAATCAATCCACCAAGATGTTCGAATGGGAAATCAATAGAATTATGATTATTTTCATTTGAAATATTAAAAAAACCAATAGCCCCAGTGGTGGCAAAATAAGTGACTAAGCCAATAACAATTGTGCCAATTGAATGAGCCCAAGCAGCATATGAAGCAAATCTAAACGTTGTGAATCTATCCCACTTTTGTTTATGTGCTACTGCTACAATGGGTAACCAATGATTGGGAATAAAGCCGTGGAGCAAACTAATTACAAAAGCTAAAAACAGCGTAGAATTCATGAATTTATACAAAGTTAGTTATAAAAATAAAAGCACCACAATGTGGTGCTTTTATTTTTATAAATATTATTTACTTCTATTCGATTAAGATTAAGCTTTAGCTTCAGCCATCCACTTATTCCATGAGTCAGCAGAAATCTTTACATCAGTTTCAACCATTGAATTGATTTTTTCTTCTGATAAAGAAGTTAAATCTTCAACTGAATTGACACCTAAAGCGTTCATTCTTTTAACCATAGCAGGACCAACACCGGCTAAGTCTTTCAATTCAGAAATTGAACTTTCAGATTTAACAACGACTACTTCAGCTTCAACTTCCTTTTTGGGAGCTGCTACTTTTTTGGGAGTTTTTTCTGCTTCAGCAAATTGAGCTCTTAATTCAGTCAAAGCATCTAATTCACCCAAAGTAGTTCTCTCTGAAGAATTGTTGATTTTCTTAACTGTTTTAGAATTGTTTTTGCGAGACTTATCTCTTGATTTCTCATCTGCATCATTCTTTGCTCTTTCAGCACCTTTCCAGATGTTTGTATGCGAAACAATGATACGTTTAGAATCTTTACTAAATTCGATAACCTCAAACTCAAGAACTTCATCTTCTTTCAACGGTTTATTGTCGGCCTTTTTAATGTGACGGGTTGGAGCAAAAGCTTCAACACCATACTGCATTTGAATGGTCGCACCTTTATCGTTGATAGTCATAACAGTTCCTTCATGAAGAGAACCGATTGTGAAAATTGTTTCAAATGTTTCCCAAGGGTTTTCTTCCATTTGTTTATGACCTAGGCTTAAACGACGGTTATCAGAATCAACTTCTAAAACAACTACATCTAATTTTTCACCTTTTTTCACAAATTCACTTGGATGTTTAATTTTCTTGTTCCAGCTTAAATCTGAAACGTGAACCAAACCATCGATTCCTTCTTGTAACTCAAGGAACAAACCATATGATGTTAAGTTTTTAACAACACCAGCATGTTTGCTACCTACAGGATATCTTTCAGTGATGTTAACCCAAGGATCAGTTGTTAATTGCTTGATACCTAAGCTCATTTTATGCTCATTTCTGTCAAGTGATAAAACATATGCTTCGATATCTTCACCAACCTTTAAATATTCAGATGGGTTGCGTAAGTGTGAACTCCAGCTCATTTCACTCACGTGAACCAAACCTTCAACACCTGGCTTAATTTCAATAAATGCTCCGTAATCAGCTACAGAAACAACTTTACCTTTAACTTTAGAACCTTCAATGATGTCGGCCTCTAAATTATCCCAAGGGTGAGAAGACAATTGCTTCAAACCTAAAGAAATACGCTTCTTGGTATCGTCGTAATCTAAGATTACAACATTGATTTTATCATCTAATTTCAATACCTCTTCTGGGTGATTAATTCTACCCCAGCTGATATCAGTAATATGCAATAATCCATCAATTCCACCTAAGTCAACAAACACACCGAAGCTCGTCATGTTTTTAACAACACCTTCAAGTACTTGTCCTTTTTCTAGGCGAGATAATATTTCTGACTTCTGAGCCTCAATATCATCTTCAATTAATGCTTTGTGAGATACAACTACATTCTTGTAAACATCATTGATTTTAACAATTTTAAAATCCATGTTTTTACCAACATACTGATCGTAATCTCTAACTGGCTTAGTGTCGATTTGAGAACCTGGTAAGAAAGTATCGATGCTAAATACATCTACTACCAAACCACCTTTTGTTCTAGAACGCACAAAACCCGTTACAACGAGATCATTTGCGTGAGCTTCAACAATTTTTTCCCAGGCAGTTTCTTGCAATGCTTTTCTTCTGCTTAAGATCAATTGACCCATTTTGTCTTCTGCAATGTCAACGAATACTTCTACTTCGTCGCCAACTGCTAATTCTGGTCTGTCTCTAAATTCAGTGCGCGGAACCAATCCGTCGCTTTTAAATCCAATGTTTACTACAACGTCTTTGTCGTTAATAGCAACCACTACACCTTTTACCACTTGTTTTTCAACAACTGGGCTGAATGTTTTAGAGTAAGACTCTTCTAAATTGTTTCTCTCTTCTTTTGAATACGATTGAAATCCTGCGTCATCTGCTTCCCAATCGAAATCATCGTGTCCTGAAACCTTTGAAGTAGCTTTTGTTTTTGGTGCTACTTCAGAAACTGTTTGAGTTTCTTCAATGTTGTTTTCGTTTTTTTCGTTAGTCAATTTAAGGGTTCCTCCTTTGAATGGGGCGCAAATTTAAATGTGGGAAAGCATATTTCCTAATGAAATATTTGCAAATTTTACAAGTTTATCGTTTGTCCGCGATTAACTAAGCTTTTTTGGGCTGCCTCAAGAATTGTAACAACGTTTAGGCCACTCTCCGAGCTTGCTAAAGGCAAACTTTTATCCCTAATAGAACCAATAAAATCTTCCGCTACTCCTTTCAAAGCTTCCATTTGAGGCAATTTGGGTATGTAAATATCTCCGAATCTGTAATCTATCAACCACTTGTGGACATCCTCTGGACTGCTTACCGAAAACCCACTGTCGTAAATTTTAATCTTCTCTGTTGGCTCAACGTCGTCGTAAATGATCATCTTATTGGATCCACCAATTAAGGTTTTTCTAATTTTTACAGGACTAATCCAACTAGATGTGATATGAGCAAATGTATCATCCTCAAAATATAAAGAAATATACGCCAAGTTCTCAATCCCCAATTGCGTATGTGAAACACCAGTTGCACTCACAGCAACAGGCTTCTTCCCTCCTGATATATAATCAAATATCGATAAATCGTGAACAGCTAAGTCCCAGATAACACTCCAATTGGGATTAAATAATCCCAAATTAATTCGTGTGCTATCGAAATATTGAAGTTTACCCAATTCTCCAGAATCTACAACGCTTTTAATTTTTTGAACAGCACCAGTATACAAGAATGTATGATCGACCATTAAGCTCAATTCTTTTTCGCCAGCAATGTCTATCAATTCTAAAACTTCTGCCCTGCTCGTTGCTAAAGGCTTTTCAACCAAAACATGTTTCCCTTTTAACAAGGCCGTTTTTGCGAGCGTATAATGTGTATTAATTGGAGTTGCCAATACAACAGCATCTATTTCCGATAAATTAAAGAGCTCTTCTGCATCTTTAAACAACTTAATTTTAGGATATAATTGGTGAATTTTACCCAATCGATTATCATCAAAATCTGCAACAGCAATGACTTCAGCGCCGTTGACCGATTGAAAATTCCTCACCAAGTTTGGTCCCCAATAACCTAATCCAATAATGCCTACCTTTATCATAATTCTACTGCAAATTAAAAAGATTATTATCCAATAAGCGAAGATTTCTTATGTTTGCTGTGAAATTATGGCAAAAAAGACACAGAATTCCGATGAAACTAAAAGTCAAAGTTCGAAAATTACTCTGGCCGCAGGTTTTTTTTCAGCAAACCAATCCTTTAATAGCGATTCTTCAAATCAAGTTCACTATGTTTCTGAAAAGCATGGTTTAGAAATGCTTGAAGACCTAATATCACAAAATTCGGATTGGTATTTACTTGCATACAATTCAACCGCTATAAAACCTAGTGCAATTACAAAAGCAATTTCGCAATTGCCATCGAATGCATCACACGGATGTTATTATGCAGCAACAAACTATGCAAAGAGCAAATTTTGGAGTGATTTGTTTTTTGGAGCAAATGCCATTCAAGATTTATCGAATTTTATCATAGCCGATTTCGAAACGTTAACTCGCATTGCTCATCAAGCCTATGTCCCTCAAAATGAAAAAGAGGTGGTTTATTTAGCTGAAAAATCATGTTCCAAAGAAGTTATTCTTCAATTAGAAACATTGACGGCGCCAAAAAAACCAATCGCTGAACTCATTAAAAATAAGTTAAATACAACTCTTAATTTTTATTTTAAATCTTTCAAAAACATTCCTAAACTTAGTTTCATTGTATTGTCGATTCTCTCTTTCCTCATTTTAACAAATATGAGTCAGAAAGCAGGAATTTCTGGTGATGAATTCACGCAATACGAATATTCTAAGCTTACTGCTAATTATTATCTTGACAAAATTGGCGAAGCAATTCCAATCGATACAAACTTATTGAAGGGTCAAAAAATGAAAACGTTGGCTGCTGCTTATCAAAATGAAGGCGTAAATACAGCAACATTAGTAGATCCAGAAAAAGTAATGCATTTATACGGTTCGAGTTTTGATACATTTACAACAATTTTGGCACATTTTACAGGTGTTGACGATGTGATGAATTTCCGACACTTCTGGAATGCAATCTTTGGATTTCTCATCATGCTTTATGGCGCATTGATTGTGAGAAGATTGACAAAAGGAAGTTGGTTTTGGGCTTGCATAGGATTGGTATTGCTAATGTTAACCCCAAGATTATTGGGGGAGTCATTGAACAATCCTAAAGACGTTCCATTTGCACTTGGTTATATCATGTCGCTCTATTATGCCATCAAGCTTTTTTCAAATTTCCCGAACGTTCGTTGGTCTACAATTTTAGGATTGGTGGTTGGAACCGCATTGGGCATCAGTATTCGTATTGGTGGATTGTTATCGATTGCCATTTTCATCATGTACGCAGGATTGAAGTTTATTCAAAGCATTGGCTTGAGTGAGTTCTTAAAATTAAGATGGACAAAATTTGGCAAATGGATAATTTGGATTTTCGGATTGTCGTTAGGAAGCTATTTACTCGGAATCTATGTTTGGCCATACGGTTGGGATCAACCATTCACTAACCCATTCCTTGCTTTAAAATCATTTACAAACTACGCTGGAAGCATTCGTCAATTGTTTGAAGGGAAAATGTATGACTCTGATACACTTCCATCCTATTATTTAACAAAATATGTTTTAATTACTTTACCATTGGTGAGCTTAATTGGTTTGGCGATTTTTGGAATCACCACAATCATCAAGCGCAAAGAATTCACCCTTGAGGAGTTTTTAATTGTTTTTGCTGCAATCTTCCCTATTTTCTATATTTTCATCAACCATTCTCAAGTGTATGGTGGATTGAGACAAATCTTATTCACAATGCCATGCTTTGTGATTGTTGGAGTTCTAGGTTACGCAAAACTTCAACAATTGATCAAAATAAAGCTTCCCATTGCTTCTATATTAGCCTGTTTAGTTGCAATACTTCCTGCAAAATTCATCATGGCAAATACGACGTTAAGCTACATTTACTTTAATGAAATTGTTGGAAATACTGAAGGCGCTTATGGACAATATGAAATGGATTATT
>CAMBFD010000105.1 GCA_945865625.1 Chitinophaga pinensis
TCCTCTGCAAATTGAAATCAAGAAATATATTTCAATGTTCTATGAAGTTCCTGAAAATGAGCTAATTACTGCGGTTGATGGTTGTAGTGCTCCAATTTATGGAATGAGTATGTATAAACAAGCCATTGCCTACAAGAATTTGATAGCCAATCATTTTGGAGATGATAAAATTACAGAATCTTGTAAAAAAATAGTTTCGGCTGTAAAGGAATATCCTGAATTAGTTGCAGGAACGCATCGTTATTGTACCGACCTAATGAAAATTACCAATGGTAGAATCATCGGCAAAACCGGTGCAGATGGAGTTTATTGTTTGTCTATTCCCGAAAAAAAATGGGGAATCTCCATTAAAATAGATGATGGTAAAATGGGTCCACAATATCAAGTAGCACAAGAATTGTTGTTGAATTTAGAATTAATTACAACTGAGGAATACAAACTGCTCGATGCGTATGGAGAAATTGAAATTAAGAATTTCGCAGGGATTAAAGTTGGTAGAAGCGTTGTGGTCAATGTTCCTCCAATGCATCAATAAATGAAATATATAAAAAAAACGAGTTTAATCTTTTTGTTTGCATCATGTCATCTAGCAATTGGGCAGTTTCGACTCATTCAAGCAAATACGCTAGAAGACGATTTTAGGAATTCTTTGGATTTGAGAAATATTTCTACCAATCGATTTGTACCTCAATCAATTGAAAATGTTTGTACAGATTCACAGAATGCAGAATTTTCAAACCATAATTTTTCTTATTTTTCTTGGAATAATCCTGAATATTATGGAAATAAACGTGTTCCATTTACCAATTTGAATTTCATCAAGAAATTGGGTGAACAATCACTATTTCAAAATCCCAATCGATTTTTTAGTTGGGAAAGTTCCGATAGGTCTGATTATTTTGTAATTAATCCTGTATTAGATTTATCTTATAGTCCTAAATCGAAATTCACCGATTCATCATTGTTTAACGGTAGAGGAGTTGAACTGTACGGTCAATTCGGAGAGAAATTCACATTTTATACATCGGTCATGGATTATCAAGCCGATTACCGCAGAAATATCGATAATTATAGAGATAGCAACAGGGTATATCCAGGAATTGGTAAGTTTTATCGCAATTCTTACAGGTATGTAGATTATTTTTATGCTACTGGTTACGTGAGTGCAAAATTGCTTGAGAAAAAGGATTTAAACAGTAAAGATTTGATATATCAAATTATAGCTACTTTCGGAAACGACAAACAATTTATTGGCAATGGTATGAGAAGTTTGATACTGAGTGACTTCGCACCGCCATCATTGTTTCTTCAAATCAATTACAAATTAGGTCCTTTTAAATATCAAAATTTATTCAAAGAATTAATAGGCGATTTGTCAGTAGATTCAAATAAGATATTGAATAAAAAGTATTTAGCACTTCATCGTGGATCTTTAGAATTTAAAAAAATTGGCCTAGAATTAGGATTGACCGAAATGATTATTCAGAGCAGAGAAGGCAATAGATTTGATGCAAATTACTTTAATCCAATTATTTTTTACAGGGCAATTGAGAGAGATTTGGGCTCTGGTGATAATGCATTAATTGCATTCGATGCAAAACTTACCAAGCGTGAGTTTATGTTTTACACGCAGTTGGTTTTGGATGAATTCAATGTAAAAAGTGCATTTACGTCGAATTCATATTTAAACAAATTTGCATTCCAATTGGGCATGTATTATAAGCCTGAATTTCAATTCCTTAAAAGTGGATACTTGAATTTAGAGATGAATCAAGTTAGACCATATACTTATTCGCATTGGTCCAATAACTACTATTCATCTTACAATCAATCCTTGGCCCATCCCTTAGAAAGTAATTTTAGAGAAGTGTTAATGAGAATTTTTGTTCAACCAAGGAATTACCAAAGATGGACGTTCAGGAATATCACTTCCTTTGTAATGAAGGGATTTGATATCGATGGAAAGAATTATGGATCCGATATCCGCAAGAATTATTATAGTGCTCAGGATAAGAAATATTCCGAAATCGGACAAGGTCAGAAAGAATATATATTTAATATTTTCACAGAGGCATCATATTTTATCATGCCTAATTTTATGGTTCAGTTTACACATCAATTTAGAAATGAAACAAGTAAATTACAACTTAAGGATAATTACTTATTCATATCATTAAAGTATAATTTCACTCAAAATAGAAATCAACAAATATTTTAAGTGACTTAAAAACTCACAAACAAAAAGGCATTGGAAACTCCAATGCCTTTTTGTTTGTTTAAATAGCTGTTAATGAATCCAGCTAAATATTTTATTCCAACGAATACCTTTTGAATCGTAAATCATGGTTTGATCTTGAATTAGAGGTCTACCAATTTCATCAAGTGCAATGACTTTCTTTAGACCAAAGAAGGTAAATAATGGTTTTCCAATAACGTGATCCTCAGGTACATATCCCCAAGCACGAGAATCTAAACTATTGTAACGATTGTCACCCATCATCCAATAATAACCCATTTTGAAGGTGTATTGAGTGATTTCTGGACCACTTCCGCTACCAGAATAGAATTTGCCATCTTGAGTTACAATATTGGCCTTTTCATAGGTATTGATTGCTGTTTTCAAGATATCCCAGTTGTCTTTGGTTAATTTGATTGTTTCACCGCGCTTCGGTAGGTAAATAGGACCATAGTTGTTTAGATCCCAATCGTGTTTCAAATAATTGTTACCATCAATATTTGGGAAATATTTTCTGCGAATCATTTGCGGTTTACCTTTTTCATCAGAAATCATGTCGCCTTCATCGTGAGAATCGTCGATAATCATGCTAACCATAATGTGTTTTCTGATTTTATCGGCGTTTTCAGGCCAAGTGTAAATTAAATAGGGAATCAATCTACCACCAGCTTTTTCAGTCATGGTTAAAATATCTGGTGCAATATGATCTGGAATGTTAAAATCGCCCAATTCATTTTCCAATAAGAAATCTTGAGTGATGCCTTCTTTCAATAACACCAAATATCTTTTTTGTTGCTTTCCAACAACCGGAAGTTTTTTATTGTTGATATAAACTTGTCCTTTTACAACTTTCAATTGGTCACCCGGAACTCCCACACAACGTTTCACAAAATTATCTTTTTTGTCGGTTGGAAATCCCTCATCAGCAGGCCAGTTAAATACAATAACGTCGTTATTTTTAATTGTATACCAACCTGGAAGTCGCATGTAAGGCAATTCAATTAAGTCTGAGTATGCTTTGAATCCCAAAATTTCTTTTGGCGCAACTACAGGCACAGTAATTGGGGTTAATGGAATACGCATACCAATTTTGGCGCGACTCACTACGAGGTAATCACCAACCATTAAGTTTGATTCCATAGAAGGTGTCGGAATTTGGTACAAATCGAAATATAAAGCCCTCATTCCTCCAGCAACATAAGCAGCAAATAGGAGTGCATCTGCCCATTCTCTTGCACCTGTACCAACAGGAACATATTTTACTCTCCAATCTTTGTTACCACCTTCGCCAAAATATTTCAAATCTTTATTGAAGAACAAAACAGGAAAGTAAATAAATGTAAATACAATACCAATAAATTGTTCCCAAAATTTATGTTTCCCAAAACTTCGGAGTATATCGAGTTTAATGTTAAAGCTAAAAAGAATATTGACACCTGGAATAACCATACCAATCATATACCATTTAGGTCTACCAACAATTTTAATCCAATACCACCAGTTTAAAATGGGAACCCATGCCAAAACAGGATTTTGTCCTGCTAATTTAAACATTCTCGACAAACCTAGTCTAGTGAGAATAAATGCGGCTATCCACAAGCCTAAAAACAATGCTATATTGTAACTTTCCATGTTGAATTACGATTTGTCAAAATTAAGTAAGTCTTTCATATTATATACACCTTTTTTAGAAAAAAGCCATTCGGCAGCAACAATAGACCCTAAAGCAAATCCATCTCTACTTTTTGCTTCGTGACTCAAAGTAATTTTATCAACTGCGCTTTCGTAAATCACATGATGAGTACCTGGTACATTCGGCAATCTTAATGCTTCAATTTTAATGGTTTTATCTGAATTTTCAGATAATTTCCATTGGTTGTAATTTGAGTGATTTTCTAAGATCCCTTCGGCAGTGGTAATGGCTGTTCCGCTAGGAGCATCCTTTTTTTCGGTATGATGAATTTCTTCGATTGAACAAGTATATTCTGGGTATGCGTTCATCAGTTTGGCTAGGTGTTCGTTAGCCAAGAAAAAGAGGTTTACACCCAAGCTAAAGTTTGTAGCATAAAACATAGAACCATTTTTTGATTTTACATCTTCAACAACTGTGGTGAAATGTTCATACCAAGCAGTGGTTCCAACAACAACAGGTAATCCAAGGGTATTGCAATGTTTAATGTGATTTACAACCAAAGAGGGCTCTGTAAATTCAATGGCAACATCAGCTTCAACTTCTTTTTGATTTAGAAAAGGATTGTTTGTTGAAAATTTTTCTGTGATCACATGACCACGCTCAAGTGCAAGTCTTTCAATGGTTTTACCCATTTTCCCATAGCCAATTAGTGCAATTTTCACACTTGCAAAGTTACATATTCTGCACTATTTACCTAAAATATTACGGTGTTTAGGAGATTTTTCTCATTTTTGCGTTTTAAATAAATGGCCAAGAAAAAATATAAACAGCGTTTTTATATAATCGGTTTACTGGTGATGGTAATTATCATTCCATTTTTTGTACTTCTCAATTCAACAGAAAATCACACAACTGTTACATTTAGAGTCCGAAAAACATGGACTATGGATAGTTTAGATTTAGCCATTGAAAAACAATTGGGATTGACATTGCCATTGGGATTTTCTAATTGGTCAAAATTTTTCGGTTATTCAAAGGTTCAACCATGTATTTTATATTTAGAACCAAACGTGAGCGCTTGGTCGCTCATTCGAAAACTTAGAAAAAACCGTAAACAGGCTGTTGATTTAGTTATATTACCTGCAATTTCTCGGGAGAAATTCGTGGATATTGTGACAGATAAATTGGATATTTCAGTGAGGGAAATGCATCAAGGATTAATGGATAAATTTACATTGATGAAACACAATGTAAATGATACAACTTGGCCTACTTTAATCATTCCAAACACATATAATATTTCCATGAGTGTAGATTTTGACGAATTCATGGCTAAAATGCAAATTGAATCTTCGAAATTTTGGAATAATGACAGAAAAGAAAAATTGAGGGATCAAAATTTAACAATCAATCAAGCCGTAACAATTGCTTCAATTGTGAATAAAGAGAGTAATAAAAAAGCTGAATACAACAACATTGCTGGCGTTTATATAAACCGGTATCGAATTGGAATGAAACTACAAGCCGATCCGACTGTTAATTTTGCAAAAGGAATTGATGATAGGGTAACCAACACTCAAATTGAGTCACCATACAATACATATATTCACAAGGGTCTTCCACCTGGTCCCATTTGTATTCCATCGGTGGAGGCGATTGACGCAGTTTTGAATTATAGAAAACATGAGTTTTTATATTTCTGTGCAAAAAGTGATTTTTCAGGATATCACGTTTTTGAAAAGGATTACAACAAACATCGGAAAAACGCCAAATTATTTATAACTGCGCTAAATAGAGAAGAAAAAATAAGGGACTCACGCAAATGAGTCCCTCAAAATTATATCAATTTAAATTGATTTGATTATTTCACATGAATGATGAACGATTGGTTGGTATGATTAGTTGTTAAAATTTGCAAGAAATAAGTTCCTGATGCCAATTTGCTAACATCACATTGAGTTGAGTCATATGATTTTGCAACAATTTGACCAGCATTATTCCAAACTGCCATGTAAAGAGCATTTTCACTGATTAAAATCTGATCTTTTACAGGATTGCCAAGTAATTTAATTGTTG
>CAMBFD010000106.1 GCA_945865625.1 Chitinophaga pinensis
GATATATCGGAGCGCGATGAACAATCGTTGGGGAATGATTTCGAGAAATTGTCGATTCAAATGGATGTATATAATCGAAAAATGCCTTATTCTAGCAATGGTTCCTTGGGTGCTTCTAATTTTGCTTCAAGTTTGATGTATCTATCTACATGCGCGTTACCGGAGGTGTTTTAAAAGGTTGGGTCATTCCTTCCAAATTTGCTTCGCATGTTAGGCCTTCAACGGATAGGATGCGAGAGAGTTTATTTAACTCGTTGGCACATCAATTTGGCATAGAAGGAAAAAAAGTTCTCGATTTATTTTCTGGTTCAGGCATTGTAGCAGCTGAGTTTTTAAGTCGCGAAGCGGAGTTGGTTACATCAATCGACATTGATATGAAGAATATCTTGCAGCAGAAATTGATGCAGAAGGAAAGAGATTTGATGCAA
Source organism: Chitinophaga pinensis (assembly GCA_945865625.1). Lineage (GTDB taxonomy): Bacteria > Bacteroidota > Bacteroidia > NS11-12g > UBA955 > VMCP01. The sequence goes on from CAMBFD010000106.1 coordinate 429, forward strand.
TGGGAGATTTTAAAATTGAACATTTACAAATTTGTCCCTCAAAAAGACCAGCGTTACGACATTATTTTTGCAGATCCGCCTTACGACATTCCAAACATTCAAGAATTTCCAAAGATGTTTTCTGATTGGTTGACTGATGATGGAATCATCATCATTGAGCATAGGCCTCAATTGCAATTTCACGAGGCGCATTTGTTAAAAAAGGAATATGGAAGTACAACTTGTACTATATTCGCTAAACAATAAATTATGACGGCTGAAAAAATTGCGGTATTTCCAGGAACATTCGACCCTATAACGAAGGGTCATGTTGATATTGTTGACAGGGGGTCGTTGTTATTCGACAAGGTCATTGTTGCGGTAGGCATCAATTCAAAGAAAACCACGTTATTTACTTTGGAAAAGAGAATGCGTTGGATCGAAGAGACATTTGCTCACAATGTTAAAGTTGAAGTGATGAGTTATGAGGGACTTACGGTTGATTTTTGCAGAAAGGTGAATGCAAAATTCATTTTGCGGGGATTGAGAAACGGCACTGATTTTGATTACGAATCGCATATTGGGCAGTTGAACAAGGCCTTGAGTCAAGATATCGAAACGATATTCGTATTGAGTAGTCCTGAGTTGAGTTACATCAGCAGCACGTTGGTGCGTGATTTAATTGTACATCAAGGAAACTATGCTCCATTTTTGCCTGAGGCGGTAAATATGGAAGAGTGATAAAAAGGCAGAAGAATTATTCGGATAAATTATCGGCTCTTTCGAGCGCTTTTTTCACAATATCTCTCACACTGTTGTAAGATTTAAATTCTGGAGATCTGAACCAATCGAGGTGTTCAAATTTAACTTCGGAGATACCTTCTTCAATTTGAGGTTTAAGATTGCTTTTTCCACTGCTATTCATTGTATACCAATGGTTTTCTTTCAGAAGAAGCACATCATCTTCGAAGTATGCGTGGTAAGATTCTCCAATTTTATCGGAGATATTGATCATATTGATGCCGGTTTCTTCCATCACTTCACGAAGTGCGGCAGCGCGTTGGTCTTCATGCTTTTCAATTTTGCCTTTAGGGAGATCCCAAAGACCGTTTCTTTTGATGGTTAAAAGTTGATTTTCTTTATTAAAAACCAATCCACCAGCGGCTTGAATAACTGTGTAACGGCTTGTAAATTCTTTGAAAGTTTCAGCAGCATCGAAGGCAATAAGTCCGAATGTCATAGCCTTACCATTGCTCTCACCAGAGGTAAGTATTTTGAAGCTTGTGTGCAAATCGTCATCACCAATGTAATACAAGTTAGGGATACCCCTAAGTGCATTGGGAGAATCTGTGATGATTAATGCACCTTCATTAAAATAAATTTTGTAGGTTTGTGGCTCCATGTCTCAACAAAGTGCAAAATTAGCAAAATTTCTTCTTGAAATAAAGGCAATTAAATTATCACCTAAAGAACCATTCACTTGGACGTCTGGAATTAAGAGTCCAATTTACTGCGACAACCGCATGGTATTGTCATATCCAGAGGTTAGAAATTTTGTGGCTGACGCGCTTGCGGGGCTGATTACAAAGGAGTTTCCGGCGGTTGATAGGGTCGCAGGAATTGCCACAGCGGGTATCGCTCACGGAGCGTTGTGTGCAGATAGAATGGGTATTTCGTATTGTTATGTTCGACCAGAGCCCAAAAAACACGGACTAAAGAATCAGGTAGAAGGATATTTGGCGGAGGGAGATAGCGTGGTGTTGGTGGAAGATTTAATTTCTACGGGTAAAAGTTCTTTGCAGGCAGTAGATGGTGTTAAATTGGCTGGTGGCAGGGTGATTGGCTTGGTGGCACTGTTCACTTATGGTTTTTCGAATGCTGCCGAGCGATTTGCAAACGAAGGAATTCCGGTGTTTACATTGACAAATTTCGATACATTGTGCGAGGTTGCAGCGGCTGAAGGTTATATTGGTGAAGAAGATATTGCCAGCATCAAAGCATTTGCATCAAACCCATCTGAATGGGGTGCGAATTTGTAAAATTTTTAGTACCTTTGTAGTATGTTGGATGCTACCCTAGATGATCGTTTGAAATCCTTATTTGAGAAGGTTGAACGCGCATTGCAGGAAAATTCATCCCTCAAAAATGAAAAAATTATCCTTGAAACCGAGGTTTTGGAGTTGAAAAATCAAGTTTTAGAGGTAAAAAATAGTGGGCTCGATCTTCAAAATGAAATTTCTTCGCTGAAAAGCACCATAGAAATTCAAAAAAATACGTTGAATGAGCTTAAGGAACAGAATAAATTTATTAAACTTGCAAAAGAAATGTCGACCGATAATTCAGACAATCACGAATTAAAAATCAAGATGAATGAATTAGTGAGAGACATTGACCGGTGCATTGATTTGTTAAACGAATAATATATATAATGGATAACAGCGAAACTGTACTTCTTTCTGTAGAAATAGATTCAAGGTCTATGCGCTTGCGTGTAGCCAAGAAAGATGAAGAACAGGTGTTGTTAGCCGCGCAGACGCTCAATAAACGAATCGACGCTTTTCGTCGTTTTAGTGCCAATGAGCCAATAGATAGACTTTCTTGGGCCGCCCTTGATTTGGCTGGCGATGTGGTGCGTTCTCAGAACACTCCAGCAATTGCTTCCAATAAAGGCCAAGAAGAAATACCCGCTATTTTATTGCAATTGGAATCTCTGCTGCAAAATTATTAATCGTTTTTATTTTCAGTGCTCCAACTATAAAAAAGGAGAAAAAAAATGGACGTAATTGTATTTATCCTAGCTGGACTAATCGGTGGATTAGGGCTTGGATACATTGTCTTTATTGCAGCTCGCAAAGGACAATTAGAAAAGGAGAAACAACGTGTGTTGGAGGAAGCCCGTCAACAGGGTGAAACCTTGAAGAAGGACAGAATTTTTGAAGCTAAAGAAAAGTATATGCAGCTTCGTTCTGAGTACGACCAAGAAACCAACAAACGCAATCAAGAAATTCAAGTATCAGAAAACCGTATTCGTCAGAAAGAACAATCTGTAGACGATAAATTGAAGAATTTTAAATCTCGTGAAGACGAGGTTGCTTCAAAAAGCCAACGTTTAGATGTTCAACTTGAATCTTACAAAACAAAAGAGAAGGAAGTTCAAACCTTACGCGACCAACAATTGACTCAATTAGAGAAAGTTGCAGGCCTTTCAGCGGACGAAGCAAAAGAACAAATGTTCGAAAATATTAAAGCTAAAACGCATTCTGAAGGTTTGCAATTGGCTAAAAATATTATAGAAGAAGCAAAGTTAGGTGCTACCCGCGAGGCGAAGAGAATTGTGCTGCAAACCATTCAGCGTACTGCTGCAGAATTGGCAATTGACAATACCGTTACTGCCTTTCCTCTTGAATCAGATGACGTTAAAGGTAGAATTATTGGCCGTGAAGGTCGTAATATCAAAGCCTTTGAAGCTGCAACTGGTGTAGAAATTTTAATTGACGACACCCCAGAAACAATTGTATTGAGTTGTTATGACCCAATTCGCCGTGAAATTGCACGCGTTTCTTTGGAGCGTTTGATTAAAGATGGTCGTATCCACCCTGCTCGTATTGAAGAGGTTGTTGAGAAAACCAAAAAACAAATTGAAGACGAAGTCGTTGAGTGGGGAGAAAGAACCGTTGTTGATCTTGGGATTACCGGTTTGCATCCTGAATTGATTCGCTACGTTGGTAGAATGAGATTTAGAAGTTCTTACGGCCAAAACTTATTGAAGCATAGTCGTGAAGTTGCTCGTTTGTGTGCAACAATGGCAGCTGAAATGGGATTGAATGTGAAGATGGCAAAACGTGCTGGTTTGTTACACGATATTGGAAAATGTCCTGATAACGATGAAGAAACGCCACATGCTTTGTTAGGTTTGAAATTGTGTGAAAAGTATGGCGAACATCCAGAAGTTTGTAACGCAGTTGGAGCCCATCACGATGAAATAGAAATGACAAGTTTATTGAGCCCAGTGGTTCAGGCTTGTGATGCCATCAGCGGTTCACGCCCTGGAGCACGTAGAGGTGATGAGCAATATTTAGAGCGTATCAAAGAAATGGAGAACATGGCTTTGAGTTACCCAGGTGTTGAAAAAGCATATGCCATTCAAGCTGGTCGTGAACTACGTATTATCATGGGTGCTGAGAAAACCACCGATGATCAGGCTGATACCTTGGCATTTGAATTGTCGACCCGTATCATGACAGAAATGCGTTATCCTGGCCAAGTGAAAATTACAGTTATTCGCGAAAAACGCGCCGTAGGCGTAGCTAAATAATTTGGTTGAATTAGAACCATAACAAAGAAAATCAATTTGTCAAAAACCAGAGTTTCTCTGGTTTTTGACATTTAAAAAAGAAACCATTATGTCAGGAAAGCTTTATATCGTACCCACTCCAATAGGAAATCTAGGCGACATGACATATCGTGCGGTTGCCATATTGAAAACTGTCGATAAAATTTTAGCTGAAGATACCAGAACTACGAAAGTTCTGTTAAATCATTATGAAATTTCGACTACTTTGGAGAGTTTTCACCAACACAATGAGCATCAAAAACTCAATTATTTAATACAGGAATTGAAGCAAGGTAAAATGCTTGCGCAGGTTTCAGATGCGGGTACCCCAGGTATTTCTGATCCTGGATTTTTATTGACACGCATGGCATTGCAGGAGGGCATTTCAGTGGAAGTCCTTCCCGGTGCAACAGCCTTTGTTCCTGCCTTGTTAAAGAGCGGGTTTCCTTTACACAGCTTTTGTTTTGAGGGATTTTTACCTCATAAAAAAGGGCGTCAAACCCGGATGAAACAATGGGCAGAAAATGATCAAACAATTGTTTTCTATGAAAGTCCTCATAAAATTTTAAAAACCTTAAAGCAACTTTCAGAATTTTGTTCGGCACATCGCAAGGTGAGTGTTTCGAGAGAAATCACAAAGAAATTTGAAGAAACTGTTACCGGAACATTTTCTCATGTAATTAGTCATTTTACAGCGCATTCACCTAAAGGAGAATTTGTTGTAGTTTTGGAGGGAATTGCATACGAGTCGGAAGACGAGGGTGAAGTTTCAGAATAACTGAAAAAAATAAGCGATACATATGTTGCAAAAATTGCAAAATATCAAAATTTCTAATGCGCCCACTTGGATCTGGATTTTGATGCCGTCGCTATTGTTTTGGTTGGCTTGGTTTCCTAAGCCATTCGCACCACTTTTATTTGTTTCTTTCTTGCCAATGATTGCATTGGCCAACAGATTTTACAAAGAGAAACGTTGGAAGTTTTATGGAAGTATTTTTTTGGCCTTGCTTGGTTGGAATATTACAACCACTTGGTGGGTGTACTATGCTTCGAGTTATGGTGTTATTTTCATGCTGACCCTCAATGCTCTTTTTATGCTTGTTCCATTCTGGATTTATCGAGTG
>CAMBFD010000107.1 GCA_945865625.1 Chitinophaga pinensis
AACGACGCTGAAAGCCAAGGAACATTCTGGGTAAATATGCCAGATTTGGCTAGTTCAGCAGGTAACATTACCGTTCAACGCGGTATTGGTGGTAGCTTGTCTGGTGCCGGTGCTTTTGGTGCAAGTGTCAACATTCAAACATCTAACTCAAATACAAACGAATTTAACCTGAGTTACGGAAGCTTTAATTCAAGAAAACTAACCGCAAAATTTAGCAGTCCCAATTACCAATTTAAATCAAACCACATCCTAAATTTTAGTGGGCGTGTTTCAAATATTGCATCAGATGGATTCATTGACCGCGCGAAATCTGACCTATGGAGTTATTACACCGCCGTGAATTATACAAATGGAAATTCTTCATTAAAACTTTTGGTTTTTGGAGGGACAGAAAAGACCTATCAAGCCTGGTGGGGCATTCCAATTGAAAAATTTAATTTGGGGAAATCTAACTCGCCTTCAGATTCTATAGCCCTCATTGACCATTATTATAGAAATGCAGGTGTGGGTTATACATACCAAAATTCACAAGATAGTGCCAATCTTTTCAATAGCAAATCAAACACTTATAACTATTACAAATACAACAACGAAACCGATAATTATCAGCAACATCACGCCCATTTGTATTTCAATCATCAAATCAATGATCAAAGCATCATCAATACCACTCTCTATTATACTCATGGTGAGGGATATTTTGAGCAATTTAGATTTTCCGATAAATTATCTAAATACAACCTTCCAAATATTACAACTGGCGATACAGGACTCATCGCAATTATGACACAAAGTGATTTGGTGAGACAACGATGGTTAAAGAACGATTTAATTGGAACAAATATTAACTACTTCATGAATAAAAAGAATCAACAATTTACCATTGGAGTTTCTGCAAATCAATATTTTGGACAACATTATGGATTTGTGACGCAAGTTTTTTCCGCCAACAATCAATATTCCAACAACAATTTACCTAAGCAATATTACAAGGCCGTTGGAAACAAAACAGATCTTAGTTTATTTCTAAAATACAATCAAAATCTATCTCAGAAATTCAACTACTTCTTAGATATTCAAGGTAGAAAAGTCATTCACGAAGGAAACGGTACCGACAACGATTTAGTCCCAGTAAACTTTTATGGCAATTTTTCATTTTTCAATCCTAAAGCTGGATTTGCTTATAAAATCAACCATTCAATCATGCAAAAGAATTCAACCGAATTACTTTTCAATCATGAATTCAGTGGATCTTTAGGAATTGGAAATAAAGAACCAGCAAGAAGCGACTTTACAGATAACACTGGAGGAATTATTCCAAAACCAGAAAGAATGACAGATTATGAACTGGGATATGAAATTAACATTAGAACTCAGAATAAAACAGTTTTTCAAAATCACCAATTAATAAACTTAAAAATCAATGGATATTTCATGGATTACAAAGATCAACTTGTGCTATCTGGAGCTTTGAATGACGTAGGTACTGCATTAAGGGTCAATGTTGCAGAAAGTTATAGGGCGGGCATAGAAATTGAAACGAATACCAGTTTATTCAACTCTGAAAAACGCACTCACTTTAATGGAAAATACAGCTACCAACTTTCTTTTATTGGCAATATTTCATTTAGTGAAAATAGAATTTCGAGCGCTCCAGCAAGCTGGTTAGATTATGGCACCAATGAAAAAGTTGACACGATTTTCAAAAATGCACCCATTTCATATTCCCCGAACCAAGTAAGTTCATTTGGTCTAAATTATGCTGTTAATTTCTTTAAAAAAACCACGAGTTCTGAAGATTTCAGCGGTAAAGTTGTTCATCGACAAACAAGTCAATTATTCATTCAATTTTTCAGAAAAATGGTCGGGAAACAATATTTAGACAACACTGGTAACGAAAGCAGAAGTATTGGTGCCTATCATTTTGAAGAAATTACAATTGGGTACAAATATTTATTAAATAAAGGCAAACAATTCAATTTGAAACTACAAGGCAACAATTTGAGCAATCAATATTATGCAAACAACGGTTATACTTGGGGTTATATGTATAACAGGGCATTGGTACAAGAAGTTTTTGTTTTCCCGAGTGCATTAAGAAATTGGAACATTAGTTTGGGATATATTTTTTAAGACTTAACTTCAAGGTACTCACGCAAAATTTTAATTCCAAAATAAATCTTACTCCAATATCAATTTCCCTCTTTCAACAGTGCCACCAAGGATTATCTCGTAAATATAAATCCCATGCTGGCTCACACTTATGTCAATGGTTTCGCCATTTTCAAGATTCTTTCTTTCAGCTATCTTCTTGCCAGTTAAATCGTACATTGTAAATTGTGCAACTGCACCATGTCCCTCCCAATTGAAAACAATTTGACCATTTGTAGGATTCGGATATACACTGATAACCTTTTTCTCAAGTTCATCAATGCTGGATTGATTTGAATTTAAAAACGGATTGTTCACCCTTTTGCTCGTCCAAACATGATACTCCCCGGCCTTGTAAGAAACAGTTTGATTTGTATTTGTAACCACCAAACTATCGCCCGTTATATAATCATACCAAGTTCCAGTAAATGGAAATGCCGGGGTTACCGTTTGAGGAGCAACATCGGTACTGCCATAAACCAAAGTTGTAAATCCACTTCCGTTTAATTGTAAACGTTTATATTTATTCGATGCATTTAAACTATAATTGCTTGGCTTATTTATATCTGTATAATTTGTTTTCAAATGGATTAACATTGCATTGATGAAATACAATTTCTTCCGATTTGCATTCGCTGTCCAATAATCCCACCTCACAGGCTTGTTATCTAACCTGCATACATTGTTAACTGTTCCGTTTACACAATGATTGATAGAATAATCATAACCCAACTCATCGAATTGCCACATCATTTTCGGACCGGGCGTTAACCATAAATATGAATACATCATTCCCATTCGCTCCAAAAATATAGGATTACTGCGTGTGCTATACCCCGAACCCGAATTTCCGTAGTTCAGCAATTGATAGGCCATTCTTTCCTCATCATGACTGCTCGCATACGAAACCAAACCATTTGGTTCAAATCCTCTTTTTGTGTAATCCAAACCCCAACTAAAGTCGCTATTTGCACTAAATCCCATGGCAGCCTCAGTCATGTTATAAACCGCATTCCCCCACAACATCATTCCTTTCTTCGACAATTCTACCTCCTCACTGTTATCTGCAAAGTGCTCCAAAATATGATATGCGCCCGGCGAATATGATTGCACTGCATTGTAATAATCTGTCCAAATTGCAATTCTACTTGCGTCGTAAGCCGACATCGCACCAAAATCATTGCCAGAATTCTTCTGGGTAAATCCTTTACTTAAATCAAATCTAAACCCATCAATCTTATATTCTTCGAGTAAATACTTTATGATCCGTTTGGTGTAATACCTCATTGCAGAACTCTCATGGTTCAAATCATAACCTACATTAAACGGATGTTTTGCAACAATATTGGCGTAAGGACTATTTGCAGTTGGCGCCGACGCCGCATCATCCCAATAAAGTTGACAAATTGGTGCAGTGCTAAATGCATGATTGAAAACAACATCCATAATCACAGCAATGCCTTGCTCATGGCAAGCGTTCACCAACGACTTAAATGCGTTTTTATTGCCGTAATATTTATCCAACGCCATGTGCGATGCAGGATTGTAGCCCCAGCTCAAATTTCCCTCAAATTCTGTCACAGGCATCAATTGCAATGCTGTAATTCCCAATCGCTTCAAATATGGCAATGTATCTTGTAATGCTTTAAAGTTTTGTGCTTTTGTAAAATCACGCACCAAACATTCATAAATGACTAATTTTTCTTTTGAGGGACGTTGAAATAACATTTTGCTCCAAGCAAACGCTTGCTCTCCTGGCTGCATCACAGTAACCCAACCCGAAGTCTTATTTTTTGGATAAGGTTTCAAATTTGGATAGACCGTTGGAGAGATATAAGCATCGTCCCACTCATTTAACATCAATGGGCTAAACGGATCTGCAATTCTCTTGGTGCCGTCTACTAAGTATTGATACCCAACTTCTTCCCCCGGCTTAAGTCCCTCAATAAGCGTCCACCAACAAGCTTTCGAAGCATCATATTTCATGAAATACTTTAAATCTGGTTGCCAGTTTGAAAAGTCGCCAATTGCATAAATATAATTTTTATATGGGGCATAAAGTACCAAATAAACAGTTGAATCATTCACGTAGTTAATTCCTTGTTCCAAACCAGTAGGCATGGCTTGTTGCACCACATTAGGATTCACAACATAGCTCACGCTATCAGAAGCTGTTTCGCTACCGAGGGATGCCACAACTTTAATTTGATGAGAACCAGCGGTAAAATTTGTAAAGTAGTCTTGAATGCTATCTTTTGAACTGACCGATCTAAACAGCGTTTGATCTAAATAAATATTGATGTTCGCACTCTTACTAGTCCATGCTACCACATTAAAAATATCGGTATTTTTACCAATGGTGGTTTTTGATTCAGGCAATGTAATTTTTAACATTAAACTAGATGAAGCCGAATACACTGGCGTAAAAATATCGCCCCCAGCAGAAGTTCTACCCACCAAAGTACCATCTTGATTTCTAAACACAAAGGCCATTTGCTGAATGGTTTCTCCGGCTTGAAAGGCATCGGCTTGGGCATAAAAATTCTTCAAATGATAACGCATTTTCCATCGGTTATTTCCCAAACCAGTCATTTTCACATTTGCATCAGCAGTTCCCCAAGTTCCCACTACATGTTTCCAATTTGCACCCGATGTACTTAAAGATGTAATTACACCTGCATGGGCATATACTTGAGTCACTCCCTTCAATGCACCATTGCCTAAGCTTGCATCATATATGATTGTTATAGAATCTGTTTCTTTAGGGAAAACAGGATCCACAGTTAATACCTGGGCACGAACAAGGTTCACTCCCAAGAATAAAAGAGCTATGAATGTAATTGTTTTTGGCATTTTATAAAGCATATTAGTAAGTGTTGTAATGACGCAAAGTACAATATTTTTTCTTGATTTTTTTTGGAGTGTGAGAAATTTTTTACATATTGCATTCTCAATGAGAAACTATTTTAAATCTGGCACTTTGCTCATCGCGGAACCATTCATTACCGATGATAGTTTCTTTAGAGCTGTTGTTCTCATTATTGAAGACAATGCGGAGGGAACAATGGGTGTTGTGATTAACGACTCTTCAAATTTACTCATGAAAGCAGCGAGTGAAGTCGACGGTGCCGAAATTACCTTAAAATTATATTTTGGAGGACCTGTAGAATCAAAACAAACAATGAATTTCTTACATCATTGTAGTGATATACCGAACGCCTTAAATGTTGGAGAGGGAATTTATTGGGGTGGAAATGCTTTTGACATCATCGACAAACACCAAACCGGTGAACTCAATGAAACCAATGCGATTGCAATTGCAGGATATTGCGGCTGGGGGCCAGATCAACTTCAAAAGGAGTTAGATGAAAAAACGTGGATTGTTTCTAAATTCAAGAGTTCATACATTTTCATGAATGCAAACTATGTTTGGAAGAAGGCACTTTCAGATTTGGGAGGAGAATATTCTTGGTTAGCACAAGCGCCAACCGACGTTAAGTTAAACTAACGTTTTAGTCATTTGTCGAAAAAATTAATTTTAGCTGAACATTTGCTTCCGAAAACCACTCAAATATTTCAGTCGCTTTTTTCATATCGACATTTCGGTTGCTAAAAAATATTGTAGCCAATCTTTCACAATACGAACCGTGATAATTTTGAAGATGCCTCAAATGTCCTTCAATAAAATGAAAACT
>CAMBFD010000108.1 GCA_945865625.1 Chitinophaga pinensis
AAGGTATTCTGCGCCACTTTTTTGTTGGATTTCTAAGTTGCGCTCATGTTCCTGAGCTCCTCCTAAAAGAATTGGGAAATATCCTGCAGCTTGGATTTTCTTTACCAATTCAACCCATTTGTCGATGCTCCACAATCGTGTAGTCCAACGATCACCACAACCAGTGTTGAGACCTATAATTTTTTTGCTGTGATCTAGGTTCCAAACAAATCCTTTATCGGTATGATTGTCAAGTAAATAAGGTTCGTTATGGTATTCCAACCCGCAAAGTTCGAAGATTTCAGTGCAGTAATTTTTTGTGTTTGCTTGACTCACATCATCAAAAAGCCCAGTACTGAATTTATGATTCGCTAATTCATTCACAGGTTGTGATGCTCCGTCCTTCAAAATGTATCCAAATTTTTCCTTCGCGTTTACCATTTTTAAAAGTCCGCTCGCTTCTTTTTCCTTATCCAAGTTAATGGCAATATCCCAATCAGTATTTTGAACGTAAAGTATCGCTTCAACACTCAATTTATAAATTTCATGGATTTCATTTTTTGGCAAAATGTCAGGAAAAAGGGTGAGCCATGTAAATTTGGCAGAAGGATAAAGTTTTTTATATCGGGTAATTAGGGGTGTTGTTCTAATAACATCGCCCATTGCACCCAATTTTATAATGAGAATTCTCTTCTCGATTTGTGTGTATGCAGGGCAGTTTTCGCAGTGAAAGCCTTGTGTTTTATGGGGTTTGCAAGGAATATGTCCCAAAAAGTGAAGGCAATCGGATTTGTAAATCATGTTGCGAAAATAGTTTTTTTTATAAAAAACCTCACTATAGGGAACTTATTGGGCACATTATTTGTCTATATTAGTATAGAAATTGATCGTATTGAAGTCGATATTTAGAAAAATAATCTTTTTTGCCATGTTATTGATGGTGAACTTTGCCGATGCATCGCATTTGGTGGGAGGATTTTTGACCTATCGTTGGCTTGGAACAAATGGATCAATCACTCAGTATCGTGTAAATCTTTATGCATATCGAGATTGTTCGAAAGATGGAACCGACGATGAACGTCCCTTCGATCCTAAAATTACCTTGTGTGTTTATTATCAGAATAAATCAATTTACACCAGTTATACGGTGAATTTGTTGAGTCGAAAAAAAGTTGATCCTGTTGGAAATACTAATTGTCCAGAAGTTGCTTCGGCTTGTCTTGAACAAGGGATTTATGAAACGACCATTTCATTGCCAGTATCTACAAATGGTTTCTATTTGAAGTGGGAGAGATGTTGCCGAAATACTCAGAATAACTTGCAAGACCAAGGTGGTAGTGCTTACCAAGGGCAAACGTATTTTGGATTTATACCATCTACAAAAATTCAAAATAGTTCTCCATATTTCCAAGATATTCCGGTTCCTTTCATTTGTAAAAATGATACCACAACAATCAGAAATAGAGCCATTGATCCTGATGGAGATTCACTTTCATATAAAATTGTGACACCTTGGCAAGGCGCTTCAATGAACAATCCAACAGTTGATGTTTGTTATTCAACCATGTACAACTCACCCAATGTTGATTATAATTCAGGTTATTCTGCAACCAAGCCATTTGGAAATACAGGTATAGCAAAAATTGATGAATTCAACGGCCTTACCACTTACATGTCGAAAGTAACAGGTCGATTTGCTGTTGCAATTGAAGTTACGGAATGGCGAAATGGGGTTGCTATTTCTTCCGTTCGATTGGATTTGCAGATATTGGTAATCAACTGTAGCCCGAACAATAAACCTAAGTTAAATTATCAAAAAGGTAGTCGATTCTGGACAGTCGAAGCTGGTGAGTCATTTTGTTACGACGTATCCGCACAAGATTTAATCGATACGGGTCAAATCATAACACTTCAAGCATATTCCGACATCATTGCGGGAACAAACGGATATTCATTTACAAAAGCAACCGTAAATCCGAGTAAAAATGCTGGAAAGAAAAAAGTTACCAGCAAGTTTTGTTGGAAGCCAGATTGCAATATCCCTACAAAAGATACCTTTAGGGTCACTTTTGAAGCTTTCGATAATGGATGTCCTTCAAAATTCATCAATGAAAACGTGATGATTAAGGTGAAGCCATTTGTCCCTACTGAAAAAATAAATGGCCCCAATACGGCTTGTCAGAATCAACAAAATGTAAAATATTCGATTACCAATTACGACACTGGTCATCGATATTCTTGGTCTGTTACAGGTGGATTAATTGTTGGCTCTAATACAAGTTCAACTTTAACAGTGAATTGGGGTAATGCATCCCAAGGAAGTGTAATCTTGAATGTTTCCAGCAGATGGGGCTGTACTTCGCCTCCAATAGAATATAAAGTTGCCTTGACATTGGCGCCAAACAAACCCAATATTACGGGTCCAGATACCATTTGTTACGAATCAGTTGTGATTTATGATATCGCAGGTGTACCAAATGAAAAATATACATGGAAAGTTAATGGGGGGATGAATAATGGCCTTGTTTCAGGTAGTTTTGAAAAGATTCAAGTTTATTGGACAACAAATACAAAAGGATATGTCACCGTTGTTGCTCAAAATGCAGCTGGATGCAATAGTCCAATAGATACCTTGTTTGTTGTGAAAGCGCCAACTCAAAAACCAATTTTAGATGGTCCTATTTCTGTTTGTCCGAACAATAAAAATATTGAATACACGGTTTCTAATTTAGGTTGGAAAGCAAAATATTCATGGTTGATTTTTGGCGGGTCAAAAATTGTGAGTAAAAACGATTCGCAGGCGTTGGCCGATTGGGGAGCGTTAGGGAATGGATTTGTGCAAGTAACCATGACAGATCGATTTGGATGTATCGACACTACGAGATTGGCAATACGTAAAACACACGCATTGATAGGACAACCGCCAATTGGCGATTCAAGTTTGTGTGAATTCACATCAAATGTTCCTTACAGGGTAAAAAAAGTGAGCGGTGAAGATTATACATGGACCATTAACGGCGGAACAATTACCACCGCCAATACACTCACAAATGTGATTGCAAATTGGGGTGCTACAGGTATAGGTTGGATTGGAGTACAATCACGTGCTTATGATTCTATCTCTAATTTGCCATGTTTGAGTCCCGTTCATCAATTAACCGTTGTGAAACATCCAATACCTTCTCAGCAGTTGTTTAAAGTTCCGGTTCAACCTGAGATTTGTCAAAATAAAGGATGGTCAGATTTGTTCACTTGGACCATAGATAACGGTGATTCTATTGAATTGATCGTGTCGGGGATGAATTATAACGTAAGAACGAATTCTATTGCCGGAGGATTGCTTACAAAAACGGTTTCTGTTGACATCAATACGTTTGGAAGTTTTGATTTTAAAGCACGTCAAATTTCGAAATGGGGCTGCGTTGGGCCTTGGTTTAATACTAAAGTGATTGTGAATCCCAAGCCTTTATTTACCCCATTATTGGGTGATAGCGTGATTTGCTTTCCAAATTTGAATGGTTATGTTTATCAAATCAATGGAAAATTAACAAGTACATTTTCATGGGTTTTAATCGGAGGGACATTTTCGACCAATCCAGGTTCTGGTAATTTAGGAATTGTAGATTGGGATTCTTTGGCTCCTTTAAAACAAATAAAAGTTGTTGAAATTTCAGACAAGGGCTGTTTGGGTGATACCTTAATGAGGACTGTTTTTTATGATAATCCGAAGATTATAAGTAAATGGGTTACAGTTTCACCTCCTCCTTTGAAGGATGCACAAAATGTTGTTCAATATGAACTTTTAAATGCTCCTCGAAATCAAAGGGATTTAATTGTACAAAGAAGACAATATGGATTGAATGAGTTTTGGGATATAGGTACAACGCCATATAATGACACTCTTTATAACGATAATGGGCCTGCGGCTGATGCTTATGCCTATGATTATCGTTTGGTTACATTGAATGAATGTGGCGTTTCTGTTTACAGCAATGTCAATACTTCTATTTTGTTAACAGGAAACAAAATTGGGTCACTAGCCATGGCATTTACCTTTTCACCATATTTGGGTTGGAACAATGGCGTGGAACGATACGAATTGTATCGTCAATTGGAAGATAAAACGGGTTATGTTTTATACAATACGTATCCTAATCCAACAAAAGATAGCTTTGGTAACGGAAAAGATCATTATGGTCAGCGATACAGAATTAAGGCTTACGAATTAAATGGAGATAGAATTTCATGGAGTAATGATATTGTGATGTATTATGATCCCATTATTTTTGTTCCGAATGCATTTACTCCGGATGCCAATGGTAGAAATGAAATTTTTAGACCAGAATGTTCGGGAGGGAAAGATTTCAAAATGACAATTTTTACCCGCTGGGGAGAGAAAATATTTGAAACTTCTCAGTTGGATGCGGGTTGGGATGGTTCATACAACAATAGAATTGCCCAAGATGGGGTCTATGTGTATTTTATTGAATTTAAAGATTACAAAGATAAAATTTATCAATTCAACGGAACTTTACATTTATTACGTTAAAAAGAATTATAATTGAAATAAATAAACAAAAACAAATAAAAATATGTCTAGTCCATTATTTTCCGAAAAAGTATTTGACAGTGCTCGTAGCACGTCTTATGAAGGATCAATGACCGTAAGTGGTACCATTAACAAGTCTATTCTATTATTCGCAACATTGTTGATTCCTGCTTTTTGGGTGTGGAATAAAATGTCGGGAGTTGCTGATATGGCGGCAGAAGATCGCATGAGCTATGCAATAAACAATGGTGTTCAAGGTTATATGTTCGGAGGATTGATTATTGGTTTTATATCCATTTTAATCATGATGTTCAAAAAATCTTGGTCTCCTTATTTAGCACCTATTTATGCAGCTGCTGAAGGTGTTTTGTTGGGTTCAATTTCACTGTTTTTTGAATTAATGTATCCAGGTATTGTGATTCAGGCTGTAGGTATAACATTGTTGATATTCGCGATTATGCTCATGGCTTACAGAAGTGGATTGTTGAGAGCTACACCTATGTTTACGAAGGTTTTGATGTTTGCTACAATGGGAGTTGGCGCCTTTTATTTAATCATGATGGTGATGAACCTTTTTGGTGCACATTCATTGTCAAACTTTTATGCAGGTAGTTCACTATTGTCTATTGGTATTTCAGCTTTAGTAGCAGGTATTGCAGCCTTTAATTTAATTATGGATTTTACATTTATTGAGCAACAAGCTGAACAAGGTGCTCCTAAGTATATGGAATGGTTTGCAAGTGTTGGTTTATTGGCAACGTTAATTTGGTTGTATTTAGAAATCTTAAGATTGCTTTCTAAATTACAAAGCAGAGATTAATTAGAAACTAAAATTGATATAAATGAAAAAGGTGCGAATATTTTCGCACCTTTTTTTATAAATTACAAACTGAGTTAGTCTTCGTCGTACAGCAATTCCAATTTTGCACTTTGCAATTCAGTCAAGCTGTGTTGATCTTTGATTTCTTGGGCAATTTTAATTCCTGTTTCAAATGTTGTCATGGCTTCAGTTTTTTGTCCTAATTCTATTTGAGTTTTTCCTAAATGATAATATGTCCCAACATAATTTGGGAATTTGGTTACCAATTCATGATATTTTTCCAATGCCAATTCTTTATTTCCAGCCTTGCTATGTTCTTGGGCAATTGCATAATGCAAAAATGGATCATTTGGAGTATCCTTTAGGAATTCGATTAATTGATCAATTCTACTCA
>CAMBFD010000109.1 GCA_945865625.1 Chitinophaga pinensis
TTAAGCTTTGCTTGATCATTTTCACGTTTTATGGCTTCGCGTTCGATTTCAAGCTGCATGATTTTACGATTCAATTCATCGAGTTCTTCAGGAACAGAATCCATTTCCAATCGCAATTTACTTGCAGCTTCATCCAACAAATCAATTGCTTTATCTGGTAAAAAACGGTCATTGATATAGCGTTGGCTCATTTCAACAGCTGCAATGATGGCCTCATCTTTAATTCTTACTTTGTGGTGAACTTCGTATCTTTCTTTAAGTCCCCTTAAAATAGAAATTGCTTCTTGCGAGTTTGGTTCTTCAACCAATACTTTTTGGAAACGACGTTCTAAGGCTTTATCTGTTTCAATGTATTTTTGATATTCGGTAAGGGTGGTGGCACCAATTGCGCGGAGTTCGCCACGCGCCAAAGCTGGTTTGAGAATATTTGCAGCATCCATTGCGCCTTCGCTTCTTCCTGCACCAACAAGGGTATGGATTTCGTCAATAAACAAAACCACATCGCCGTCAGATTCTGTCACATCTTTAACAACAGCCTTTAAACGTTCTTCGAATTCTCCTTTGTATTTCGCCCCGGCAATTAAAGAACCCATATCTAGGCTATAAATTGTTTTGGACTTAAGATTTTCAGGTACGTCACCACGAATAATTCTGTGCGCAAGTCCCTCAGCAATGGCAGTTTTTCCCACACCTGGTTCTCCAATCAAAACCGGGTTGTTTTTTGATCTACGGCTCAGAATTTGCAAAACCCTACGTATTTCATCGTCTCTGCCAATTACAGGGTCTAGTTTTCCTTGACGTGCCATATCATTTAAATTCAAGGCGTATTTCTTGAGGGAATTAAACTGGTTTTCAGCAGTTTGGCTGTCAACTTTTTTTCCGCCCCTGAGCAATTGAATGGCCTTTTTTAATTCATCGCGTTTAAAACCAGCATCTTTTAAAATGGTTGCTGTAGTGCCTTTTGTGTCTAGAATGCCCAATATTAAATGTTCGTTGGTAATATATTCATCACCCATTTCTTTCATGGCTTTTTCAGCGTTTACAATGGCTAAGCTAAATTCTTGTGACGTATATACTTGTCCACCTTCAACTTTGGTGTAACCTTTCATTTGAACTTCAATTGTTTGTTGAAGCCTGGTTAAATTAACTCCTAATTTCCCAGTAATGAACTGCATCATTTCTGCATCATCTTTGATGATTGCTGAAAGCAAATGAGCATTTTCAATGCTTTGCTGACCGTTAGACAACACAATATTCTGTGCTTGGTTCACGGTTTCTTGTGCTTTGATGGTTAATTGTTGTAAGTTCATATCAACTAAGTTACAAACTATATTCCAAGTTCATTGTCCCTGAAAATAATGAATGAATTGACATGTATTCGTTCCAAAATAGGGTAATGGATGTCAAAATGTCACAGAAATGTAAAATTAGAGTCCTTGATAATGACAAATTGGCGCCTATTCACCAATGAGATCATCTGATTCATTGAGAATAGTGGTTTCCTCTGTTTTAGGCGTCCCTTTGAAACGGCGCATGGCTCTTGGACTGAATTTTACATTAAACACAGTGGTATCGGCTTGTGTGCTATCTTGAGCCAACAGTCTATTTTTTAGCAATCTGAAATGTCCAAATTTATCTTTTACAGTTCCAGTGCTATCGATGGCCCAACCTGCATTTTTGGGTGAAGGAATAATGGATGCTAAGAATATAGCCTCTCCTAAATTGATTTGTGATGGGTGTTTTTCGAAATAAAAATCGGCAGCTTCCCCAATTCCAAAAATCCCAGGACCCCATTCAATGATGTTCAAATAGACTTCAAGCATTCTGGTTTTGCTTACAATGTGTTGATCTTCTATGAGCCAAACAAGTAAAATTTCTTCAATTTTACGGGCCATAGTTTTCTTCCGACCTAGAAATACATTTTTCACCAATTGCATTGATATGGTGCTACCGCCTCTTGCAAATCGCTTTAATCGGTAATTATGTGCAATGCTTGATCTAAATGCGTCGGTATAAAATCCTTTGTGATAGAAAAAAGAAGGATCTTCAGATCTCATTACAGCTCTAGGAACATCTGGTGAAATTTCGTTGTACGCTGTGAAGAAAGGGTTTGAAGGTCCAACCGCAAAAGATGCAACGAGTTGACCTTTGTCGAAAAAATCATGGATGAAAGTACCATTCAATTTATTTGGATTTGCCATTCCCCATTGAGTCACTTTGAAATCTTTGCTCGTTTGCATGTGGCTTTGAAGGATACATGAATTTGGTTTTGTATGTTCTAATTCAAACTTGAAAGAATAAGCCAGGGTCCCGTTGGCTTTGATCCCAGAAGTGTTTCTAAATAAGCCAGCTGGTAAACTCGAGAAAAATTGTTGAGCAGGAATTGTAGGGATTTGAAATTGTAAAGCGTAGTGAGGGTTTGCACTCATATCGTAACGAGCAAATAATTTAGTTTTGATTCCGTTTATTTGGAGTTGACTTTGACTGTCTATTTCTACATAATCTTTTCCAAAATAAGCCAAGAACCGACCGGCACAATTTTTCACACTCACTAACGTATCGGAAATTCTTTTTTCTTCAGCCTTCAATTCTTCAATTTCACCTTGAGCATCAAATTCAATGCCCTTTCGAGTTTGTTCTAAACTATTGAGCACAAAATGTGCTTTTTTAAAGCCTAACCCGCCAATAATAAAAGGGATTTCTACAAATTTCTGATTTTTTGCTCCAACAATACTGATTTCTCCTGTAAGATCATCTCTATCTAATTTCCCTTCAAATGCAAATCCTTTTGAATTTTTTAGAGGGATAGATGGGCCAAGTTTGAACAATACCTCAGAGAGATATGGATTTTCTGTGGTGAATTTAATTTCACCTCGAATATCTTGATGCACGTAAGTGCATTGAGGAATTGAAACAGAAATATGACGTGCTGAATCTTGATAATGTAAATTAATTTGTTCCAGATCAACCCAGGCTGGCGCTTTCGAAATGATTGATTTTACTTTTTTGAAAATTGAATTTGCCAAATCATCTTTTTTCTTCTCAGATTTAGATAGGTTCTCAGATTTTAAAAGTGGTTTAAAATTTGAAATATTGGCTGAATCTACAAGATTTAAGTTCATTTGAACTGCTTTAAAATTCCCGAAGCTAGGTCCATGCCAAATAGATCTCCAAATACTAATTGAAACGGAAATTTCTTTGGCCGTAAACATTGGATAATCGAGGAGGTAAGTTGAATCACTTTTATGATTTATATTTAAGTATATCTCAGAAAAATGCACCCCAAAAATACCTTCAAAGCCTTTATTTTTACAATTAAAGGTATATCCTTTCTCGGCAAAAGAAGTTTGAACTTTATTGTAAGCAGTATTTAAAAAGTAATTTCTTAAACCAAACCAAGCTACAAAAAAGAGCACAACAATGACACTGGTTAAAATTCCGGTGATTTTTGTGAATTTGATAAATCGGGGAGATTTAACAAAATTTAGCAGAAATACCAGTATACGTTTGAGGTGAAATTTGTTTAAGTTCATTTTTGATTTCATTGGTAATATCTAGTGAATCAATGAAATTGTGAATTTTTTCACGGGTCATTTTTTCGTTACTTCTTGTTAATTCTTTTAGGGCTTCGTATGGATTCGGGTAACGTTCACGGCGCAAAATAGTTTGAATTGCTTCTGCAATTACCGCCCAGTTATTCTCTAAATCTGCATCAATTGCTTTTGCATTTAAAATAAGTTTCCCTAAACCTCTATCTAGACTGTTTAAAGCAATCAGGATATGGCCAAACGGAACACCCAAATTTCTCAAAACAGTGCTATCTGTTAAATCTCTTTGTAAGCGACTAATGGGTAATTTACTTGCCAAATGCTCAACCAATGCATTTGCAATTCCAAGATTTCCTTCGGCATTTTCAAAATCAATAGGATTTACCTTATGTGGCATAGCGCTTGAACCAACTTCCCCTTCTTTGATTTTTTGCTTAAAATAATCCATTGAAATATAAGTCCAAACATCCCTCGAAAAATCAATCAGTATGTTGTTTATGCGTTTCCAGTTATCTAAATGCGCCGCCATGAAATCGTATGGTTCAATTTGTGTGGTGAATTGAACACGCGTTAATCCAAGTTGTTCATTTACGAAATTGTTTGCAAATTCTATCCAATTAATCTCAGGGTATGCCACTTGATGGGCATTGAAATTACCTGTTGCTCCGCCGAACTTAGCGGTGTAGGGGATGTTTTTGAGGGATTCGATCTGCGATTCTAATCGGCTCACAAACACCCACCATTCTTTCCCAAGAGTTGTAGGAGAGGCTGGCTGACCATGTGTTTTTGCCAACATTGGTTGTTTTTCCCACGATTTAGCCTGCGACTTTAGAATATCAACAATAGAGATTAATTTAGGCAATACTTCATTTTCAATGGCATTTTTCATGCTCCAAGGAATAGATGTGTTGTTGATGTCTTGTGACGTTAATCCAAAATGTACCCATTCTTTATAATAATTTAAACCTAAGTCTTCTAGCTTCGACTTAACAAAATATTCAACCGCTTTTACGTCGTGATTCGTGGTTTTTTCGATTTCTTTAACCGATTGAATTTCTTCTATCGTTAATTGTTTTGCCCAATTTCTTAGCTCTACAGATTTATCCATGAGCATTCCAAAATCTGAACCTCGAAGTGCAACATGCGACAATGCTATTAAATATTCTACTTCAACCCTCACGCGATACTGAATTAAGCCCGCCTCAGAAAAGTACTGAGATAAACTTTGTGTAGATTTTCTGTACCTTCCATCAATTGGGCTAACCGCAGATAATTCGTTCAATAACATTCTACAAAGTTACTTTTTTAAGTTTAAAATTGAAACAAGAATATTTCTTGTAATTCTATTCTGTAAATAAGGTTTTTGCCTTTAAATTCTGATACAATAATGAAAAAAAAAGCCCAACTTTTGTTGAGCTTTAATGGGTTAAAATGAACTTAAGATTTAGGTTTTATAACCTGTGTTGGTTTTATTCCGGGCAATGGTTTTTTTGTACTGTTGTTTGTTGGTTGCACCGGTTCTGGATACCTCGAATTTGAGGGGTAACTGCGAATGGTCGAATTGTTTTGAGATGGATTTTCTAATTCAGCCGGTTTTGAAGGTGTTGATTGGTAATTGTAGTTCTGTTTTGGACAACAAGGACAAGGGTAGGTGTTGCTATTGATTTCGTCTTCATTGATAAAAGTTGTATCTGAATAGGCTTCTTTGATTAAGGTTTTGGTGCTTTTTCTTTCACTTAAATCGAACAATACTCCAAATTTAATTTGACTCACATTCATATTCGCTTTTTCTGTTGAAATGTTATAACGCCAACTGTTAAAATTGGATTTGTTAAGGTCTGTTAAATTTAATTCGCCTCCGGTTACCCAAGAATATGATGTTACCAAACTTGTGGTTTTTGTTAATTTTATTCTTAGTCCTATTTCAGGGGCAACATAGATTGATCCCGAAGATTTGATATGATCTGAAGTAGTGTTTTCATAATCTTTCAAAGTAACTAAAGTTTCAGTGCTTTGAGAGGTGCTATACCATTTAACTCCAGCGCCCAATCCAATAAACGGATAAAACGGCCCCAATTTAAATTCACTTCTCACAAA
>CAMBFD010000110.1 GCA_945865625.1 Chitinophaga pinensis
CCCCAATTGCTGATTTTCAAATTGATACCCAATAATCCAATCAGAATTGCAAACACAGAAAAGGCAATAAAAGCAATATTTAGCATTCCAACCAAACCGCTCAAAATACTCACCCACCCAATTGAACGTCCAATTTTACGCTTAATAGAAGTTTTTGCTTTAATTTCTTTTGTGACTTGTTCAAATTGAACACTCTTAGAAATTTCTTTTTGGCCTGGGATTTTGAAGTTCTTTTTTAGTTTTACGTTGTGTGGCATTGAATTTAGAATTTCAACTGGTTCTGCTTGATGCTCTTCCAATTTCAAAACGCTTAAAATCTCATCTCTATCAACCAAAAGCATTGCCTTTTTAGAAATGGGCGACACTTTCTGCTCGATATTCCAACTTCCACCGCCGAAATCAGGACATTGTTTATTTCTTGAAGAAACACAACCACCTAACATCAAAACAACAATGGCGAAAATTGAACTTGATTTAAACTTCATAGTTCAAAATTACGGCTTAAAGCCATCCAAATCACTGCAAACTTTACACTACCGACTTTACGTCTAATAAATAAGATTCTTTGGCCTGCTTCTCAAATTGGATGGCTTGCCCTTTTCGAATAAAAACTTCGTAAGTCACACGCTCAGTGTATTCTCTATTGCTAATTCTCACTTGATAGGAATTTAATAACCGATGAATTTCCTGTTCATGTTGAAATTCGCCCGAAATGGTAAATTTCTCTTCCATAAACTTTTCAATAAGACCAGATTGATCAAGAACCAACTTTGCCGATGAACCATAAGCCTCTATTAACCCTGGAATGCCTAACATTGTCCCTCCAAAATAACGAACCACTATCACTAGAACATTGGTGAGTTGCTTCGATAAAATGGCCCTTAAAATGGGCCTTCCCGCTGAATTTGAAGGCTCCCCATCGTCGTTGGCTCGTTGCGCTTGACTCGCTTGACCCAAAATGTATGCATAACAATGATGTGTTGCATCGGGGTATTTTTGCTTGATTTCAGTTAAGTGCTTTTTGACGTCTTCCTCTGATTTTACATTGTAACTGTATGCTAAAAATCGACTTCCCTTTTCTCGAATCGACGATTCCACATCCGATGTAATTTCAAAATATGTGTCGGAAAACATAATCACATCATCAATAAAATTGCTAAAATGGCAATACCCAAACCAATCTTTCCTTTTTGTGTGAGCTTTTCCTTAAATGCCAAGCCAAAAACTGCAGAACAAAAAACAACTCCAATGTTATTAAAGGTGAAAAACAAACTTGTTTTTCCTGCAAATGATTCAATTCCTTCAAACATAACTACCAATGAAATGAAATTACAAGTTCCAAGACAAATTCCTCCAATGATACTTCTAGAATTTAAATTTTTTATGAGGGATGGTTTTACAGCAATTATAATCAACCCCGAAATAAATGCTCCTGCAAATAGAAGTGTCGACATTTTAACACTATCGAAATATGTATAATTCGCATTTTTTAGCAAATTCAATCCTGTATCAACAAGACCGCTTCCTAAAAATACGAGCAACAAAACCCAATCAAAATGTAAGCCGCCCTCTTCCTTTATTGAAATAAGTACCACTGAAATTAATGACAACACAATACCACAAATATGGAGCATCGATAAATGTTCATGAAAGAATGAAACCGCAACCAAAACGGGCAATACAACACTCATTTTTGAGGCCATTGAACTCATTCCTGCGCCTACTTTTTGCGTGGCTGTTCCCATCAAGAAAAATGTTCCTATAAAAAGAATTCCAGTTGAAATAATTTGCAAAAATCCAGGTTGAAACAATGTTTCCAATTTCAAGATATTTGCTGATCCTAAATAGCAATTCCCGAGAATAAAACAGGTGAAATAATTCACAATGATTGCCGAAAACATATCAACTTTAAACCTTGAAAAAAGCTTAAAGGCAATGAACAACGACGTGCTAAAAAGTATACTTAGAAATAACCAAATCATGATATTCGATTAAATTTCATATGAATATCATCGGGCAAATCAACTTCATTGATTTTATCAAATTGATGTTTGGGTGCTTCAATGCCCCCCCCAATCATACCAGTTTTGCTTTTATAGGTATGGATTTCATCTGCTAAATTTGCATCTATAAACGACTGCAATGTTTTTGAACCACCTTCAACCATGAGTGAATTCAATTGATGATCACACAAAAAACGCATTATACCCTGCAACATATCAAATTCTTCAATTTGCACATATTGAATAAGTCCATTCGATTCCGTTTTCTTTCGATTAAAAACAACAACTTCCGAATCAATGGTATAATTCCCTCTTAAATTAGGATCCAAAACAAACTTTTTAGGGGAAGGTCCCTCAAACAATCGATTGCTTAATAAAGGCTGATCGATATTCCAAGTTTCAACTCCAACCAAAATTGCTGCATGTTCGAGTCTTAAAGCATGTGTAATTTCAGTTGTTCCAACGCCGCTAATTTGAAATCTTTGGATTGGTAACGGAGCTAAAAATCCATCTTTAGATTCTGCCCATTTTAGGGTTACAAAAGGTCGTTTTTCAGTATGGAATTTATAAAAAAACCGATTCAATGTCAAACATTCATCAGCGAGTATATTTGTTTCAACTTGAATGCCATGTTCCTGCAGTTTCTGAATGCCAGATCCTGCTACCAATGGATTAGGGTCTAAAAGTCCTACATAAACTTTTTTAAATTGGTGTTCAAGAATTAAATCTGCACACGGTGGTGTTTTACCAAAATGTGAACAGGGTTCTAAGTTTAAATAGAGATCACATTCACTTAAAATGCTACGATCCTTTAAAGCCAAAATTGCCATTCGCTCTGCATGTGCCTGACCTATAGCAACATGCCATCCTTCGGAAATGATTTCATTGTTGTGAACAATGACGCAACCCACCAATGGATTAGGATTTACATATCCCAATCCACGCCTAGCCAATTCTAAGCAGCGCGACATATAATTTTCGGCATTCACAATTAAACGCGAAGTTATGGTTAATTTTGAGGTGCTATGGAAAAAATAATTTCTGCAAAACTGAGTAAAAGTTTCAAAGAATTTTTTGCAAATCAGCAAATTGCAGGCATTCTGTTAGTCCTTGGCACTTTTGTTTCTTTATTCATCGCAAATTCTAAATACGGCGTTCCATTTCAAGAATTTTTGGGGACGAAAATTGGATTTGAATATCCCCATCTTCACTTAAATCAGAGCATTACCAACTGGATAAACGATGGATTGATGTCTCTATTTTTCTTACTCGTGGGCATTGAAATCAAGCGTGAACTTGTAAGTGGTGAACTCAGCGACAGAAAAAAAGCAATGTTACCAATGATTGGTGCACTAGGCGGCATGATTGTTCCTGCATTGTTGTTTCTAATTGTCAATTTAAATTCTCCAAACACCATTCGAGGGATGGGAATACCAACCGCCACCGATATTGCTTTTGCAATTGCCATACTTGGATTATTGGGCGACAGGGTGCCTACTTCCCTTAAAATATTTTTAACTGCCCTGGCAATTATTGATGATTTAGGTGCAATTTTAGTTATAGCCATTTTTTATGGACATGGCATACAAATCAGTTGGATTTTGGCGTCTCTGATCATTTGTGGTATTATCATGTTTCTCAATTATAAAGACTTAACATACACTTGGGTATATGTAATTTTAGGACTTGGACTATGGTTTAGCATGCTTCATTCTGGTATACATTCAACCATTGCAGGGGTTATTTTTGCATTTCTTCTACCCCGTCAATCTAAAATGGAAAGTAAAATGTCGGATGCTTTTGAACATTTCTTGCAGGTTCCAGTCTCGTTTTTCATTCTTCCCTTATTTGCAATTGCAAATACAGCCATCACTTTAAATACCAATATCATTTCGGAATTAATTCAACCTTTACCTGTGGGCATTTTTGTGGGATTATTTATAGGCAAACCAATAGGAATATTTAGCTTTTGCTGGATTGCGAGTAAATTAAAATTAGCAACAATTTCAGATGAAATTTCTTTGGTTCAACTTTTAGCAGCAGGTATTTTAGGTGGAATTGGATTTACAATGTCAATTTTCATTACAAATCTGGCATTTATAGATGTCGAATATATTCTACTCGCAAAAATTAGCATTCTAATTTCAAGCATCGCCGCTGCATTTGTTGGATTTTTAATTCTAAAACTGAGAAAATCAAAAATTTAAGTTACACGTTACAAAAAAACACTTTTTTGTAATGTGAGTTTTACCCTATTCTTGGGGTGATAAAAGATAGATCATTATCTACATTCAATTAAATAATAAAACTTGGAAAGTTAATTACTGGAGATGTTTTATTTAAATGTATTGCAAATATTATCATTCAGATTGGGGTCCGGGCATGAACCGCATAATCATAAATTGCAAAGTACAACCATAATTGGCACAGTATTTGATAATGACATTATCATAACAAATTAAATCTTAATAACTATGAAAAAAATTACTTCTCTCCTTATCGTTTCTTTTGCATTTTTCAACATGAGCAGCGCGCAAGCGGTAGTTGATGCAACAGATTTCTACAATAACCCATCGAAATACAATGGTAGAACAATTGTATTGAAAGATATTATTGTACACAAAGCTTCTTCAGCTGGCACAACAATTACACCAGCGGGTGTTGGCGCACCTGGAACACCACTATCAACTGGAGTAACTACTCCATCTGCAGTTACCGGAGGAGCACCAACTACTCCTGCTGCGCCTGCTACACGTTGCAATCCACCAAGAAACTTCGAAGTTCTAGAAGTTGTTTTTCCAAATGGACTCACCAAAGGTTGTTTTGTGATTTTAAGTAAAATGGCTAATCCTATTCCATCTGGCAAAGATGTGGTTGCAACAATTACTTTTAAAGCAGATACTCGATTGATAAATAAAGTTACAATTATTAAATTTATTCCATAAGGAATTTTTGATTCATAAATAAAAATGGCTAATGAATTCATTAGCCATTTTTATTTATGAAGAAATTATAAATCAATCAATTACATGTTGAAAAAAACAAAAATATTTAAATTCAATAACCATTTTATTCTCTTTGGCACAGAATTTGTAAACTAATTGATATTATGAAAAAATTATTGTTTCTCATTATTGGATTCTTTATTTACATGAACTCCAGCTTTGCCCAAATGGCTGAAGTTGTAGATGCAAATACTTATTGCAACAATCCAAAAAAATATAATGGTAGAACAATTACAATTAAAAATGTAATCCTTAAATCTTCCAATAACAACACTCCACCAGCAGCAATGGCTCCAGCAGGAATGGCAAAACCAAATAACCAATGTACACCGCCTAGAGGTTACAAATATCTAAATATTGAATTCCCAAATCCTACTTATGATGGTTGCTTTGTGATGCCTCAAAATATGACAAATAATAATATTTCAGGTAGAGATCTAAGAGTTACAATTACTTTTAAAGCAGATTCGAATTTATATAATA
>CAMBFD010000111.1 GCA_945865625.1 Chitinophaga pinensis
TTTCTTCATTAAATAGTCCTACTAAGAATTATTCTAATACTGGCAAATATCAAGTTTACTTAACAAGTACAAGCAATCAATCATGTATTGATACCCTGAGTAAATGGGTTGTGGTTTATCCTAAGGCATCGGTAGCGTTTTCAATCAATACGCCTAAGCAGTGTTTAAAAGGCAATTCGTTTACATTTACAAATTCTAGTTCAATTGCAAGCGGTCAAACAATTACCGGATATTCATGGGATTTTGGTGACGGAAATACAGTAGGAACGACGGATCCAACATACAGCTATGCTGCTTCTGGTATTTATAAGGTTGTTTTAAAAGTGACCAATTCCAATGGTTGTAATGATACCCTCAGCAAGTATATAACCGTTTATCCTCAATCGGTACCGAGCATTGCCGTAAATACACGAAAGCAATGCCTAAAGAATAATTCTTTTGTCTTTACAAGTTCTGTTACTTTAAGTAGTGGTTCTGTAAGTTCATATAGTTGGAACTTTGGAGATGCCACAACTGCAACTACAGCAAATGCAACTAAAACATATTCAACTCCAGGTATTTACAAAGTTGTATTGTCATGCACAACTAACAATAGTTGTATTGATACAGTAAGTACCTTAATTACTGTTTATCCTCAAGCAACTGCTGCCTTTTCAGTCAATTCTTTGAAGCAATGTTTAAAGAATAATTTATTTTCATTCACCAATAGTAGCACGATTGCTTCAGGTTCATTGAGTTATAGTTGGGACTTTGGCAATTCTACCGGAACCTCAACTTCAGGGAGTCCAACATATAGTTATTCTGCTTCCGGGACTTATAAGATTGTTTTAACAACGACTACAAATTTCGGATGTACAGATACAATCAGTAAATTTGTAAAAATCGACAATCAAGCGTCATTAAGTTTTAATGTGTCGCCATTGAAAAAATGTTTGAAGGGAAATTCTTTTACATTTAACAATACCTCAAATATTTTAAATGGTACTTTAACTTATTCATGGAATTTTGGAGATGGATCTGCTGCCTCAACGCAAGTAAGTCCTTCAAAAACATATGACAATACAGGTATTTACAAAGTAACATTAACATCAACTTCAAATAATGGATGTATTGACACATTGAGCAAATGGGTTTCAGTTGTTGCACATCCAAAATCGAATCCATATTTCACATTCTCAAAACAATGTGAAGACGATAATCAGTTTGCATTTACATCCAATACAACTTGGGTTGGAGCTGGATCAAGTAGTTATTTATGGTTATTTGGATCGAGTGCAAATTTAACGTCAAGTACAACTCAGAATCCATCGAACGTTAAGTTTTCAGCGAGTTCAACAGTCACATTAATTGCGACCGATTTAAATGGTTGTAAAGACACTGCTACTTTAAGTATTACAATCTACAAAAAGCCAAAAGCTAAATTTTCAATAGACAGTACTTATCAGTGCATTAATTATAATTTGATTAAATTCACTTCGAATGATTCGGCGACGAATGGTTTAAATTCGAATAGCTATAAATGGTATTTTGGGAGCGGATCGAATATAGATTCATCCACACTTTCGGGAGCCACAGGATCTCCAATATCCATAAAGTATGCAACTGTCGGACTTAAAACCGTGAAGCATATAGTTATAGATAACCAAGGGTGTAGAGATACAATGGTTAAAAACTTAACCATTAAGTCAATACCAACAGTTACCATAAGTACGTTGCCCAATGTCAATCAATGTTTAATTGGCAATAAATTTAGTTTCATTCCAACAATAACATGGGCTAAATCTGCGGCATCGACAGGCACATATTCTTGGGTTTTTGATTTTGGAGCAACATCCAATTCAGCGAATCCAGCAACAAGTGATTCATTTACAAAATTTGCCGTAACTTACAATTCAATTGGCAGTAAGCAAATTCGTTTCATAGCGAAAGATTTAAATGGTTGTTTAGATACACAAATTAAAATAGTAAATGTTTACAAACACCCTGAAATTAAATGGACCGTTAATAATTACAATCAATGTTTACAAGGCAATGCATTCAATTTTGGCAACACCGTAATCAATTATGGTACGTCAAACACCATTTCTAAATATGCATGGCAATTCGATATTGGAGGAACCTCATCGAGCCCTGCTACAAGTTCCGTTGGCTCTCCATCGAATGTTGCATATTCAACTTCTGGAACCAAAACAATTGTACTTTCCATTGAAGATGGAAATGGCTGTTCTGATACCTTCAAGTCAACAGTTAAATTAAGTCCTAAGCCAAATGCTACGTGGACACCGAATGCATCAAATCAATGTTTTAAAGGCAATTTATTTAATTTCACTGGAAGTGCAAGTACCCCAGTTTCTGGCTCATCTTTGGTGAATTACGAATGGAACTTTGGTTCAAATGCAACTCCTGCAACAAAAAATGGGTCTAGCTTTACCATAGTAAATGGCGTTACCTATGCCGATACTGGATTAAAAACAGTTACGCTAACGGTAACGGATACAAATGGTTGTATCGACACATTTACGAGTAAAGTTATGGTGTTCGGACATCCGAAAGCGGTGATTACTGTAAATACTTTAACACAATGTTACCAACAAAACAGCTTCAATTTTAGTGGTAGTGGATCGTCATCTGCTAATGGAGCATCTATATCTGGTTATTATTGGAATTTTGATACCCTTGCAAATGTTGCTTCTTCGTCGAACGTAACCGCCAACAATATTAAGTTCAAATATTTAGGAACGAAAAAAGTTGTTTTAATTGTGACTGATCCAAATTCTTGTAAGGATACAACGTCAATTACCGTGACCATTAAAGATAACCCAATGGCAAAATGGTCGGTGAATACGGCCATTCAATGTTTGCAAAATAATTCATTTGACTTTAATTCCTCGGCAAGTACAAATATTGGTGGCACGTTAAATTATAGTTGGGATTTTGGTTCCGATGCAACACCATCGTCATCAACAAATTCAAACCCATCTGCAATTGGCTTTTCAAACTTTGGAACTAAATCTATTGTTTTAACCGTTACTGACGCATCGAACAATTGTACGGATACTTTCAAGTCGAATGTTACTGTTCGCCAAAGTCCAATTGCAAAATGGACAGTGAACACACCTGTTCAATGTTTGCCAAACAATAGCTTTACATTTTACTCTTCTGCCACTACTGTGGCTTCAGGTACTACGATTAAATCTATAGCATGGTCACTTGACGCCACGGCTTCAATTACCAGCTCAACTCTTGCCAGTTTAAGCAATGTTTCATATTCAAACACTGGTCTAAAATCGATTACCTTAACCGTAACCGATACCTTTAATTGTACCGATACCTTTACCTCTAAAATTAGAGTAAAAGAGAATCCAACAGCACTTTGGGTGGTTTCGCCATCTTCGATACAGTGTTTACAAGGAAACAGTTTTACATTCACAGGAAATAATTCTTATTCTTCAAGTGGGTCGGGTATTGCATCATTTTCTTGGAGTTTTGGCTCAAATGCATCGCCGGCTTCTTCTTCAGCAAAAACTCCGTCTTCTGTTACTTACTCTAGCGACGGGTATAAAACCATTACGCTTACAGTAGTCGATAGTAATGGTTGTCAAGATACCTTCACCTCACAAGTGTACATAACTCCAAAACCAACCGCAAAATGGTTGGCCAATATATATAATCAGTGCTTTACAGGTCATTCATTTAATTTCACATCTAGAGGCTCTGTTGGGGTTTCTAGTTCTTCAATTGCGAACTATGAATGGGCCTTTGGAACAGGTGCAAATCCACAAACATCTACTTTAGATTCTGTTGGCAATGTAGTTTTTGATACCATTGGTGTTAAAACCGTGATTTTAACCGTAAAAGATAACAATGGTTGTATCGATACCTTTAAATCCAATGTAAAAGTATTGCCACATCCAAATGCAAAATTCACCATTGGCTCTCCAATTCAATGTTTACAAGGCAATTCATATACGTTTAATTCTGGAAGTACTTCTGCCGTCTCTGGATCAAGCATTGCTTCTTATTCATGGGATTTTGGATCAAATTCTTCACCAGCAACTTCAACTTCAATCAATCCTTCCGGTGTTCAATATAGTGTTTATGGAGTGAAGGACGTTGTTTTAACTGTAACAGATGCAAATACCTGTAACGATACATTTAAAACAACAATCACCATTAAACCAAAACCTAGTGCAATATGGACGGTGACCGGAAATTATAATCAATGTTTGATAGGGAACAAATTTATTTTTAGTTCTATTTCATCTGCTCCAGTTGGTGGCTCTAGCTTGAGTTCTGTTTTATGGGATTTTGGATCTACATATGGTGCTAGTAAGTCAGCGTCTGTCAAAAACATTGATACAATTTCATATTCAACGGCAGGTTTAAAAGTGATTAACCTCACCGCTACCGATGCAAATGGGTGTATTGATACCTTCAAAGCAAATGTAAACGTTTACGATCAACCAGTTGCAAAGTGGACAGTCAATGCAGCTGCTCAATGTTTGAAAGGACATAGTTTCAACTTTAGTTCAAGTTTATCAACTACCGGCAGCTTAACGTATGCATGGAATTTTGGATCTTCAGCCAGTGGTTCAACTGCTAATTCTGCTTCTGTAAGTGGATTGAATTATTCGTCTGTTGGCGTGAAGACTGTTGAACTTGGAATCACAGATGGCAATGGCTGTTATGATACATTCACTGGAACTGTAACAATTCACAATAATCCTGACGCGCAGTTTACCATAAATAATAATAAGCAGTGTTTCCAAACGCAAAGCTTTAACTTCAGTTCGAGTGCGTCTACAACCACCTCTCCATCAACTATTGCTTCTTATAGTTGGAATTTTGGCAGCAACGCTACACCTTCAATATCAACCAATTCAACGCCAATTGGAATTGCATATAGCGATACAGGTAAAAAATCAATCACGTTAGTGATTATAGATAATTTGGGTTGTCCTGATACGCTTATCTCAACATTAAGAGTCCTCGGAAACCCCAAAGCAAATTGGTCAACCCCAAATTTTAATACATGTTTAAGAGGAAATACTTTCACATTTAGTAAAAATGGATCAAACGGGGTAACTGGAAACACGTTAACTTCATATAGCTGGGATTTTGGAACCGGCGCGAGTCCTTCAACTTCAACATCTACAGCACCTACAATTGTTTATAATTCTATAGGAGTGAAAACTGTTGTACTTACTGTTACCGACGATAATTCTTGTACAGATACTTTTAAATCTACTGTGAATGTGAATGCGCATCCAGTGATATCCCAATCTGTGAATCTTGCTTCTGCCTGTTTAAATAATAATAGTTTT
>CAMBFD010000112.1 GCA_945865625.1 Chitinophaga pinensis
GCTTCGGCTCCACCAACAATCTCTAAGATCTCATTAGTAATCGCTGCTTGACGCGCTTTGTTGTAAGTTAATTTCAATTGGTCTCTCAACTCCGTCGCATTGTCGGTTGCTTTGTGCATGGCCGTCATACGTGCTCCGTGCTCAGAAGCAAAAGAATCTCTAATGCCTTTGTATAATTGTGTTTTTAAAGCCTTTGGAATCAAAGTCAAAACGATTTCCTCTTTTGAAGGTTCGAAAATATAATCCGCTACCGAAACAATATGGTTTGATTTTAATGGCGCTAAAGGCAAAAATTGCTCGGTTTGAACAGTTTGAGTAGCAGCATTTTTAAATTGATTGTAAATTAATTCAATTTTGTCGTACTCGCCTTTCGCAAATTTCTGAATTAACAAGTCTGCAATTGCGGCAACATTATCAAAAGTCAAATTGTCATATACCGGACTTTGATTGTCGATTACAGAAAGCGTTTTGCTCAAAACATCATTTCCTTTCTTACCAATGGCAAAAACATCCACTTGTTTTCCAGCATAATAGTCAGAACGTACTTTAACTTCTTTGATTACATTGGTATTAAATGCGCCACACAAACCTCTATTTGAAGTAATGGCAACGATTAACACTTTCTTTACTTCACGTTGGGTAGTAAATTCTCCACCCGCATCTCCTTCCAGAGTTGCAGAAAGATTTTGTAACAATTCCGTTAATTTTTCGGCATAAGGGCGCATCGCTGTGATTGCATCTTGTGCTTTCTTTAGCTTTGCTGCAGAAACCATTTTCATTGCCGATGTGATTTGCATCGTAGATGAAACGGAAGTAATTCTATTACGGATTTCCTTTAAATTTGCCATTCTTTAATTTGAAAATTTGGGAACTCGATAATCTGAAGACTTAAAATGAAAGATACATTTCAAATCTTCAAATTTTCAAATTGACTTATTTGTTATATTTCGCTGAAATTTCTTTTGCTACTTTTTCGATAACAGTAGTAATGGTATCATCTAATTTACCAGCTTTCAAAGCATCAAGCGTGTCTCTGTGTTTGGCGTTTAAGTATTCCAAGAAATCTTTCTCGAATTCTTTCACTTTATTTACAGGAACCGTTTTCAATAAATTTTTAGAACCAGCATAGATAATCGCAACTTGGTCTTCTACCGTATAAGGATCGTTCAAACCTTGTTTCAAGATCTCAACGTTTCTTTTTCCTTTTTCAATAACGTTTAAAGTAACGGCATCCAAATCAGAACCAAATTTAGCAAACGCTTCCAATTCACGGAATTGTGCTTGATCTAGTTTTAAAGTACCGGCTACTTTTTTCATTGATTTAATTTGTGCATTACCTCCTACACGAGATACCGAGATACCTACGTTAATAGCAGGACGAACCCCTGAGTTAAACAAATCTCCATCAAGGAAAATCTGACCATCCGTAATCGAAATTACGTTTGTTGGGATATAAGCAGAAACGTCACCCGCTTGTGTTTCGATAATTGGCAAAGCTGTTAATGAACCGCCACCTTTTACAATTCCTTTTAGAGAATCTGGTAAGTCGTTCATGTTTTTAGCAATATCATCGTTAGCGATTACTTTACAAGCTCTTTCTAATAAACGAGAGTGTAAGTAGAAAACGTCTCCAGGATATGCCTCACGTCCCGGTGGTCTTCTTAATAAAAGAGACACCTCACGGTATGCCACCGCTTGTTTAGACAAATCATCATAAACAATTAAAGCCGGACGACCTGAATCTCTGAAATATTCTCCAATAGCTGCTCCTGCGAAAGGCGCATATACTTGCATTGGAGCTGGGTCAGAAGCATTAGCTGCCACAATAACGGTATACGCCATGGCTCCTTTTTCTTCTAACATTTTTGCGATTCCTGCAACAGTCGATGCTTTTTGTCCGATTGCTACATAGATACAAAATACTGGTTTACCAGCATCATAAAATTCTTTTTGGTTTAGGATCGTGTCAATACATACGGTAGATTTACCAGTTTGACGGTCTCCAATAACCAACTCCCTTTGTCCACGACCTACAGGGATCATAGCATCAACTGCCTTAACACCTGTTTGTAATGGTTCCGTTACGGGTTGACGGAAGATAACTCCCGGTGCTTTTCTTTCTAAAGGCATTTCGTATAAATCACCTCCGATTGGTCCTTTTCCATCAATTGGAAAACCAAGGGTGTTTACCACACGGCCGATCATTTCTTCTCCTGCTTTTAAAGACGCAATACGTTGCGTTCTTTTGGCAACAGAACCTTCTTTGATTCCTGTTGATGGTCCTAAAAGTACCACCCCAACATTATCTTCTTCCAGGTTCAAAACGATTCCTTCTAATCCGTTATCGAATTCAACAAGCTCACCATATTGAACATTTGATAACCCGTAAACACGAGCAATACCATCTCCAACTTGAAGTACTGTTCCTACTTCCTCTAGCGTTGCGCCAGATTCAAAACCTTCTACTTGCTTTCTTAATATTGCTGAAATTTCAGCAGGTTTGATTTCCGCCATCTTAATTTATAATTTAGACACTTAAATGTGTAATAAAACTAGTTACTTAATTCTCTTTTTAAAACTTGTAATCTGTTGGCTAATGACGCATTGTATTGCTTGTCGCCAATTCTTAAAATAAATCCTCCAATAATTGCTGGATCTACAGTATTTTGAATGGTAATCTTCTTATCTGAAAACATTTTGATTTTCTCTGAAACTTGTGCTTCTAAATTGGCATCCATTGGGAAAGCCGTAGTGACATGCGCCACTTCAAAACCATTAAGCACATCAAATAACTTATTATACTCCAATGCGATTGATTCAAGAATCTCGAATCTTTTGTTTTCGAACAATAAATGGAAAAGCTTTTTGGTAATTCCATTCGTTCCAGCGAAAACTTCGATTAAAGCACTTTCTTTAACAGCAACAGAAATAGTTGGGTTTTGAATAAAATTACTCAATTCCGCGTTTCCTTTGATAGTTGCAGAAATCAAAACCATATCTAGGTGTACTTCTTGCGCGCTTTCAGAAGAAACGGCTAAGTCTAAGATTGCTTTTGCATAACGAATTGCTGCTCTAGTTCCTGACATAATTTTAGTTTAATTTTACGTCACCTAACATTTTCTCAACCAATTTAGTTTGAGCTTCTTTATTAGATAATTCGTCTTTCAATAATTTCTCTGCGATACTAAGTGACAAAGTAGAAACTTGAGACTTCAATTCAGCCATAGCGGCATTTTTTTCCGTTTCAATAGCTGCTTTTGCTTGAGCGATCATTTTCTCTCCTTGCACTTGTGCTTCATGTTTAGAATCAGCAATCATTTTTTCTTTCATCTCACGCGCTTCTTTTAATAAAGCATCACGTTCCATTCTTGCCTCTTGTAGGATGCGTTCGTTGTCTGCAGTTAAATTCTGCATTTCTTTACGAGCCGCTTCGGCAGATGCCAAAGCATTGTTAATCGATTCTTCACGACCTTTTACTGCCCCTAAAATAGGTTTCCAAGCAAATTTTCTTAAAAGTATAAAGAAAACAAAGAAAATGATTGTTGTCCAAAAAATTAAACTCTCCGGTGAAGTTAATTGCATAAACTTATATATTTAAAAAATTGTTTTTCTTTTTAAAAAACTTCCTGTAGCCAACCGCTACAGGAAGTTTAAATCTTAATTACTTTGCGATTAACGCAACAACTACTGCGAAAAGTGCAACACCTTCAATAAGTGCAGCAGCAATAATCATAGCAGTCTGGATTTTTCCAGCAGCTTCTGGTTGACGAGCAATAGCGTCCATTGCAGAACCACCAATTTTTCCAATACCTAGACCTGCACCAATTACAGCTAATCCAGCTCCGATTCCAGCTAATACCATAATAATAAATTTATATAGTTAATAATTAATAAAACACATTTTAATGATGATCATGCTCTGCTACCGCCTGACCAATGAACAATGCAGACAACAAGGTGAAAACATACGCTTGTAAAGCTGCAACTAACATTTCTAATACACTCATGAACAATACAAAGGCTCCAGAGATAGGCGCTACTGCAACTGTTTTGAATATAAAGATTAAGGATACTAAACTCAAAATGATAATGTGACCAGCCGTGATATTCGCGAATAAACGAATCATCAATGCGAAAGGTTTAGTCAACATTCCAATGATTTCCACAGGAATCATGATAGGGTATAATGCTTTTGGAACTGGAGGAAGTAAAATGTGCTTCCAATAGTCTTTGTTTCCGCTTAATGTCGTTACGATAAAAGTAATCAAAGCCAAAACAAAAGTAAAGTAGATATTTCCTGTTAAGTTAGAGCTGAATGGGAAAAACGGAATCAAACCGATAAGGTTGTTGATCCATATAAAGAAAAATATCGTTAACAGATACGGCATGTATTTCGCGTATTGTTTTTCACCAATATTTGGAATTGCAATTTCATCTCTAACAAAAGTAACCAAAGGCTCTAAAAATCCAGCCAACCCTTTTGGTGCTAAATTATTTTTCTTGTAAGAACGTGCAACAGCGAAGAACAAGAAAAACAAAACGATTGCCGACATCAACATCGAGAATACATTTTTAGTAATCGAAAAATCCAATGGTCTTGCCTCAAAAGCAAAAGCTCCATTATTTCTTTCTGCTTCAGTTAAAGTAGCAAATTGATCTGCATAAAAAATTACTTCTTTGTATCGAACCAAATTCTGATTGTCTACAGCAATAACATGCGTTCCTTCATTGTCATGGTGAAATGCTTCAGAAGAAAAAACAGCCAAACCATTATTGGTCCATAAAATAACAGGAAGGTAAAAAGAAATTGGATGGCCTCCCCAATCGGCAAGGTGAAATTCGTGAGAATCTCCAATATGTGAATTGATTAAATCTGTCGCGTTGAATTCTTTCTCTTGGTGAGATGCTGCTGCATGATGCTCAGCAATAGCTTCCTTAACAACAGGAACACTGTCTGTGGTAGGGTTAGCGAATCCTATATAAGGAACACAAGCTACTAAAGCAACTAATAAGAATCGAAGTGGTTTATTTGAAATTACCATTATTAAATTGTGTATCTATTTAACGTTTCAGAATTTTTTGCAAAGGTACATATTTAATTCATAATTGAAAATATATCTATGTAATTTTAAAAATTTGGTTCTTTCTTTGTATTTGCCCTTTTTATCGGCCATTGATTAGCCTTACGGCAAAAAAAGTTTCAAAAAACAGGAACAAAAAGTATGGAATAAAG
>CAMBFD010000113.1 GCA_945865625.1 Chitinophaga pinensis
ATAAATGTCTAAAGACTGCATATTATATTGGGTAATTTTGAATCTAAAATCAACGACATTGTTGCGAAGGTATGTGGAATTTGTAAAATTCAAAACATTGGTCAGTGCTATCAAATAAATTTAAATCGATATTGGATTTGATGCAATAATAAATCGAATTGTAATTCAATGTATTGCAGCAACAACGAATTTATATTCGCCTGATTTATTTGAACTTCAAACAAATTTGGTTTTATTTGTTGGAATATAAACAGTAACAAATGAACCAACAATTAAAACCTACAAACTATGGTGCATTATCTACGCTTACAACAGTATTCTTTTTTTGGGGATTTATTGCTGCAGGAAATAGTGTTTTCATTCCCTTCTGCAAAAATTATTTTCACTTAGACCAATTCCAAAGTCAGCTCATTGATTTTGCTTTTTATTTGGCCTATTTTATTGGGGCATTGTTTTTATTTGTTGCTGGATCAATTAAAAATCAGGATTTAGTAGGAACTTGGGGCTACAAAAAGAGTATCGTTTACGGTTTGGCATTTTCAGCTTTAGGGGCGGTGATTATGATTGTTTCGGTTTATATGAATGTTTTTGAAGGGATGTTGATGGGACTTTTTGTGGTTGCCCTTGGTTTCTCTTTACAACAAACATCGGCCAATCCATTCATGATTTCACTTGGCGATGAATCTTCAGGTAGCAATAGAATTAGTTTGGGCGGTGGAATCAATAGTTTAGGCACATCTATTGGGCCATTAATTGTTGCGTTGAGCTTATTTGGAAAAGCATCGGCAATTAAAGATGAAGATATTGCAGCATTGAGCTTGAATAAGGTGATTGTTTTATATGCAGCGGTTGGTTTGCTTTTTGTTTTGATTGCAGCAATGTTTGGGGTATCTAAAAAAGTGCCTTCAGGTATCTTTGAAGATAAACCTGAAAAAGCAAAAAAAGCAATGAATTCTTTGTTGGCCATGACCGTTTTGCTTGTTGTGTGCTTCATCCCAGTATTCAGTAGTTACAAAAGTCAAGAGGCGTATGAAATTGTGAAATTAGAATCAAAACAAGGAGAAATCAAAAAATCCATAAGTGGTTTACAGCCAACATTGACTGAGAAAGAACTCAATGCTACATTGAGTCAAAACTCAGAATATTCAGCGCTTAACCAATCGATCAAAGCATTAAAGCAACCTCTTGAAAAAAACCGTTTAAACTGGTTATTGCTAGGTTTGGTTGTGGTTGTTGGAGGTTTATTATTTGCTTTTGTTTCGAGTAAGAAATCACCTCAAGGTTGGGGTGCCATGCAATATCCTCAATTGAGTTTGGGTATGTTGGCAATCTTTGTATACGTTGGTGTTGAAGTTGCCATTGGAAGTAATTTAGGCGAATTGTTAAAGAAAGAATCGTTTGGTGGATTTACATCAAGTGAAATTGCTCCATTCATTGCGATGTATTGGGGCAGTTTAATGATAGGGCGTTGGACAGGTGCTGTGAGTGCCTTAAACTTATCAGAAATGGCAAAAAAATGGCTACGAACCTTCATGCCATTGGTTGCTTTTGGCGTTGTAATGTTTTTCACCTGGATGGCAGGATATAATATTGCGCCTCTAAAATGGTACTTTTTGTGTGTTTTTGTTCAAATGTTTGCCTTCTTTGTTTCGAAAGATAAGCCAGCATTTACATTGTTAATATTTGGAATTTTAGGAACCATAGCAACCATTATAGGTTTGTTGAATACCGGCAACATTGGAATTTATGCTTTCCTGTCGGCAGGTTTATTCTTATCAATCATGTGGCCATGTATTTTCTCGTTGTCCGTTGCAGGATTAGGCAAATACCAATCTCAAGGTGCAGGATTTTTAGTCATGATGATTTTAGGTGGTGCTATCTTACCGCCTATTCAAGGCAAACTCTCTGATATCATTGGCATACATGAATCTTTTTTTATTGCCACAATTGCTTTCTTATACCTGACTTATTTTGCATATTTCGTGAAGAAATCGTTGCAAAAACAGGGCATAGAGTTCGATCAAAAAATCGAAGGGGGACATTGAGAATTTAGCGTTTAGCGTTTAGGGTTTAGCGTTTAATTATTCAATTTACGTTAAACATTAAACATTAAACATTAAATTTGCAATGCATGAATCGAGGTCGGCTTTCAGTTGTAATAATCACTTTCAATGAAGAAAACAACATTGGAAATTGTATACAATCTGTAAAATCATTGGCCGATGAAATCATTGTTGTTGATAGTTTTTCAACCGATAGAACCTGCGAAATTGCTGAGAATATGGGGGCTACTGTTGTTCAGCATGCTTTTGAGGGACATATCCAACAAAAGAATTGGGCTAAGGATCAAGCGAATTTCGACTGGGTGCTGAGTTTAGATGCCGATGAATGTTTGAGTCCAGAATTAATAGATGCTATTCTGAAAATAAAATTGGATCAATTTTCAGAAATCACTGAAAACAATTTACCAATTGGAGGATATAGCATGAACCGATTGAACCATTTGGGCAGCAAGCCAATCAAAGGTTGTGGTTGGTATCCAGATCGAAAATTGAGATTGTGGAATAGACGAAGTGGGCAATGGACAGGTACAAATCCACATGACAGATTTGAACTCAAAGATTCACATGCACAAAAACATCTGAGTGGTCACATATTGCACTACACTTATGAAAACAAACAGGCGGTTTTGAATCAAGCAATAAAATTCGGTAAAATTGGATCAAAAACATTGGATGAATCCAATTTGATCACCATTTTATTTAAATTTATTACCAGTCCTACTTTAAAATTCCTTAAAAACTATTTTATCAAAGGCGGATTTAAATATGGATGGAATGGTTTTTACATTTGTGCTTGTCAATGGTTAGAATCGTTCATTAAATACGGGAAAGGCATCCTTCTGAACCTTAACAACAAAAAACGAGTAGAGCGTTCACAAGTCTAACTTCATTTGGCGTGGCAGCAATTGAAATGTCATTCTATGGTGAATTGTTGTTCCAAATTCTCGAATTGCATTTCTGTGAGCAATTGTGGGATAACCCATGTTGGAATGCCAACCAAACTGCGGAAATTCTAGATGCAAATTTTCCATAATTTCATCCCGAAATGTTTTTGCCAAAATACTTGCAGCAGCAATATTCAAAAATCGTGCATCGCCTTTCACTTGTGTTGCATGAGGGATATCTTGGTATTTCTTAAATCGATTGCCGTCAACTGCAATAAATTCAGGTTTGATTTTTAATTGATCTATGGCTTTATGCATTGCCAAAATACTGGCATTTAAAATATTGATTTCATCTATTTCCAAAGGGGAGCAGATACCAACTGCCCACGC
Organism: Chitinophaga pinensis; assembly: GCA_945865625.1. Taxonomy (GTDB): domain Bacteria; phylum Bacteroidota; class Bacteroidia; order NS11-12g; family UBA955; genus VMCP01. Next base: position 3,338 of record CAMBFD010000113.1, read on the forward strand.
TATGGCATTTTCAATAATGTATGGTTTTAGTTCGTCGCGGTGTTTTTTTGAAACTTGTTTGCTATCGTTTAACAAAGGATGGTAAAAACCTTCAGGAAGAATTACAGCGGCAGCAACTACTGGTCCCGACAAACATCCCCTCCCGGCTTCATCACAGCCAGCTTCAAGATTAAACTCAGAACATTTCGGGAGTAACACTGCCATGGTACAAAACTAAGTCAATTTCATCTAATTCACTTAGGGCTTTAACGTTGCATTCTGCAACGATCACTGCAATATTTGACTTCATTCCACACTTTTTCCCATTTTTTACGCCAAGTAAATGGCTTGCCACAAGTTACACAAATCTTTTGCGGCAAATCGGACTTTTTTACTTGTGAACCGTTTCGTTTCATTTAAATAGTTTCAGGCCAAGTATTGGTTTTGGCATAGGTTAAGCGTCCAATTTTTTCCGTTTTATGATAACTATCTAAACCACTACAGGTAATAGTGCCGGCCATTTCGATATCTACAAAACCATCTATTCCTAAGCATTGCTCCGGCAAAATGATTTCTTTAATTTGACCAATAATCATGATGGTTCCATTGATTTCAAGATCGATTTTTTGTTGAAACTCACAGATGAATTTCAAATTCGACTCTTTAACAAAAGGCACATCATGTCCCTCAAAATATTCTTCTGTAAGATTGACTTCATTAAATTCAGAAACGTCGGCACCGTATCGGGCAGCAGTTTGATGGGCATTTTTATAAATCCCCTCATGAATGTGATTGATTGTGTAGTACTTGGTCTCCAAAATATTCTGAAGTGTATGCCTTGGCGATACATCTGGACGCACAATGAAACCGCACAGAGGTGGATTTGCGCCAATATGAAAAAAAGAGTTGAAAATTGCCAAATTGCTTGTTCCGTTCAGCGATTTGGTGCCAATGAGCACAACGCTTTTATATCCCCCCAAAGAATTCATGAAAGAAGCCCTATAACGGGCTTCCATATCATTTATTTGTTGAGCATTAATGTTCATTTATTTGATTTTAATTTTCTTAAACGTTGGTGTTTTCATGATTTTTTCCCAATACTTAAAAAACGATGGCTGCGATGTTACAACCTCTGGGAACATCCAATCGCGCTCGTCTTTTTCGCCGGTGTAATGACTAAACAAAGGGTGTTTTTTAGAAATAAATTGGGCATCCGCTTGCAATTTTTCTAAATCTGAAAATTCACCCACAAAAATTTGAATGTTTTCAATATTTTTTGCCAAGTCTAAACAAAAGTTAAGATTCATCTCCGAAATTGGATATTTCTCAAAATGCGACGGCTCTAACAATAAAATCCGATTCGCTTTTTCTTCCGCTCTCCAAACCGGATCTAAATTATAGTAATTATAAATGACCGTAGGAAGATTCGCATCTAATTGAGGCGCAACTGTTTCAGGTAAATTTGTTTTTAAATCGATGTTTGTTTTTTCTTGAAGGACATCGGGCACCACCAGCGCATTAAACTCGCGGTAGTCTTTATCTATGAAGGTACCATAATCGTCGGTTTCGCAATAGCGATTGATATTTTCCTGATTGGCGAAATACAATTTGGTGCTAAACGATCCACAAACCCACTGCCAGCTTAGGAAATTGCTTGCAAAATCGGCATCTAATAAATGATAGTACATCCATTTCCCTGGATTTCTCCACCCTGAACGACCAACATTACACACAATTGAAGCCACATACATACGAACGTGATTGTGCATGTAACCATATTGATAAAGGCCATTGATACAATCGTCTACAGCTGAAATTCCTGTATTTGCATCCAACACAACTTGAGGAATTAACTCGTCAGTGGCATGTTCTTGAGGTCGCTTAACATCTATTTCACTGAGGTTTGGAAACGCTTCT
>CAMBFD010000114.1 GCA_945865625.1 Chitinophaga pinensis
AGTGAACGATATTTATTTCGATGCCAAAGAGAAATTAAGAATGGCCATTGAAGCGCATACACAAATTTTGACTTCCAACCTCGATGCGTCTTATGTATTTATTCACGAATGGAAACATTTGTCTGCCGAGAAATTAACTGAATTTAAAAACCGCCGTAACCAATATGAAAATGGCTTTATTGAAATTTTAAAACTTGGCGAGAATGAAGGCGTTTTTAATGATGTGGATGAAAAATTTGTGGTAATTACTATTTTGTCAACCTTGAATGCAACCATTGAATGGTATAAACCCAATGGTTTATTGACGCCAAAACAAGTAGCAAATAAACTTTCAGATTTTATTTTAAACGGATTACTCAATATTAAAAATTAACAAACCACTCAAAACTTAAAACCATAAACCCAATATATTATGTACGGAAATGCTTATGTAGACCCTGAAAATAAGATCGTAAACAGTATCACTGCAAATGAAGATCCTATTAAATTAGCTGAATTTGAATCAAGAATTGCTGCCGGCGACAAAATCGAACCAATGGATTGGATGCCTGCTGAATACAAAAAACAACTTGTTCGTATGATTGAGCAACATGCCCATTCTGAAATTATTGGTGCACTTCCTGAAGGTACTTGGATTACCCGTGCTCCAGGCTTTCGCCGTAAATTGGCATTAATGGCCAAAGTTCAAGACGAAATTGGTCACGGTCAGTTGTTATATAGCGCTGCAGAAACCCTAGGTAAAAGTAGAGAAGCAATGACAAACGATTTAATTACCGGGAAAAGTAAATATAGCAACGTGTTCAACTACCCAGCAAAAACTTGGGCAGATAGCGCCGTAATTGCTTGGTTGATTGATGCAGGTGCAATCGTAAACCAATTGGCAAATAGCAAGGGTAGCTATGGTCCTTATTGCCGTGCTCTTGATCGTATTTGTGCTGAAGAGTCTTTCCATTTGAAATACGGTCACGATAACGTGGTATTCTTGGCTACAGGAACGCCTGTGCAACGTGCCATGGTGCAAGATGCATTAAACCGTTGGTGGGAACCAATTATGCATTTCTTTGGTCCTCCAGATAAAGAATCTATCCATACAGCAACATTGATGCGTTGGAAAGTAAAAATGGGTTCTAACGACGATATGAGAAACATGTTCTTGGATATGTATGTTCCTAAAATTTGGGATTTAGGTTTAACCTTGCCAGATCCAAATCTTCACAAAAATGAAGAAACAGCTCGTTGGGAATACACTGAGCCAAATTGGGAAGTATTTAAACAAGTAATCAATGGAAATGGTCCATGCAACAAAGAACGTTTGGCTGTTCGTAGAAAAGCGGAAGAAAACGGTCGTTGGGTACGTAAGGCTTTGGCTAAGCCAACTGAAAAATATGTTACACCACTTTCTTAATCCCTCAAAAAAATGAACATTGTTAGTATTGATCCACGCGTTACACGCTCAAACATTGACGAAAATACCCAAGAAGGAATTGCAAATCCTATGGAGCACTTTCAAACCTATGAAGTGTTTGAACAAAAGAAACGTGGTACTCACCACATTCATGTTGGAAGCGTGCATGCACCAAGTGCTGAAATGGCTATGATTTTTGCGAAAGAGCAATATTCTCGCCGTGGTCAATGTGTAAATTTATGGGTGGTGAAAACAGCCGATGTATTTGCAACTGAATATGAAGATTCAGATATTTTCGATACCATTTCAGATAAAACTTACCGTGAGCCAGAAGCTTACAAAGTAATTGATAGAATTCAAGCATTTAAAGAACGTCAAAAAGCGATTTAACAACAATGGAATTTACAGATAAACATGTGCAAGGTTTAAAAGACCTGCTATATAAAATGGCAGATGATTTGTTAATCATTGGTCACAGAAACAGTGAATGGACAGGTTTGGGGCCCGTATTGGAAGAAGATATTGCTTTTTCGAGTATGGCTCAAGATAAAGTGGGTCAATCATTGGCGCTTTATGAAATACTTCATCAATTGGGTGAAAGCGATCCAGATACAGTTGCTTTTACTCGAAATGCACCTCAGTTTCATTGTTCTCAATTGGTTGAATTACCAATAGGAGAGTACGATTTTTCTTTGGTTCGTCATTTCTTTTTTGACCATGCCGAAGCCATTCGTTTCGATATGCTTGCAACAACCGTGGTTGAACCTTTGCAAATGGTTGCTAAGAAATTTCGTGGCGAAATCAAGTACCACACCATGCATGCCGATATTTGGATGAAACAATTGGGTGAATCTGAAGAAGCCAAAATGAGAATTCAAAACACAATCAATGAAGTATTTCCATATGCTTTAGGCATGTTTGAACCATCTGATTTTGAAGCTGAATTGATTGAAGCGGGTATTTTTGATGGCGAATTCGCATTGCGTGAAAAATGGTTGAATAAAGTGGTTCCTTTGTTAGAATCGTTTGGATATTCAGTTCCAGATGCAACAACTACAATCCCTGAATTTGGTGGAAGAAAAGGACAACACACCGAACATTTACAACCACTATTGGATGAAATGACAGAAGTGTTTGCAATCGATCCGGGTGCAGACTGGTAGGAAATTTAAAGTTTAAAGTTTAACGTTTAGGGTTTAAAGTTTAGGGTTTAGCAATGTAGCATTAAACTTTAAACCCTAAACCCTAAACATTAAATAATTTAAAGTAAATGGAAAACAAAATCAAAGCAATTCTTGAAACGGTCATGGATCCGGAGATCCCTACCTTGTCTATTGTAGATTTGGGAATCGTTACAGGAATTATATCAGAAACAGAGGGGCAGGCTCATATCAAGCTTACCCCTACATTTTCTGGTTGTCCTGCTCTGAAAATTATGGAAACTATGGTGCACGACAAACTTATTGAAGAAGGCTACACCGATGTGAAAGTCCATACTTCGTTTGATGTACAATGGAATTCTAACATGATTTCTGATAAAGGTTTGGCTGCCCTTAAAAAACATGGATTGGCACCGCCACCAAAGCACGATGGGTACTTTGAACTCGATGTTTTAAGCGATACCCCTTGCCCTTTGTGTGATTCAAGAAATACAACAATGAGCACCCCTGTTGGTCCAACCCTTTGCCGAAGCATGCACTATTGCAACAATTGCAAAAATGCTTTTGAAGGATTTAAACCCGTTGGCTAAAATCAACTTTTGATTTACCTTTTGTTGGTTAACCGTATTCAGTAGGTATGTCAATTTTTAAAAGGGTATTTTTATTTTTTATTTTTCTTACAACTCATTTTATTTATGCCCAACGCTGTGGCTATGATTACCTTCAAGCCTTTGTGGTTGAAATTGTTGATCAAAACCACTCAGAAAATATCCCTCATTTAAAATTAACATTAACAAATGAGTTTGCTCAAAAATTGGAATATCGGGTTGATGATTATTCTGAACGCAACCATATGGATATGGATGATAGGCCTCAAATTCCTGAAAAAAGATTGAGGCTTCAATTTCTTAAAAATCATACGCCTTCGAACGATCAAGAATTTTGGGAAAATGGAAACACTGCGGGCCTCTCTCATCCCGGCATCAATCAACCCGCGCACATCAAGTTAAATGACAATTTATATGTAATTTTCATACAGTTTAAACATTCCATCAACCAACCAATTGAATTACCCGTTTATCAAGTTTTAGTGGAAGATCCAGACAGTGTTAAAAATAATAAAATGTTTCCCAAGCGTTTGTTTCGGTTAAATCCTGAAAAAGCTGTTTACCTATGTGTCAATGATTTGATTGGAACCTCGGAAGGGATATTTGATCGATATTATCATTTAGATGGGACAAAATTTCAGCCACAGAAATTCAATTTGTCGCTCGAAAAACCAACCTATTTGGGAAAAGTAAACGCACCTTTTTATTTTGACCTTGATTTTCAACCAAGTACTCCATATTATTACGATGGACCTTTAAAGGAAGTGCATCTGGAAACAGTGAAAGTTCTTTCCGGACAAGAATTGCAGTTTATGCAAAAAATTGTCCCTCTAAAATTTGCAAAATTTGCAAATTTGCAGACGCAAAATCAAGATTTTAAGGAGCTTAAATATGAGGGTTTTCTCGTCAATGCAAAACCTGAAATGTTTACGAAATTGAATCTTAAAATTGGGAAGTCAAAAAGGCATGGGTTTTCTGTTCTGCTTCAAAAAGGAAGATCGGTTTCAGGAGTTCCGCACCAGCATTCGCTCTACTTTCTTTACGATTCTATTTCAAAACAATTTGTCTTCGATACGCTTTTAAGCGAATATCCTAATTTACAATTCGATGCCGAGCCCAATAAAATTTTACGGTATGTGATTACTGATAATCAAGTTTCGAGCAAATTAACGTATTATGTTCTTGAGGGACAAAAATGGGTGTTTTACAAAGAGAAGATACTGGGTGAGCCTCCTTTACAATTGTCTTCATCGGTATTGAACAATCTTCACCTATTGAATTATATTTCGCATAAAATTAAACGGGTAGACGTGACTTTAAACAATACCGTTTACGATACGTTTGTCATGATCAATAAAGGCCGTAATGCAATTGATTTAACCCAGTACACGTTGAAACACAATAACAATCCCTGGTTATTTCAATTTAAAACCATTCAAATGCCAACGGTTTTAAAACCTCGTGACACGGCAAGAATCATTTTTAGTTTTATTCCAGTTCAAAATTTCAATCCTAACAGCATTGCAATGCCATTTCAATACGAAGATGTGGAATTAACGTTTGCGTTTAACCAGAAGGAGAAATTGCCACTCAATTTTCATTATTTAGGGCTGTGTGCGGATTGTATTTCAAAAACAGTGGTTTCTAAATTCAATCGTTACGATGATTTAATCGTTGCAGAGACATACGATTTTAAGTCGAACCAAGATGCATTTTATCAGCTTAAAACCGAAAACAATCAAATTCATTCATACGGGAAACTGATTTCTGAAAACGATACATTTAAGAGGGTTGGGGATTGGTTTTTTGCAAATCCTCGCAACATGATTTCATATTCTCGGGAAGTAGAATTTCAAATTACAGCCGAAAATCAACCAGTTGATTCTGCGGTGAAAGTCATTGCTGTGAGAAAAGGAATCCAAACCGAATGCCATTATCGCTTCAAAGGACAATGGGTGCATATTTGGTTGCCAACGGGTATTGATTCATTGATTGTTAATTGGCGTGGATATTCAAATACCATTTC
>CAMBFD010000115.1 GCA_945865625.1 Chitinophaga pinensis
AGAATTCAATGAACTTGAACCAAAGTTAATTGAAGAAATTGTGGTTGCAGCGATCTACAAATCAATCATCAAACTATTGCAAACGATATCAACTCATCACTAGAAGTCATTTCGAGGTTACTTAAGAAAATGGAACATCGTGGTCTCGTTAAATTACATAGAAATCACATCGAAGTGATTGATTTGTAAAAAGTCAATTACCGAATAATGGTTACATCGCCGCGGTAGACTTGTAGTTCACCCTCAGGACTTAAGAATTTAGCATGATAAACATATGCACCGATAGGGCAAAGGTCTTCATTGTAAGTTCCATCCCAAGTTTGATTTACATCAGATGATTCAAATAATATTTGTCCCCATAAATTATAAATCATAATATGATATTTGCTAATTTGGTTGGGGGTTCTGAGACCAAATCCATCATTTACACCGAGGGTTGATCCAGGGGTAAAAGTATTGGGGAACCAATAGAGTGGTGACGATTTAACATAGATTTCTCTTGTAATTGTATCAGCGCAACCATATTGGGTTGAAGAAATTAAGGTGACATTATATTTGCCGTACATGTCGTATGCATGAGTGACAAACTCATTGGTGTTGAAAAATCCATCTCCAAATTCCCAAGACCAGTTATCGTCGAGTTGCGACAAATTATTGAAAGAAACAGGGTCTGTCGCAAGCAATTCGGTAGGGGAATAATCGAAATTTGCAATGGCTCTTGGATATATTGTAATGTTTTGTTTGGCAGTATCGGAACATCCAAATGAATTGTAAACAACCATTTGAACAGGGAAGTTACCATAAGTAGAATAAGCCGTAATTTCATTTCTGTTGTATGACTTTCTATTGTTCCCAAAATCCCATAAATATTTAGAAATAGTACCTCCACCAGGGGTAGAACCATTGGTGAATGTAATTGGGGTGTACTGACAATCATCCGTGAAACTCATGTAAGCATAAGGCTTTGGTGCAATGAAAATACTTTTCGACATTGTGTCTTTACAACCATTTGAATTGTATACAATTAGATGTACAGTTGGTACGCCCATTGCACCATAATAATGATTGGTTTTCTTGCCAGATCCATTCGGTGAGCCATCTCCATAAATCCATGTTTCACTTTTGAGCATTCCACTTCCGGGGAAACTAAAAGATTCAAATTTAACAATCGCATTTTCACAAGTGTCTTCGTGGGTATAATTTGCTCTTGGTGCAGATAAAATTTGGATGTTTTTATTTGCTGTGTCTTGGCAGCCACTCATAGAACGAATCACGAGTCTAACATTATATAAACCAGCGGGAGTGTATGAAGTGAATGGATTTTTTGTGCCACTTAACTTTCCGTTTCCAAAATTCCATTGCCATTGAACTATTTTGTCGGCTAAAACTCCAGATTTGTCTGTAAATAAAATACTATCAAATTCGCAGTTTCCTGTTGATGTAAATGCAGCTTTGGGGTAGGGTGTTGTGTCGCTAATTGTCCAAATTCCCGAGAAATTATAACCCGCTTTATATACAATTTCGTTGTTAGTGGTGTTTACACTGCCTAAAACAGGGTATATCCATTTATTCACCCCTGAGTTGTATTTAATTGCCCCAATATTTGCTTCGTTAATTGTATTGTTTGTTGTCAGTAAATCGGTATTCGCATATCCAAATGTGAGAGTAACATCAGGCGTTTTAGCGTAACCATTGTCTTCGATGATCCAAAATCTATCAATTAAACGAGCTGAATTTTCGCCATCACATTCGTTGTCGGTGTTAAATACACCAGTTGGCATTGGACGGTTGTTAGGAACTGGAACATCCGCTGTATTGTATGTTGCCACAGAAATGAATCCTGAGTCTTTATTTTGAATACCAACTGCATTGCAGGTAGCTGTAAAATTGATACGCTGAGATAAAATATTGATGAAAGGAATTGTAAACACAGGCCCAGTACTTCCATCTCTAAGATTCCATTGAACTCTTCCATAGCCAAACCCTGGAGAATTTTCAGAAAGGATTCCCCCAGTTGTGATATAAGAAATCGCATTTGGATTTCGATTGTTAATAATTAATTTATTATTGTTTAGCTGAAGTGTATTCGAATTTAATCTTAAAATTCCTGTTCCGCCTCCATTAAAACCTCCACCAACTAAAACAGACTGTGTCATGGTTTTTGTGCCAGTTCCAATCAGTGCTAAATCGGGAAAATGTGTAATTTTACTACCGCCAATATTCTGCACTCCACCGGTAAGTTCAATTCGACCATCATTACTTGTAAAGAGGGTTGTATTTCCTTTATTTATCCAGTTACCAGTTACTTTTATTCGGCTGTTTGGCCACATTGAAATGAAAGCACTTCCAGTGGCTTCATAATTTCCATTTCCACCGTCAATAACCACGTATGCACCATCGGTGATGACGATATTACCACCAGAATGTATCAACCCTTGAGCATTTGAATTCAATGCCCAAATTGAAACAATGGTCGAGAATAACTTTTTGAAATTCATAGAATTATACTTGGTTATTTAGAAGTTTGTTTTTCTAGCTTTTCCAGTAATTTTCTATTCAACTCAATTAACTCTTGATTTTGACGTTTTAATTCATCTATTTGAACTTGCTGTTCTTGAATTGCTTTTACAATTGGAACTACAAAGTCGCCATATCTCAATCCATAATAGTCTTTTTCATTTTTAGGGACATCGATACCACTGAAATTATATCCAACTTCTTTAGCTGCAGCTTCAACGTCTTGGGCTAAAAACCCCGAAGTTTTAACCTTTTCACCATCATATTTGCTATCCCACTTATTTGTGTCGTTATAATTAACAAACTCGTAAATTTTATGAATGTCTACATTGTACGTAACAGGTTTTAATTTCATGATGAAATTTAAACCTTGAACATCTGAAAGAATATTCTTTTTGAAGCGAGCGTCACTTAAAGTTGTCCATCCAACTGTACCACCAATACTTGTAATTGAAGCATTTCCAACTCTAACCATGTCACTAGCGTTTGAACTTGCTCCATTTCCTAAAGAAAGGGTGTTTGAAAATGCGGTGGATGAAGGACCAGCAAAATAACCCAAAGATGAATTATAATAACCTGTATAATTAATATAGCCAGCATAATACCCTAAACCACAGTTGTAGTAACCGGTGGTATTGTAATATCCTGATAAATAACCGATAAAAGAGTTGCCATAACCAAGTGAATTTGCACTCATGCAGTAAGAACCCAATGCCGTATTGTATTGTCCATAGGTATTTTGACCAAGCGCATAATAACCAGCTGCAGTGTTTAGTGCACCTCCAACGTTATAGAGTAAAGTATAAATTCCTAAGCCAGTATTGTATGAGCCACTTGTATTTGTATACAAACTTCTAAAACCAATGCCAACATTGTAAGATCCAGAGGTATTGCTACTTAATGGCTCAAATCCCATACCAACATTGTAATTTCCTGTAGTGTTGTTATACAATGCACTTGCACCTATTGCCGCGTTGTATGATCCTGAATTGTTATCATACAATGATTGCCAACCAACGGCTGTATTGTAATATCCTCCAGCATTGTTGTTTAATGCATCCTTGCCCACTGCTATATTCGAGTACCCTGTAGAATTTTTATTTGCGCGGTATCCTAAAGAAAGATTGTCATTTGTAGGATTTAATTCACCATACCAAGTATTATTTACTCTAAATCTTAATGCCACGTTATCGGTAGTTCCTATAAAGTTATTGTTCGCATTTAATCCCGAATTTCCCGTTGTTCTCCATTGACTTTTAAAATGAACAACACCTCCATTCTTAGAAAGGTAAAGTGAATCGTTTGATAATTTTAAAGATTGAATTTCATTCAAAGTATCGTTATCAATCAATTTTTGTTTAGCGACCAATGTTACTTGACCGTAATCATTGATGGTCACAATAGGAAATTCATTCACATTGCCGTAAGTGCCCATTGCAACACCAGATTTTTTGATATCAATATTCCCTTTTCCTTGAACAAATCCACCGGTTAAACCAGCCCCAAAAGTGAGAGATCTCATCACTGGAACCCATTTATTTTGTTCATAATACCAAAAGCCTAGGGTATCATCCGTTTGATAAATCATTAACCCATTCGCAGGTGTTGGAATTAAAAACTTTTGTGCCCTACTTAATCTTGGAATTAACATCCCTTTGTTGGTTGCACTTACATCTAACATTGCTGATCCACTCGGATTCGCTCCAGTTTCATTGATCCCAACATTTTGAGCAGAAACATGTGTAATGATTGAAACTAAAATTAAAATGAATAATAAACGTAATTTTATTGTCATGTTGTGATTGTGTTAAATTGTGGTCGTAAATATATGAAAAAAATGAAAATAATCATATTTTTTGTTTCATTTAGATGCTATAATTACAAATTCTGACGAATTGATTCTGAATTGTTTAATATTCTCCGGATTGTTAAAATGCCAAAATAATGGTTCAAATTGGTGTTGAAATAATTTGGTTTTGAAGTCCTGACCATACAGTCGTAAATGATCATGCTGACCTAGATTTTGTTTTTTTTCGTTGCGAGACCAATTTTCTTCTGCTTCAATTGATTTAGACAATTCCATTGAAATGGGAACCTGTAAAATTGCAAAACCACCTTTTTTTAAGACTCTGTGAATTTCAGAAATGGCTTTATTGTCATCTTTAACATGTTCTAAAACATGGTTGCAAATAACAATATTAAACTGTTCATCTTCAAATTGAAGTTGCTGCACATCACCATGAATGACAGATTTATCATAAACAAAACGATATCCTTTTGCCCGATAATCGATTCTGTATACTTTTAAATCAAAACGATATTCAAGTTTTTGACTTAAAGTTTTTTCTGGGGCAACATGTAATAAGGTTTTATTTTTGAGGGATGCTGAATTGTTCAAATCTTTGAAATATTCGAAAATCAGACGATCTCGATCAGAGGATCCACATTTTTTGCAGTCAACATTTCGTTTACCTGCACCAATGATATTTAACTCACGAATAATAGGGTAGTTGTGTCCTCTTGGCAACCACTTATTCGCTTTGAACCCACAGATATTACACTCGAATTTTGTCCCTCCGAAAAAAAAATCAGGTATAAAATCGTAAATGTTCATTGAATTCTCAAAAATAGGTGAGAATTTCAAGAACA
>CAMBFD010000116.1 GCA_945865625.1 Chitinophaga pinensis
ATGGTTACAGCGACCATACTCCTGGAATAGAAATTTCAGTAGCTGCGGTTGCCCTTGGTGCTACCATCATAGAAAAACACTTTACAACAGATAAAAATTTACCAGGACCCGACCAACAAGCTTCATTAGATCCAGCCGAATTTAAAGCAATGGTAGACGCCATTAGAAATATTGAAAAAGCATTGGGAAGCCCCGATAAGAAAACTTCTCCAAGCGAGGCAAAAAATAAATTTATTGCCAGAAGAAGTATTTTTTCATCGAGGGACATTGAAGCTGGAGAAATATTATCAATGGACAATTTGGTCATTTTGCGTCCTGAATCAGGTATATCTCCCATGTTAATTGACGCATTCATAGGAAAACCTGTGCTTTGCTCTATTCCAAAACAAACTGCCATTGACTGGTCGCATATCAAATGAAAATAGAAGCCGTTGTTTTTGATTTAGACAATACCATTTATCCTGAAGAAGATTATTTTAAAGCAATTTTCACGGAGTTTTCTTTATCCCATAACATTCGTTTTTCAGTCTTCAATTTTTTATTCGAAGACTTTAATAACATTCGATTTACAAAGAAAGACATTTTCAAATTCGCTTTAGAGCAGGCAAATATCTATTCAGAAGATTTCCATAACCAACTTTTCAATCTATACATCCAAATTAACATTCGAATAAAACCCTATGAAGGTGCTTTTGATTGGCTAAATGATTGTCTAAATAAAAAATTAAAAGTTGGAATTTTAACCAATGGAATTGTAAAGGCTCAGCAAAACAAATGGAAATGTTTGGGAGGAAATGATTTCAACGTAATGTTTACACCTGCACGACAATTTGAACAAGAAAAACCACATTTTTCTTCATTTGAAGGAATGTTGAAAATACTCAATTGCAACGTCGAAAATACTTTATTCGTTGGCGACCGATATGAAAACGACATCAAATATGGTTTAGAAAAAGGTGGGATGGGAATTCTAATTGGAATGAACGAATCCTTAAATGTGTCCCAATTTGAATCCATACAAAAAGCTTTTGAATATTTTAAATTACACTTTAACCAATAATTAAATAGATTTGTATCAACATGGGTGTCAAAATTGGAATATTAACAAGTTCTAGAGCTGATTACAGCATCTATTACCCATTAATCATTAAAGCAATGGAATTGCCCAACACACAAGTTGAGCTGATTGCTTTTGGCACACATTTATCGAAACAACATGGCTATACAATCGATCATATTTTAGCTGATGGATTTGAAGTAAAACATCAACTTGATCATTGCTATGCGCTGAACGATTCACCTATGGGAATTTCATTGGCAATGGCAAACACATCAAAAGTATTTGCTGAATTCTGGAATGAAAACCAATTCGACTTAGTCTTTTGCTTAGGCGACAGATATGAAATGTTTGCTGCAGTTTCAGCAGCTGTGCCATTTCAAATCAATATAGCACATTTATATGGTGGAGAGAGAACTGAAGGGGCTATTGATGATTGTTTGAGACATGCAATTTCTTTAATGAGCAAATGGCATTTTACGGCTTGTGAAGATTATAAAAAACGCGTTGAAGAATTAACACTTCATAAGAATCGCACTTTTAATTATGGTCACCTCAGCATAGATAATTTAAAGCGACTACCGCTATTATCAATAGAAGATCTCAAGGTGAAAACTGGAGTCGATTTCTCGCGACCTACAATCCTTTGCACCTTTCATCCAGAAACAATTAAATATGATCAAAATGCAGTTTTCGCAAATGAAATTGCGATGGCATTTAGTGAATTAAATGAATACCAAATACTCATTACTATGCCAAATAGCGATACTGGTAGCCAACCCATTAGAGATACCTTTTCGAAGCTATCAACAACAAATTCAAATGTTTACATTACCGAAAACCTTGGAACAATTGGCTATCTTTCGGCAATGAAACATTGCACAATGATGGTTGGGAATACTTCCAGTGGGTTTGTGGAAGCATCATTTTTTCCAAAAACGGTGATTAATTTAGGGGAAAGACAAACGGGTAGAATTGTTACATCCAACATTATCAATACCAAGATTACAAAACAAGAGATTTTAAGTGCCATTACTGCAAATAGTGGAAACACTTATGAAGAGGGCAAAATTCAAATTTACGGAAATGGGGAAACAGCAATCTCAATCTGCTCAGAAATTCAAAATCACATTTTAAAGAACTTATATCAATCATGATTGATTTTTCAGCGCATACCATTTTATCAACCGCTCCTATATCAGAAGCTCTAGAAAAATTAAATACTCCATTTCATTTGAGAACAATATTTGTACTCAATGAAACAAATCAAGTGATTGGTACAATAACGGATGGCGACATTCGTCGTGGATTATTAAATAAAATTGACTTTAATCAAAATTGTGAAAGCTTTGCTTTTAAGAACTTCAAATATTTAGAGGATGGTATCGTTTCAATTGAGCAATTACGCACTTGGAGAAACAAGCAAATCACCACAATTCCGCTTTTAAATTCGAATAAAGAATTGATTCAAATTTTAGATTTTAATCAATTAAAAAGCTACCTCCCACTAACCGCTGTTATCATGGCAGGTGGTTTTGGAAATCGCTTGAGACCGTTAACTCAAAAAACCCCAAAACCAATGCTTAAAATTGGCGACTTGCCAATTTTAGAAATCAACATTAAACGTTTAGTATCTTTCGGAATTCAAACAATTTATCTTTGTGTGAATTATCTAAAAGATCAAATCATTGATCATTTTGGTGATGGATCTAATTGGAACTGCAAAATTCATTACATAGAAGAAAATCAACCCCTTGGAACAATTGGAGCGTTATCTTTAATCAATGAAATTAAAACAGATCATGTGCTTTTGTTTAATGCCGACCTTTTGAGCAATATCGATTTTGAAGATATGTTTCACAAACATTTAAGTTTAAATTCAGATTTAAGTATCGCAACAATCCCTCATAAAGTAACACTTCCATACGCCGTTTTGGAGAATGAAGGCAGTTTTATCAAAGCCATTTCTGAAAAACCAACATATACCTATTTTGCAAACGCAGGTTTTTATATTTTCAACGCGCAATTGCTAAAATTAATCCCTCATAATGAATTTTACAATGCTACTGACTTTGCAGATGCATTGATTCAAAACAAACAAAAGGTTGTTAGCTTCCCAATTCATGGGTATTGGAATGATATTGGATCAATTGACGATTACAATAAATCAAACGAAGATTTCCCAACCCTAAATTTCTTTTGATGAAATTTCTTTGCATCATACCAGCTCGTAGGGATTCAAAAGGAATACCTGGAAAAAATTGGAAACCTATAAACGGAAAACCGTTAATTGGCTATTCAATAGAAATAGCGCAAGCATGCCCATTCATTGATACAATTTGTGTTTCAACAAATTCTATAGATTGTATCACAATCGCTCAGAACAATTATAATCTTACAGTTCCGTTTGTTAGACCTGAAGAATTAAGTTTAGATACCACTCCGTCTCACGATGTTATTCTGCATGCGATTGAATTTTACGAAAACCAAGGGCAGTTTTATGATGCAATTGTGTTGCTTCAACCAACATCGCCTTACAGAGAGGCAAAATTCCTAAATGAAAGCATCCAAACTTTCATTGAAAATTCAAATTGTGATATGGTTGTGAGTGTAAACGAAACCCATTTCAATCCATATTACAACCTCTACAATGAAACCGATGGATTTATCCATAGAAGCATACCAAGCAATTACACCCGTCGTCAAGATTGCCCTCCAACCTATGTTGTTAACGGATCAATTTATGTAATTTCCATAGATTCAATAAAAAAACAGCCGTTACATTCATTTGAAAAGGTAAAAAAATATATCATTCCAGAAAAATACGGGTTGGATTTGGATACCCTCGAAGACTGGGCAAAAGCTGAATTAATATTTGTAAACCAATGAAATTAATTCAAACGATCTTATCAATTGCGAAGATTCTCATTCGCAGCAAATTTAAATTAGCATTATTTGAAACTTCAGACAAAGAAGTTGTGATTATTGGTAACGGACCAAGTGCTTCTCAATTCTTTAAAGATTTTGAGGGATATAAAATTAAGCCAAACACAATGTGTGTGAATATGTTTGCCGCAAATCCAGAATTCCATCTCATTAAACCGAAGTATTATTTAGTATCGGACCACGCATTTTTAGATTTCTCCGAGGAAACTTTTCAAGATGCCAGTCGATTACCAAGACTGAAAAAACAACCCGATTTCCTGCAAATACAACAAAGAATTAATCAAACATGGACTGAATTAATAAATTGTTCTTGGGAAATTCAATTATTTATACCTCAGATTTATTCAAACACATTTATTGTAAATCATGCAGTAAAAAAAGGATTAAAAATCCAATTTTATAATTACACTGTTGTTACAGGGTATGAATGGTTTGAAAATATGATTTACAAACATAAACTTGGAAGTCCTCAAAGTCAAAATGTGATTAATGCCTGTATATTCCAAGCAATAAACGCCAATTTTAAAGAAATTTATTTAACTGGAGTTGACAATAATTTCCATTTAAATATGATTGTAGATGAAAACAACAATTTACAACATGTTGATGACCACTTCTACAAAATCGAGAAGAAGATAACGCCTCAATTACATGCCAATGGAACACCCGTAAAAATGCATGAATTCTTTTTAAGTCTTCACAAAGCCTTTTATGCTCACCACCGACTTCAAAAATATGCTCAATACAGGAATGTAAACATCTATAATGCAACCAAAGGAAGTTTTATAGACGCATACGAAAGAAAAGAAATTCAATTCAATTAATTACTTTTGTACCCACACGCATGAATATTTCAGGGAAAAAAGTTCTAATTACTGGTGCCGATGGTTTTATTGGAAGTCACCTTACAGAGGCTCTTGTGGCTAAAGGAGCCAAGGTAAAAGCATTTGTTTATTACAATTCGTTCAACTCTTGGGGTTGGTTAGATACTTTGCCGAAACATATTTTAAATGAAATTGAAATTTTTTCAGGCGATGTTAGGGACCCAAATGGCGTATATACGGCTATGGAAGGTTGTGAAGTTGTATTTCATCTTGCAGCACTCATTGCCATTCCTTATAGTTACCACTCCCCTGATAGTTATATCGATA
>CAMBFD010000117.1 GCA_945865625.1 Chitinophaga pinensis
CTCACCCATCTCTCCAACGGTACCGCAAATATAAATTTTTATATCTATTTTTCCGAAATTCTTGTAAAAAAAATCAAAAAAGTTTCGCCTAAATTGGTAAATCATTGATTTGAAAAGTTCAAACTTCTTAAACTTTGTCTAATTCTACACTGTGTATTATCACAATGCCTCAATTTTAACTTACCTTTACTCAATCTAAAGCCTATTAACCTGCAATTCTGCAAGTTTTAAAAGCCCCAAAAGATACTCTATCATGGCAAAAGAAAAAGAAGGCAAAAAGAAATCAGACAAAACAGCTGCAGCAAAAACTCCAAAAGAGAAAAAAGCCGACAAAGCGCTTAAAAAAAGTCAGAAAAGCAAAACAGATTAACATTTTTCTCGAATGCGAAAAGTGCAATCTGCATTTTTTGCATTCGTCCTTTTAACTCTGTTTAATCCAGAATTTTAAGTTCGTTTTAAACAACGAATCTTTTAATTTATAGGTGTTTGGAATCTCCGGACCCGAACTATGATAAGTCACAACCCGTGTTCCAATTGGCATGGTGCTCAATTGTTTCTGAACGTAATCTGAATACTCTAAATAAAGTTCATCATCCAAAAACACCTTCTGGTCAATGGCCGATTCAGGCGACAAATTCTCGAAAAACGGATTGAATAAGTAAAATGCACCGAAATCGCTAAATTTCACTCGGTTCATATTTGCATTTAGAAAACTTACGTTTTCAAGTCCGTACTTATTGGCAATTTCATTTGAACAATCGCAGAGCGACTTTCTTTGTTCGACGCCCGTAAAATGGGCATTTGTAATGAGCGCACCAACCATACAAAACTTACCGGCTCCCGAACCCACATCTAAAATGCGAATGCCGGGTTCAGTTGCCAAAAATTCAGCAGCGGCTTTGGCAATTTTAATTGGTGTGAAATGTGTTGCTGATTTACGTCTAATTTCTAAAGGGAAAATCAAGTCGAAATCTTCATCAATTAAATCCTGAATATTCTTGAATTTAATGGGATTCATGAATCTAAATGGCTCATTGGTAATTGATCTTATTCAGCTTCTAAATCCTTCAGAATTTGATTCACATCATCTTCGGTTTTAAACAATTTTTCTTTGCAAATAGCAATTAAAGTTGAGGCTCTTTTCACTTTTTCCGATAGCTCATCTACGCCAATATCGCCCGATTCAATTTCTTTCACAATCATTTGTAATTCATCAAATGCCGAAGTGTAATTTATATTTTTTTCTTCACTCATCAGTTTATTTATTTACTTTTTTCAACAACAATAACTTCACTATCTACAATTCCATCAACAAATTGCGTCTGAATTCTCTGTCCTTTTTTGATATTTTCTACGGATTTCAAAATCTTGCCATCCACGAAAGTTAAACTATACCCTCTTTTGAGCAAATTCAATGGATTTAACAAATTTACAACCTTCTCTTGTCCTTCAATTAAAATAAAAGAATTTTTGAGGGACATTTTAGCGGAACGAATCAAATTTGGCTGCAAAACGGTATTGATTGTTGTTCGCTGATTTGAAAGAAATTCGAGGGAAAGACCTTTCAAATTTTGCTTTGTGAGATCCAAAATATTGCGATACGATTGCAGTTGCAATTTCAAATGGGCTTTCAAAAAATTGACTTCATTGGTGAGTTGTTTCCGCGAATTTTGCAAAACTTCTCTCGACAATTGAATGATTTTTTCCTGAGATTTTTGAACAGGCACCCAAAAATTATGAAACTCTTGGAGTAAAAAATCGGCCAATTCTGTTGGGGTAATGGCATTTCGGTACGAAACCATTTCCGAAACCGTTTCGTTGGTTGAATGTCCTATCCCCGAAAAAACCGGTATTGGAAACATTGCAATTTCAAGGGCAAGTCCATAATTGTTGTAGCACGACAAACCAACATCGCCGCCCCCACCGCGAATGATGGCAACAACATCGAAGTGTTGAATGACCTTTTGAATGCGTTTCAACTGAGCAATGATGGTTGGCGCAGCATTGTCGCCCTGCAAAATGGCAGGAAATAAAAATGTTTCAAATTGATAGTTCCATTGATTTTTCTGAATGACTTGCATAAAATCGGAATATCCTTTGCTCGATTCAACTGAAATAATGGCAATTCGCTTTGGCAACAAAGGCAAATGTTTGGTTTTATTGAGGGAAAATATCCCTTCAGATTTTAACTTTTGAATGCTTTCTTGCTTTTCTTTTTCTAGCTCACCAAGGGTAAATGATGGATCAATGTCAGAAATTTTCAAGGTTAAACCGTAAGTTGGGTGGAAATCGACCATGGCATAGAGCAAAACGGTGATGCCATCTTTGAGGGGTTCGCCTAAGGTTTTTATAAAATTGGCATTGATTCTAGACACATCTGAATTCCAAATGGTTGAACGCATTTCTGCAACAACCTTTCCGTTTGTTTTTTCGACGAGCTCTGGAAAACAATGTCCAGAATGGGCATAAAAATTCAATTTATTCACTTCCGCCTTCACCCAAAATCCCGTTTTAAACACCTGATTCACAACATTTTGAATGTTTTGAGTTACTTGAAGCAACGTAAATACATTGGGTTTGGTTGTCATTGAATGAGGCATTTAAAATTTGAATTTAACAAAGATATAACAATCAAACATCAAGGCAAAAAATCATTTCAACGGATTGTTACTTTCCACGAATGTGGTTTTGGGTACTCACGTAAGTCTTTCATTGTGATGAATCTTCTAGATTTATGATTCCAAAAGTGCCAATTTAATCTGGAAATATGAATATTTGTCGTTCAGCTTTAATTTAATGTCCGACAGTTTATCATCAGGTGAACTTTTCATTGCCCTGATTTCTTCAATTGATACATTGTCAACAAATTCCATCACTTCTAACATCCCCAATTCAACACATTTCATCAAATGACTTTCAATGGTAGATTTCACCAAATCTCTTTCCTTGGCTGTTTCTTCAATAGACTTCGATTTTAAATAGATGTTGTAGGTCAATTGAACAGTTTCAGGAAAATCACCACTTTCATTTTTTTGAGAGACATTCTTTTTGGCACGGGCTTTTGTTTCATTTTTTGGTTTTTCAACAATTTCATCAGTCTGTTGCTGAGCCAATTGCTCAGAAACCAGAGGAATCTCATCATTAAACAAGCGAATACTTCTATAAGAAACGTAAATCAATTGATTGCGTTTGGCAAACAACACATTTGAAACAGCATCCAACTCTTTGCGCCATTTCTTCTGTTTTGGCTTAATGGTATAAGAATTTAAAAGCGTCTTTAACTCAATGTAACATTTATCGTCGAGCTGTTTGATAAAGTAAACCGTTGCTTTCGAGCAACGCTCAGTTAACGTTGGTAGCAAGTCGGCATTGGTTTTACATTCCTGAAAAGTTTGATTGAGTTGAAATTGAAATTTTTCGGCAACCCTATTCAGTTCAAATAAAACAGAAATTGCCCTCTCCGACCAATCATTTAAATCCTGAGGAAATTCAAGTCCATATTTTGCCAACAATCGCTGTTTCCATGAATATACAAAAACCCTTAAATTATCGAAGTCATATATTTTGATTAGCTTATCTTGACCAAATTGTCGTTTTTCTTGTTCCAAAATCTCTGGCAGTTCATGTGTAGAAACATGATTTTGAGAATAGTTCACAATTCGATCATCAATAAAAATATTCCGACCATTGATTCCAGATTTCAAATACAAACCATCTAAACTCACACATCTACTCAAAGCCACATACACTTGACCAGGTGCAAAAGATCTTTCAGCATCGATAATCACTTTCTCTAGGGTTAAACCTTGGCTTTTGTGAATTGTGATTGCCCAGGCCAATTTTAAAGGAAAGTGCTTAAAGCTACCCACTTCATTTTGACTGACCCTATCTTCAACTTCATCGTATTGATATTTAAGATTTTGCCAAATGTCTTTTTCAACCTCAATAATTTCGCGTGAGTTTGGAACAACAACTTCAATTTTATCATTCGCGATTGAAGAAACCACGGCAATTTTGCCGTTGTAATATTTCTTTTCCCCCGAAATATCGTTTTTGATAAACATCACCTGAGCCCCTTCTTTGAGTTCTAAAATGGGTTCTGCAGGATATTGACTTTCAAAAAAATCGCCTTTAATTTCAGCTTGAAACTTATAAGACTTTCCTGTCAGTTTTGCCAATTTGTCTTTATTGATTTGATCTGCAGTAGAATTATGGCTACAAAGGGTTACAAAACCTTCTTCATCAGGTTCAAAGTGAGGCTGGTAACGTTCTTGAAGAATTTCAAAGTCGCCTTCATTTAATTGAGCGTTTCTTACATTATTCAGCAGAGAAATAAAGGTTCTATTGCTTTGACGATACACTTTATTCAATTGCATTTGCATCACATTCAAAGCTAAATAGGCTTTTGCAGAAAAGAAAAATTCGGATTCGTAGTAAGTTTCAAGCATTGCCTTTTCATCGTTTTTCACAACAGGTGGCAATTGAAACAAATCACCAATCAATAAAACTTGGACACCTCCAAACGCAAGTTGACTTCTTCTCGCAAATCTTAAGGCATGATCAATGGCATCGAATAAATCGGCCCTAACCATACTAATTTCATCGATAATGAGTAAGTCTAAATTCTTAAATAAATCTAATTTTACTTTAGGATAATGAAAATGCGATTGCAGCATGGGAATGTTTTGCGACACATTTGGGTCAACCACGCTCATTGTTGGCAGGAACATTCTTGTAGGCAATCCAAACATAGAGTGAACGGTGCTACCGCCTGCATTAATTGCGGCTACACCTGTTGGAGCAACCACAATACAGCGCTTGTCGCTATCCCTCAATACTCTCTTTAAGAAAGTGGTTTTACCAGTACCCGCTTCACCTGTCAAAAACACGTTCCGTCTTGTGTTTTCTACAATGTCGAAGGCAACATCCGCTATGTCTAATTCAGAATCCAATATT
>CAMBFD010000118.1 GCA_945865625.1 Chitinophaga pinensis
GTTTTCGAGGTATTGCAACGCTGCTCCAGCCGATAAAATGGCACTTGGCCAGTCAGAAATTCCAAATCCTTTCAACGTGTTGGTGTTGAATTGACGGTTGAGTTTCTCTTCGCAATATTCAATTTGGTACACCCAATCTTCCAGGAATTGATAGGAGCTAGGTTTGCCAAAGGTTTCAAACGCCTCGGCACTGATTTTTTTTGGCAATACCCACTCAGCAGGCTTAAAACCACTCAACATTTTTTGAACAAACATTGGGTCGCCTTGGGTGCATTGGAAATCACCAGTGCTAATGTCTAGAAGCGACAATCCCCAAACATCGTTCATTTTCATGAGGGACGCGAGGTAGTTGCTTTCTTTAGACTCAAGCACTTTATCGTTATAGCTCACGCCTGGGGTCACCAGTTCGGTCACGCCACGTTTTACAATTGTTTTGGTTGCTTTCGCATCTTCGAGTTGATCGCAAACGGCTACGCGATAGCCAGCTTTGACCAATTTAGGCAAATAAGTATCCAAAGAATGGTGAGGAAACCCTGCCAATTCCATTTCAGAAGCAGAGCCATTGCTTCTTTTGGTTAAGATAATTCCGAGAACTTTGCTTGCAACGCGAGCGTCGTCGCTAAAAGTTTCGTAAAAATCGCCCACTCTAAACAATAAGATAGCGCCCGGATACTGGGCCTTTATCTGATTGTATTGTTTCATCAGAGGGGTTTCTTTTTCGGCAGTAGATTTTCCAGACATATAAAATACGAAAATAATGCGTGAAGGTCGATGAAAAACAATCAGTTTTCCCCCTTTATTCAACAAATTTCACAACGTATATTTGCAGAAATGCGAAAATTAAAAACCACAGAATTGGGAAGGCTTACAGTTGAAGCGTTTCAATCGGTTGAAAAATGGCCTATTTGCTTGGTTTTAGACAATGTGAGAAGCATGAATAACGTGGGATCTATGTTTAGAACTTCCGATGCGTTTTTGGTGAAAACCATGTTTTTGTGTGGAATTACTGCTTGTCCTCCGCATCGTGAAATTACCAAAACTGCCATTGGTGCAGAAAAATCTGTTCATTGGGAATACAATCAATCCACTTTAGATGTTGTAAAATTATTGCAAAAACAAGGCTTTTTTGTGTATGCCATTGAACAAGCCGAAGGTTCGGTATCCCTCAAAAATATTCAATATCCAAATCAACCCATTGCGTTTGTGATGGGCAACGAAATTGACGGGGTTTCGCAAGATGTTATTGATCAATGCAATGCCTGTCTTGAAATTCCACAACTGGGTACCAAGCATTCATTCAATGTTGCCGTAACTTGCGGCATGATTTTGTGGGATTATGCCAAAGCCAAACAATTATAAATGAGACTTTTGTTTTTCATATTGGGTTTATTCATTGTTTCATGTGCTGGCACTGATTTTAAAGATCCTGTTTCTGAATTCAATGAGAAAATCAATGAAAAACCTTTCACAATTGTATTGACCTATTCAAATGAATGTCCAGTCTGTATTTTATATACTTCAGTTATAAAAGACATATTTCAAACTCTTCCCAAAGATTCATTTCAATGTGTTTTATTGAAAGTGAATCAATATGAGAAATGGGATTTCTTCGACTCAACATTCGTGAATGGCGAAAAATCAAATATATCAGCCATAGAAAAAAATGCGTTAGAGGTTGCGAAATCGGTAGGACTTACCATGTTCCCAGAAGTGGCCATTTTGAACAATAAGGGTCAAAAACTTTATTTTGGAGCCATCGACAATCGGGTGAAAGAACTAGGTGCCATGCATTTTAGACCTGAAAAATCAGATGAATTTCTTAAAAATGCCATTCAACAAATTAGAAATCATAGAGATGTAACCGTTTCGCATGCCGCTGCCAAAGGTTGCTACATTGAATTCCCTAAAAAACCTTAATTTTGACCTCATGAAACGCATTTTGGTTGCTCTCGTTTTATTTGTTGGCGTTTTTGCATGCACACAAGTGCCTAAAGAAGCAGATTTAGATGCGATTCAAAATCCTACGTTTACAGAGCATATTGCGCCAATTGTAATCAATCATTGTGTTCGTTGCCACAGAACGGGTGGTGGTGCGCCGTTTGCATTAACCAGTTTCGAAAAGGTTAAAAATAAAGCCAAAACAATTGTTAAAGTGACTGGTGCGAGAATCATGCCTCCTTGGCCTGCCGATCCTAATTACGAACATTACGTTGGCGAAAATTATTTGAGTCAATCTCAAATCAACCTCATTCAACGTTGGGTTAAAAATGGTTGTCCCGAAGGCAACAATTCTGAAAATTCTTTTCAAAATATTCCGACCTACGAAAGCAATTTGGGTAAGCCAGATTTGGTTTTATCGCTAGATACCGTTTTATTGAATGCTGGAGATTTAGATCGATTTTTTTATACTCGAATTTCCTACAATGAGCCGCATCCTAAATACATTCGTGCCATTGAATTTGTGCCAGGACAACAGAAATTATTGCATCACTTTAATGGGCATTTGATTAATTATGAGGGACCATCGGCTAAGAACATACAAATCAATCCTTTTAAAATTGAAATTACACCAACCAATGCAGTGGGCAGTCCACGAGAAACAAAGGAAGTGATTGAATATCAGCGCAGTTTGTTGAATGAAGACGGAACATTTCCGGAGCGTATTCACTCGGTTGTGAACTATTTGCCGGGTGTGAAAGGGGTGATGTACCCCGATGGAATTGGCACCATTCCCGTTTCCGAGAAATTTACAATTGTTGGGAACGATGTGCATTACGGACCTAGTTCAAAAACGGTTGTTGATGGCAGCAAAATCAATATATTTTTCACAAATACGCCTCCCAAAAGGGGTACAGGCGAGTTGATGTTGGGTACAAATGGTGTCAGCAAAATTGTGCCACCGCTCAATATCCCTCCGAATAAAATTACAAAACACGTCACGCAATTCACCATTGGCGAGGATATATCGGTGCTCACGGTGAACCCACATTTGCATTTATTGGGCAAAAATTTCATTGCGTTTGCGGTAAAACCAAATGGAGATACGGTGAAACTCATTCACATTCCTAAATGGAATTTCAAATGGCAGTATTTTTATACGTTTAAAAAAATGGTTCACATTCCTCGTGGAAGCACCATTTTTGCCGTTGCGCAATTTGACAATACTGTTTCAAATCCGAACAACCCGCATAATCCGCCACAAATGGTTTCAGAACGATTGGAATTTGGGGGATCAAGCATGAGAGCAACGGATGAAATGTTTCAATTTATCATCACTTATTTGGGTTATTTACCCGGAGATGAACAAATTTCTTTAGAAAATGGAAATCGTTAAAATTAGTCAACAAAATGAAAAGCAAATTCGTGAATTTCACAAATTGGTCAACATCATTTATTTGACTGACGAAAATTATGTGATGCCAATCACAGATGATGTAGAAGCAGTTTTTGATCCCTCAAAAAACAAACGTTTTGAGCATGGTGAAGCAGAGAGGTGGTTGTTGTTTGAAAATGATGTTTGTGTGGGTAGAATAGCCGCATTTTATGAAATTAAGCACGGAAAACCATTCGGAGCTTGGGGGTTTTTTGAAGTTTTAGAAAATGAAAGTTACGCAGTTGCCTTAATTGGAACTGCTGAAAAATGGCTAAAAGACAAAGGCTGTGATAAGATTTTGGCTCCAGTTAACTTTGGCGATAAAGATAGTTTTTGGGGTTTGTTAATTCAGGGAAACAAAAAGCCTTCATATTTAGAAAATTACAATCCGCATTATTATCAAAATTTCATTGAGGGACAGGGCTATGAGCGAGAGATAGAGCAGACAACATACGACATTTCGTATAAAGAATTTAATTATACGAGGTTTAAAGCTATTTCGAACCGTGCATTGGGTAACTCAGATTACCGGTTTGAATTTTTAGATTTCGCTCAGATTGATAAATACGTGCAAGACTTTATAGTGATTTACAACCAATCTTGGGCGTTCCATGAAGATTTTGTGCCATTGAAGCGCGAAGTGCTTTTAAAACGGTTTAAATCAATGAGGTATGCTATGTATCCAGAATTCACTGTCTTTGCATATCACAATGAGCGACCGATAGGGTTTTTTGTAAGCATTTTAGAACTAAATGAAGTTTTTTGCAAATTTGAGGGTCGGTTATCATGGTGGAATAAAATTAAGTTTTTATTGAGTAGAGGAAGCATTACCAAAGCCAAAGCGATTATATTCGGGGTGGTACCAGATTATCGAAAATTGGGTATAGATACTGGATTGATTATCAAAAGTTATGAAGGCATGATGAAAGCTAAAAAAATTTCGTCGATGGAATTGGCATGGATTGGCGACTTTAATCCTAAGATGTTAAGTATGTTAAGTTCTATGGGTGCAAAATTGACGAAGACGCATCACACATATAGGAGGAAATTATTTTAAAAAGTACTTGCAAAAGTAAAACTTTTTATTAATTTTGCACCCACGTTTGAGACTAGGCAACAGTTATAGCTCAAAAGTAAAACAAGATTCTGTAGCTCAGCTGGTAGAGCAATACACTTTTAATGTATGGGTCCTGGGTTCGAATCCCAGCGGGATCACTAGAAAACCTTCGGGTTTCGTTTAAAACCCTCAGAATCAACACTCTGAGGGTTTTTTTATTTCGCGATTTTTCGGGTTATTTCGCTTTGGAACGATATTTGTTTGCCAAATGTTTGCCAACCAACAAAAATGTTTGCCAAATGAAAATCAC
Organism: Chitinophaga pinensis; assembly: GCA_945865625.1. Taxonomy (GTDB): domain Bacteria; phylum Bacteroidota; class Bacteroidia; order NS11-12g; family UBA955; genus VMCP01. The sequence continues at coordinate 4,741 of CAMBFD010000118.1, forward strand.
TTACAAATTTTATCTCAGAGAGCCTGAAAATGCTGATGCGAAGGCTCCTATTTACATGCAGATTACTGCTGACAGAAAGACCACGAAAAGGGCCATAGGATATGAATTGTTTGCCAAGGAATGGGATTCTGAAAAAGAAAGG
>CAMBFD010000119.1 GCA_945865625.1 Chitinophaga pinensis
GATCTGGTAACATAACCCAATGTTGGTAAGATGGAGTCGAGATTAAGAATTGTTTTTTGGTCAATTGAAAAATCTACACGGTAATCGTAACGGCTCAAATTTTCACTTAACACATCGGCGTTGTTTTTTAAAATGTAATTTGAAATGGCGGATTTGCCTTTTTGAAATTCAGAGGTATAAATAGAAACATCTTTATTGGCTGAATAATATTCCCTATCATCGCTTTGCGAGAAAATATGGCTTGAATAGCAAGTGCTTAGGGCAATAATAATAAAAGTTTTTAGTAAAAATGGTTGGTTTTTCATAGGGTTGAGGTCATATTTGCTACAATTTTAATTTTTTTTTGCAACCTTTTCTATTTTTCTCGTCATAAATCTGAAGCTACTTGTTAACAAATGAGGAAATCATATCCGGATGTATCAAAAATGATCGCAGAGCTCAGAGAGAACTCTTCGAGAAATTTGGTGCGAAAATGTACGGACATTGCCTGAGATATTCTCCCAGCAGTGCAGATGCCCAAGATTTGTTGCAAGAAGGTTTCATAAAGATCTTTGACAGTATTCAATCTTTGCGAGACATTTCTTTTTTTGAAGGATGGATGACACGCATTTTTATCAACTTGGCACTTTCTAAATATAGAAAAGCCAAAAGTGGTCCCACCATCGTTGATATTGATAGTGTAGATACCCCTGAAGAAATAGAATTGGAAAAAGGTAGCATGAATCAACTTTCGGCAGATCAGGTATTAGAGCTTATGAAGCAATTGCCCGATAAATATGCCTTGGTTTTAAATATGTATGCTATCGACAACCTGTCGCACAAAGAAATTGCACAGTATTTAAATACTTCCGAATCTAATTCAAAAAGTATTTTAAGCAGGGCAAGAAAAATGCTCAAAGATTTAATTGAAGAAACACAAAGAAATAATCAAATTGACTAACAAAGGTTCAAATATCGACAATCAGCTGAAGGAAAAGTTTTCTGACTTTTCTCCTATGCAAAATATGTTGGTATGGAGCGATTTAGAGTCTAAGTTAGACAAAAAAGATGCTTCAAAACGTCGTTTTGCAATTTGGACAGTTGCTGCCACAATCACAGCCATTGCGGTGAGTGGTGTTGCATACTTTGGAATTTCTCAAAAGCAATCTGGTCAATTTAAAGTTTCAAGTCCATCTACTTTAAATCAAGTTGATCAAAAGGATGCAGACAACATCCCTCAAAAGAAAACAACACAAATTATTGATCAAAATACCATTCACAAAGCAGACGGTCACAAAAATTCTGTGAAGGTTGAAAGATCAAAGTCTGTTGAATTGAATCCTACAGCGTTAACCGAAAAGTTGTTCAACGAAGAAGTTGAAGTACCCGTTTACGCCTTACAAGAAACTTCTATTGCCGAAGCCTCATCATCTTTAGGCAATGTTGCTTATACCGATTTCGTATCGAAATCACCCCAAATATCGCCGTTTCATCTCGGAGATTTTTTACAGTTGACTTTGATAACCCCGTCATCTCGAAAGCCATTAGAACGTAAGTTGTCGCGTTGGGCTTTCGAGGTGGGGTATGATCAGAATCAAACTTCAATGTTGTACAAGTCGAACCCAGAATTGGCTCAATACGTGCACAAAAATTATTTACAAAGAATGAAAGAAAGCGAATTTGCACTCAGCGCATCACAAGTTCATTTCGCCTTACGATATCAGTTGTCTAAAAAGTGGATGGTATCTGCTGGGTTATCGTGGATGCAAAACCGCACCCAGCAGAATTTCCATTTCAGAGATAGCATGCCTGCAAGTGTTCAACAAGGATATGAAGCAGATGCATATGGAAATTATCCAATTTTTGGGTATTTAAATGTAGGACCTCAAATTAATTACGAAGGAATATCAAATGTTTCTATGTTAAGTATTCCAATAGGCGCTATTTACGAGCATTCTATTTCAAAGAATTGGTCATTAACAGCCGAGGCCTTGGTTCAAGCAAATTATTTGTCGGCCCGAAAAGGCAATACCCTGAATTACCATAACTTGATGTTGCAAGACATTGATGGGGGCGTTTATCGTAATTTATTATGGTCTGGAAAATTTGGAGTTGGCATTCAACGTGAGTTGAATACCAAAAATAGTGTTGGTATGCGTATTAACACGCAAGGGATGTTTACACCTTACTACAAACAAAATTCTGCGATTGAAAATCGTGGTTGGAGTTTTGGATTGTCGGGGTATTATGTTTGGCGATTCATAAAATAAAACAAATTGCAAAATTTTCAAATCATATCGCGTAAATTGCAACTTATGAAAAAGGGATTGTTGTTCTTGTTGGTTCTTGGCGGATTAATTTCTGCAAAAGCACAAGTACTTCAGCCTTTAGGTACAGGTTTGCCTTCTCGTGTAGTGGCCTCATTTGCTACCAATACGGAATATTTTGCATTGTTTGAAGACTTAAATACCACAATTCCAAACGATTTTACCCTTGGCCGTTGGAATGGCGTTTACTGGAAATATTACTCTGGATTAACAACCCCTCCTCATATTTTAGGAACCAAGGGTTCATACAATTTTCATTCTGTTGCATTTTTCAACAATACCATTTACGTGGCGGCATACATTGCAAATGCATCGAAAGATGCTGAAGTACCAGTAAGTCATCTGTATAAATGGAGTGAAAAAGACAATGGATGGCAACCTGAAGTTGGGGTCATTGATACCAAAACCAATGGAATTATTGCAATGACGGTTTTCGACAATAAACTCATTGTTGCAGGTCGCTTTATCAACAATGTAAACGGAAAATTGTGCAATAACATTGCTTCTTTTGACGGAACTTCTTGGAATTATTTGGGAAGTAGCGACTTAACACAGGGTGCAGATGGTTTAATTAGTACTTTACAAGTTGTAGGAAACAGACTTTATATTGCTGGAGATTTTCAGAATTTTGCGGGTTCATACACCGGTAATATTGCCTATTATACTTCAGCAAACGGTGGTTGGGGCGGTGTTGGTAGCCCTTTTATTGGCGAGATTACAGCGTTAGCCTATTTCGACAATCAGCTTGTGGCTTTAGGTAAAGATTCTTTTGATAAATCTGAGGTTAGAACTTTCAAAAGTGGCTGGAGTAAACCAATCAATTTTGATTCATTTTCAACGGCTCAAGTCACAACCATTGCAGGAACGCCCAATTATTTATTACTTGGCGGTGATTTTATGAAAGATGGGAATGCATCTTCACTTTTAAAATATGAAGGGCAACATCTTACGTTTACAGGAAATAGATTGCAAGGATTGTTTACGCTTGGGCAAAGAGGCAACGGAGCATTTGTTTGGGGGAATTTTGTAGAGCAAAATACGGATGTACGCTTTTTCTCTAGCATTGAATCTGGCGGGGGAAATTTATATGGGTCTTTGTTTTACGACTTAAATAGCAATTGTGTGATGGAAGCTTCAGAAACTGGAATTTCGAATTCAGTGATCAGAATGATGAATAAAACCACAAAGCAAAATTTCTTTGCTGTGACAGATAAAGATGGCCATTTTTCAGCTACATTACCTGAAGGAGATTATTCAATTTACAATACTTCTCAACGTCATATGTACTCGGTTTGTGCGAGCAATTTTTCAACCACAATTAGAGCGGGTAAATATTCATCGGTCTATTTAGGTGAATACATGACGCCAACAATTAAGGACTTAGATATTTCCTTGAAACCTATTTACAGTGCTGAATTGTTGCCTGGTGAACAGATGAAAGTGTTATTGACAGTTGTGAATAGAGGTGCAACTAAATTGAATGGACCAACAATTCATGTGACTCACGCTGCCAATCTAACGAATTTTTCAAGTGTGCCAATGGCCGACAATTACGAAGGAAATGAAGCAACATTCTCATTGGTAGATTTAATGCCATTTGAAACAAAATTCATTGAATTATCTGTTAAAATTCCTACAGATGCAAATGAAACTTCAGTCTTTCCACTATTTGTAAAAACAGGATCTTTGTTTGTGCAGAATGATGCCACAAAATCCGATAACTACGATACCGTTAAATTAAAAATTGGTAAGCGTGGAAATGGAACTGTAGAAAAAGTTTCTGCGAGTGGAGATAAAGTAGATTATAGAAGCACCAGTTGGAAATATACCGTTAACTTTAGAAATACCGGAAGTAGTTTAGTGACCAAAGCTGTAATGGTTGATACATTGTCTTCATTATTGCCACTGCAACAAGTTGTTTTGAAGTCATTTTATCCAACAAAAGCCACTTATAGCATCCAACAAGGAAGAATTTTGGTTGTGAATTTTGATCCAGCAAATTTAACAAGTGCTGAAATCAATTCTCAATCGAGTAGCGGTTGGGTTGAATACCAAGTTGACTTATACGATAAAATTCCATTGAATACAGTGATCCCAAATACTGCAATGGTGAGTTTTGATTCACGATGGGAGGCTTTTTCAAATGCTTGTGGCGTAACCATTTATGATGCAAGTGCGTCGGCACGAAATTTGCAGAAAAATGCGCTTACGGTCTATCCCAATCCCGTAAGTCAATTGCTCAATGTGCAATGGAAACAGCAAGAAATTGGAACCACCTATAAGTTGATCAATCATTTAGGAAATGTTGTTTTAGAGGGACAAATTTCAGACAATCAAACTCAAGTTGATGTTTCGAGGTTAACCTCTGGTATTTACATGTTGAGTACAACTTTGAGTACCACAAAAGTACTGGTAGCGCACTAAAGTTGATTCAATTTAGAAGCAACGTAACTGTACAAATTAAAATCATTCTGATTTCGTAAGGTTTCAATCTCGTTTTTTAACGCTTGAATATGAATTCCTTGCATCCTATTTTTTTGAATTAACG
>CAMBFD010000120.1 GCA_945865625.1 Chitinophaga pinensis
ACCAATTGCACGTCCTCGCCAAATATATACCGGTGAAGCTCCGCGTGAATTCGTTGCAATGAAAGACCGTTAACCTATTTAATTCAAATACATAAAACCCTTGGCACTTGTTGAGGGTTTTTTTATGCCCCCTTCGTCGATTATTTCAACCATTCACCAACCTTTTTGCCCGAAATCTGTTCTTATAGGTAACTTTGCACCAAATGTTTCGGAAAATACTCTTTCTCACATCAATCCTGTTCTTTTCTAATGGCCTTTTTGGACAAAAAATAACCCTCAGTGGATATGTGAAAGATAGCTCCAGTGGCGAAACCATTAACAATGCCGTTATCGCCGTAAAAAATAGCAAATACTCAGCCGTTACAAATAGTTTCGGATTTTTTAGCTTGACCCTCACGCCTAGAAATTGGAGTGTTCAAATCTCCGCCTCTAGCTTCAATCAAATCGAATACCCTTTGTCCCTCAATACAGATCAACAAATTATTTTTGCACTTTTGCCCGAAGCTGAGGCTTTCAAAGAAGTCAATATTCGTGCGAAAAGAAACGACAATGTAAAGAAGATCGACATTTCAACGCAAAGTATCAGCGGTAAAACTATTAAGAAAATCCCAGCTTTTTTGGGGGAAGCCGACGTCATCAAAAGCATTCAACTCCTGCCCGGTGTAACCACCGTGGGGGAAGGCGCTTCAGGTTTTAATGTGAGAGGCGGTGCCATTGATCAAAACCTTGTGCTCATGGACGATGCCCCAGTGTTTAACTCTGCCCATCTTTTTGGATTCTTCAGTATTTTTAATCCAGATGCCGTAAAAGATGTGCAACTCATCAAAGGCGGTATTCCTGCAAATTATGGCGGCCGTTTGAGCTCCGTACTCGACGTCATTACCCGCGATGGCAACAAAAAAGTCTACCAAGCAAGCGGTGGTGTGGGTACCATTTTCAGCCGTGGAACATTTGAAGGCCCTATCGTGAAAAACAAAGCAAGTTTCCTGGTATCAGCCCGTAGAAGTTACATCGATTTACTTGCAAAGCCATTCTTACCCGCCAACTTAAGTGGGTCGCAATTCTATTTTTACGACTTCACGGCAAAAGTGAACTATTCACATAAACGCAATTCATTCTTCATTTCTTCTTACATTGGCGATGATGCATTTTCTGCAGCCAATGCCTTTGGCGTGAAATGGGGAAATTCCGTTGTGACCGCGCGTTGGAACCATGTATTCAACAAAAAACTATTTTCTAATTTTACATATTACTACAGCCGTTACCGCTATAACCTAGAATTCAATGCCAACGACGATGCATCCTTCAATTGGAACAGCTACATTGTAAACAATACGGTTAAAAGTGATTTTAAATACTACTTGAGTCCAAAAGTTGAACTAGGTACCGGTGCTCAATCAACCTATTATACATTCATTCCAGGCAACGCCGTTTCTGTAAACCAAGGCAGAACATTCAACTTCAGCTTGCCTAACAAATATGGAATGGAGAATGCTGCTTATATCACTGGAGATATTAACTCAAATGGAATATTCTCTTTGAGAGCAGGACTCCGTGCAAGTCAGTTTATGTATCTCGGTAAAGGAACAGTGTTTGTTTATAGAGATCCATTCATGACAGGACAACGACGGGCACTCGACCAAAGCAAAACGTATGAAGCTGGGAATAATGAAATCATCAAAAATTATTTCAATTTAGAACCCCGTTTAGGCTTTAAATTTGCACTCGATAAAACCACATCTGTAAAAGGTGGTTACAATCGAATGGTACAGAATTTGCATCTCATCTCGAACACCGCGGCCAGCGTGCCTTTCGACGTTTGGACACCATCAACAAATAACATTAAACCTGAAATTGCCGACCAACTTACAATTGGATATTTCAAGAACCTTGGAAAAGATCAAGAATACGAAACTTCCATTGAAACATATTATAAAGACATGCAAAACCAAGTCGATTACATCGACGGTGCACAACTGCTACTCAACAGATTGCTCGAAGGAGAATTACTCACCGGCATTGGCAGGGCTTACGGTTTAGAACTTTATATCAAGAAAAATTCAGGCGATTTAACCGGCTGGATCAGTTACACCCTTTCAAAAAGCGAAAGAAAAGTTGAAGGCATCAACGACGGCAATTGGTATGCAAATCGTTTTGACCGTTTGCACAATTTATACATTGTGGCACAATACAAAATCAATAGCAAATGGGATCTTGCGGCAAACTTTGTGTTCAGTACTGGAACGCCTACAACCTTTTACACAGGTCAATACACAGTGCAAGGATATACTGTTCCCGATGCGGGTAACAACGCCAGAAACAATGTGAGGAATCCCAATTATCACCGTTTAGATTTATCGGCCACCTACACTGTTTCTAAAAAGAAAAACTGGGAATCGAGCTGGGTATTTTCGGTCTACAATGCCTACAACCGCAGAAATCCGTTCTCAATTTACTTCGACACAGATTACGGCAATTTAGGCCAAAACAAGGCCATTCAATTTAGTGTCATTGGCAGCCTTGTTCCTGCCATTGCGTATAACTTTAAATGGAATTAATGATGAAGCAGTTAAGAATTACATTATTCACCCTTACCGCAATTTTTGCTTTCAGCTCTTGCGAAGACATTATCGACGTAACCGTTGAGCAAAATCAGGTTAAAATGGTCATCGATGCCTTCATTAACAACCTCGACACTGTTCAAAACATCCGAATCACCAAAAGTATTCCCTACTTCAATCCCTCAAATACAGAACCACCGGTAACAAATGCCACGGTGATACTGGTAGATTCTGCAACGTTTAAAATATTCCCTTTTCTTCATTTGAAGGACGGAAACTACCAATGGAAACCGAACAAATCTACCGGCGATACCTTTGTAGTTGGCAATACCTATGCCCTTTTGGTCATTACCCCCGAAGATACTTTATTGAGCTTTACCAAGTTAAATCCAACTGTGGATCGCATTGACAGTATGCGCACAATTACCTCGATTGACAATGGACCACCAGTTAAAAATCCTGGCAGATACGCTGAACTTTTTGCCAAAGACCGGCCAGAACCTGGAAATTATTATTGGATAAAAACATTTAGAAACGATACGTTTGTGAGTGAAATTCAAAAGTTGAACATATCACAAGACATGGGCAATGGTTCACAAGTGAACGGCGACATATTCATTTACCCGAAGCGTTTTAATGGCTTGAATGTGTTCCAAAAACCATATCAAGATGGAGACACTGTGAGGGTAGAAGTGCATTCGATCACACAGTTGGCGTATTTCTGGTTTAACCTGGTTGTGAATGAAAACCGCAACAGGGGATTATTTGCCACACCACCTGTTAATATTCCAAACTACTGTTATTTCAGGGTAACATTCACAGACCCTACAAATCCATTTAGTTTCAAAATAAAGGATCCCAAAAATCCACCACCGGTTGCAGGATTCTTCTGCATGAGCGATGTTAGAAGTGCGCAGATATTGGTGAGGGAATAATAGTTTTATTGGGCATTCCAATAAACAAAATGCTTCACAAGTTCGGGGAGATTCAGTTTGTTTTTTAACTTTATAACTTTGATGTAGCCATTTAAAGTGGCCTGTTTAATTTTCATTTTCATTGCGATTTCCTTTCTATCAAAACCTTCAATAAGCAATTTAAGTATTTTATGTTCGCTGGGAGATAGTATCAATTCTTTAACATCTAAGTTTAATGTTAAATTTTCTTTGTGTTGTTCAATAAAAGAACAAGTATATGCAGTTAAAGAAGAATAGTTTTTCAATGCGAATTTCAAATCTTCAATTTTACCCAACTTACAGATATACGCTTTAACCAACAAAGCTATGGCTTTACGCACAAAAACTGGTTTGTAGTAAGCACTATACACGATGCAAGGAATTTGCAATTCCATTGCCAACTCAACAATTGCAAAACGTTTATCGCCATTAAAATCTAAATCAGCCACAATAAAATCAAATAGATGGTTTTGTAAATGTTTCATTGCAATTTCTTGGTTGGAACACAGTGTGATTTTAGCCAGCGGATAGATTTCAATGCAAAATTGCTCCAAAAAATGTAATGTAGGTGTTTGATCTTCGAACAATAGAATTTTCATACTTTCTTAACATCAAACATAAACTTTTCAAATACAATTTCCTCATCTTTCTTGCAATCATATCTGCCCTTTAAAATTTCGATACGCTGTAAAATATTGGTTTTACCCCGACCGCCCTTTTTAATTTGATCAAGAGATAATTCCAAGTTAGGTTGATATAAAACATTAATTTGAAGCAATTGTTCATCAAATTGATGCGAAACTCTAATGAAATCCGGATTGGCATGTTTAATGATATTTACCAAAGTTTCTTGAATGATTCTATAGATATGGATTCCCGAATTTCCTTTGAGATAAATATCAGGGAAACGCGCTATGATCAGTTGACACTGAGTGAAATTAAAATTGTTTGATATACTATTGAGGGCTTCACCCAAATTATTATCTAGTAATTCTGAGGGATAAAGATTTTCATTCACATTGCCGATATAATTTTCAAAATCAGATACATGCTTGGTCCAAAAATCAACATTCGTTGAATCGAATTGCCCATTGCGATTCATAAATCCTTTTACCGGCACCAAAAAAGCACCCAAAGAATCATGCAATTCACGAGAAATTTTTAGTTTTTCTTGTTCAAGATTTTCATAAAAATTTGAGCGCATTGTAAAGAGCATCCGTACTTTACGTA
>CAMBFD010000121.1 GCA_945865625.1 Chitinophaga pinensis
TTTTCACTATTTATTTACTCACCCTCTTAGGGGTGAGGTAAGTAAATAAATAGTAAAACCATGAAAAAGACCCTAGTGATCCACCCTGCTGATCCAACGACAGATTTCCTGAAAATCATTTATCAAGATCGCAATTTCACCGAAGAAACCAAAAACTTCGAACCCAACAATTTAAAATTCATGATTCAAGAGCACGATCGCATCGTCATGCTAGGACATGGCTATCATCACGGATTGCTGAATTATATGCAGCCCATTATTGATAAATCGTTTGTGCCGTATTTAAAAGACAAAGAGCTCGTGGGCATTTGGTGTTTTGCGAAATCGTTTTTTGATCATCACGGTCTAACAGGATTTCACACCAATATGTTCATCTCTGAACCTTTAGAAGCTCAAATGATGGGTGTGATGGACAACAACGAATCCATTGAACTTTCAAACTTAACTTTTGCCAAAGCAGTTCGAAGCAATCTCTTCCACGCCGATTGTCTTCAAAGGGTTAAATCCACCTATGAAAAACTCAATAGTCCTGTTTCAAAGTACAACGGCCAGCAATTGCATTTCCGAAATCATGACGATCCAACCATAAGATGTACAAGTACTGATTTAAACAATTATTTAATGAACATTGGAAGCTTAGGCTCTTTGTTGCCAAAGAAATAGGAATTATTATTTTGAGGGATGGAGAAAAGAATTCAATGGCTAGAGAATGCTCAGGCAAAATCCATCCTTCAAATTAATCATAAAAGGTATCAATTGAAAATTTTCGACTTCCAAATTATGATTGATTATAGTTCATGCCAAGAATGGTATGCTGGTAATTTGTCTTGACCACAGCATTGTCCATGACTTGGTTCATTTCTTGAATCTATTACTGCTCCACAATAAGAACATTCAAATTTCCGATTCCCAACAATGCTTAATTCACTCCATGAATGAGTTGAACCATTGCTTGATTTGTGATTCTGACCAGCATAAGATGTGTTCTTAGATGAACCATTACATCTGCCTCTTTCAGGCTCATCAGATTTTTGAATAATTAGACAACACCAACTACAATACCAATTTATCATTCGCTTTTGATTTTGATAATCACTTGTATTATTTTGACCGTTCATTGCAGAATTCTCCTCGTTTAAACCCGCATCATCATCTGTTTCAGTATTTCCATCTTCTGCAGAAAATGATTCTCTCATCGCTCTTTGTTGCATGATTTCCGCCCTTCCATTTTCCAAATCAGCTTCTGTTGGAGATGTTGAAGAGGTTTCTTCGTTTTGCGAATTGCTACATGACGTTATGTTTAACATCAAAGTGTAAATAATGACCAATGCGAAAATAGTTTTTATAAATTTATTCATAATCTTAATTTTTTCATCGCTAAAATAGTATTAAAATGAGCAATATTCAAAAAAAACTTATACACATTTGGAATTACCTGTGTCTTTAATAACATGTTTTAATGAGAATCTCAATAGTTGAATGGTCTAGTTAGTTGATGACTCTATGTTGAACTGAGGTGATACTCTGAATTCAATATTCCAATCACTCTTTCAAATTTCGAAAGTTTGAAATTACCATAAATGGAGTGCAATCAAATGTATGAACGAAGTTATCTGGGACGCGCACTGTGAATAAGTATAAATTGCGGGTTGTGTGGACTTTTCAGGTGGTGTCGAAGGCAATCCATTGCGAAATGGTGTAGCCGTGCTTGGAGCGAGAAATGGTGAACGGATTTAAGGCATACGACAATCGATAATCTTTGTATTGCTTGAACCCATAGCATTTTACGGTTTGCCCTACCCTCATCTTTTTTGCCAACTTCACTACAACTGGAGACCGCTGTAAATAGCTCGAATCTAAAATCAAGGTATCGGTTTCGTGGAAGCAGTAATTTGTGAGCACCGCCGACCCTTCAGGCGAGACAAAATATCCCCCAAAAATACACAATAAGACCAAAATTTTGTAGCGCAAAACAAAAAGAATACCCATTAAAATTGGAATTCCTAAAAAGATAAAAATCTGCTTTTTCGACGACATACTTTCTTTTTTCGAATCACAATTTAATACCTAATTGAATTAGATTCTATATTAGTTATCGACAAATTTGTCATTTTACCTTGAATTAACACAAATGACTATAGGGCGAATTCGATTCGCCCATACGAAGGGGGGGACCATTTTAACCAAGCAACCAATTTAGGCCATGATTTGTCCATAATTCGATCAAATCAATTTCGTTAGAGAGAAGGCCTTCGGAATTGTCAATTGTTATCGTATCAATTTGTACAGTATACTTACCAATTTCATCGATTTCCCAAACAATAGTCGTTTTATTCAATCCGAGGCATGCTTCGGCAGGAAAGCTGTTCCCTCCCCTACGCAAAATACCGATAATCACTCTTTTCAAAGGATCATCATCTGATGGCGGTGTTTCAACTAGTGGTATCGCAATTTGCAATTGAATTTCAGTTTCGGTGTTGGTGTGGGTGATTGTCATTTTGAGGGATATTGGTTTGAGGGATATTGGTTTTGAGGGATGATTTTAGTTCCGTTAATATGTGAATTTAATCAATTAAAGTTAAATCATCACATGTTTACATTCATTTAATTAACAAATTCAACAATCAAAAAAGATGAACAAATCATTCAATTATTTTCAAAATAACCCCTACCCTCACTTTATAAAAAATCCACCCATCTAAAGCCTTAGGTTTTTCGCTTCTCAAACGAAAATGTGGATTAATTCTCAGCAGAAAAACTTTGAAAGTTCATTTGTTCGTATTAATTTAAATGACTTTTTACTGTTAAAAATCTTACCAATATGAGCCATACACATTCGAACATTTCCCTTTTTCAAAAATTAGAATCCCTCATTGATTCTATCGATTCAAACAATGATTTATCCCTGCTAAAAGAAATTCAATATGCTGAGGAACTGATGGATCTCTTTATATTAAGTCCGTTGGAACTCTCAATGCTGGCCCTCATTGCCACCAAAAGTCCCAAAATAAAAGAAATCAATGAACCCAATCTCATTCAGTTTTTTGCGCAGGGAAATACCAAGCGAAGTGACATCATTTTGTCCCTCAAAAAGCTCAATCGGAAAAAATATATTAAACGCGGACATGGTCAGCGAAAAGCGACATTCGAGTTGGAAACGAGCTACTCTTGCCTACTTGAAAATAATGATTATGAATCCATTAAAGCACTTAATGAAGAAGGACTTTTGCCCTTCCTGAAGATGATTTTTAAGACGTCGAATTATGAAAATAGCAGATCTCTTTTTTTCAATCAATGGGACGACATGGATGAAGCCGAAGATCTAGTGGAACATGTTGTGAAGGAAAATGCGTCTCTCGCATGTGTGAAATATGCACATAAATTTTTGAATGTGGCTCCGTTTTACATTCATGAATTGTTCTATTTAACCATCGCCCGCAGAATATTGATCGATGACAGCACTTGCCCTGCAGAGTTTTTGGGCAATCAAAAAATCCCAGTTTGGAACCGTAAATCGTTTCTGAATAACCAAATTGCGAACCGCGAATGGGCCCCAGTTGAACATGGACTTTTCGACATCATTGGCAACAATTTCATTGACTCTAACTTGGAAATATGCCTTACAGACAAAGGATTGCAGGAACTGTGTCCGGAGTTGTCTGAAGACATTCAAAAAGGCTTATTGGAGGGAAATTCGGTGACTGTGGCGCACAAAAAACCTGAGGAAATTGGCGAAATTCCGCTAATCTTTGACACAGAAACACAGCGTCTCATCACTCCTATTCGAAAAAGCATGGAGCCAGAAATTCGCGATAAAATTAGAGAACGTTTTAAGCATCGCAAGCTTGGCTTAACTGCATTGTTATATGGATTTCCAGGAACCGGGAAAACGGAGTTTTGCTATCAATTGGCAAGAGAATTCGACATGCCAATTTACGAAGTCAATGTGGCGCAAATACAAGACAAATGGGTGGGTGAAAGCGAGAAAAACGCGCGAAAATTGTTTCAAGAATATCTCAAATTAAAGAAGCAAACTAAAAGAGAATGCATTTTATTGTTCAACGAAGCAGATGCACTTTTCAGTCGCCGATTGGATGTTCATACCAGCGTAGACACGATGAATAATGCGTTAAAAAACATTTTTTTGGAGGAAATGGAGCGCTTTGATGGGATTTTGTTGGCCACTACAAATTTAACGGGCAATTTAGACACAGCTTTTGAACGTAGGTTTTTATTCAAAGTATTTTTCAATAAACCGGAGTTGGAAACGCGATCTAAGATTTGGCAGTTATATTTCACGGAATTAACGGAAACTGAGGCTCATGATTTGGCTATAAAATTTGATTTTACACCGGGTGAAATTGCCAACGTTCAAGTGAAATATGAAATTGAGCGCATCATTGGCAACAACAATCCTATTTTAGAACTGATTTCGGAGATCTGCAAAGAAGAGAAAATCAAATCTGCTGGTTCTCAATTCGGTAAAAAAGTAGGTTTTAATTGAATTGCACGGTGTAGGGCGAAGAGAGGGGGAAAGGGCGAATTCGATTCGCCCTTTCCCCCTTCGGTCGTGATTCCTTGGGGGGGGTGCTGCTAACCCATTTCAAAGCCCAGCTGCCTTGCAGCTTTGGCTTTTTTTTTATGCTCAATACGCTTGAGCGAAGCTCAGACTTTTGAGCATAAAAAAAGCCCCACTTTGTGGGGCTTTGAAATTTGCTGCGGAGGGAGGGGG
>CAMBFD010000122.1 GCA_945865625.1 Chitinophaga pinensis
ATTTTATTTTCAGGATCTTGAGGATCAACGGCAACCATGTTTACGGGTAATTTTGGAGGTAAATTCCCAGAAATATTCTCCCAAATTGGTTTGGTGCTGTCAAGGCGACTGACCTTCCAAACACGACCTTGATCACTTACCGTTGTGAAGGAAGCGAAAAGTTGATATTTGTTCGTTGGATTAATGGTAAAGCTATTGATGTAATCGCTTGTTACACTAGATGGAACACTCGAATTGAAATTTACTTCATTTCCAATAGCATTGCTTGCATTTTCAAGTTTGTAAATTTGAGCGGCGGTACCACCGTAATAAAAGACAGGGTTGGCATCTTCACTGCAAGCCATGGCTTTAATTCCTGCTTTAGAGGCAATATTTATTTTTTCCCAGTAATTTCCATAATCAGTTGAACGGTAAACTCCAGTATTGGTTCTGTAAAACAACATGGCTTGATCAGCTGGATTTATAGTATATGCATTTATAAATGCAACACCATCAGTTATAAATCTAGGATCGGCAATATCGGTAGCATTGCCAAATCCACCACTAAAATTATCAATTCTGTTAATTCCGTCATTTTGATAAGAAACATAAGCCACACTTTCATCTTGCATTCCTATATGACAATATGCTCCGTCTCCACCAAAGATTCTTCTATTGTTCATGGGTGCATAAGAATAATGTGTTCCATTGTCTTGAGCTCCAGCAACCGAAACAAATCCATTTAAACCATACGAGCCAGCATAATATTGAGTTACATGGTATCCATTGTTTAAATTGGCAATGCTCGTTGTACTGCTCCAACTATATCTATAGAGTCCACCATCAGTGCCCAATATATATTCATTCGATTTGGTTCTGAATCCAGCAAAAGAGTGGTGGTCTGAATGACTGCCAAACAATTTTTTCCAACTGCTACCGCCGTTTGTTGACGCGCAAGCAGAAACGCCACCCGCCACAATTTTATTTGAATCAACAGGGCTAACTCCAAGCATTACACAATAGGCTTGATAACCGGGGCCTATGTCGGTTGGAGTTGTTGTCTTTGTCCAATTTTTTCCACCATCGCTGCTTTTATAAAACGCAATTGGGTCATCGTTAAACAGATAACCTTCAAAAAGAGCATAAACAACTTTAGGGTATTTTGCACAATTAGCCATTTGAATTCTGCGGTAAGTTCCACCAACCGGCTTATCTGGGAAATTTGTTACCTGAACAAAAGTTCCCGCTTTTCCATTGCTATCGGAAATGTAAATCGTATTTGCTTGCTGCGATATTATAACCCTACCGTTTGGCAAAGCTAAAATATCCGAAACCATTTTGGTACCACCAGAAAAAACTTGTTGCCAAGTATTTCCTTTATCAATTGATCTATATAAGCCTTGAGAATTTGTTCCTACAAAAATGGTGTTGCTATCGGTAACTGAATGCTCTATATCCCAAATGGCATCCATGCCAGCAACGCCAATAGTTGATGGAAGTTGTTTAAACGTTTTTCCACGATCTTCAGATTTGAAAACCCCATTGCCGTTGTTATGAACACCCGCATCACGGCATTCTCCGGTACCGTAGTAAATTTGATTATAGTTGAAAGGATTGGCTGTGATACAACTTGGCATCATCGAAATTTCTTGATCATTCACTGGAGACCAACTAGCACCGGCATTGGTTGTTCGCCAAACTCCTCCAGAAATTGCGCATGCAATAATTAGGTTGTCGTTTGTTGGATCAATCCATAATGCTCTGGTTCTGCCGCCTACATCTTCTGGACCAATTTCATGAATGCTGTCGATTGTGGCAAAATTATTTCTTGAAATTACTTGGTTTCGATCCCATTTACTCCATTGGGTTCTGAGCCATGATGGAACCTGACCATTAACATCTTTCCTGGCCTCAAACCATTGTTCAAAGAAACCTGGTTTTTCACCAAAAATTTGTTCTTTATGTTTTGGCTTCAGAATAATTCCAATAAAATTTAACGAAGTAAATATTATGAGTATTGGTAATAAACGAGATGCTTTTTTCAAATTCAACATATTTACAAATATAACGAAATTTCATTTGACTTCATTTGGCATAAGATCCAATTTTATTCGGTCAAATAACAATTGTTTAATAATTTATTCACTTTTATTCACCTTTCTTCACCTTTTCAATAGCATAATTGAATTCCCCATATTTATATTTGATGCACCTTAAAAGCAATATGAAAATACTTAAAACTCTATTTGTAGCAATTGGAATCATTTTTATACTCATTTCCGTTGTATCTATTTCTCCGTATAATTACCTTATTAAAGGGGTTCGATTGGTTTATTTGAAAGGCGAAAAAACCGCGAATTATATGGATTGGGTTGATTTTGACCTGCGTAAAATTTCAACTGGGGATCAGAAAAAAAGTACAACTTTAGCCACCGAAAAGTTCGAATTAAATCAGGCTTTAACAGCAATGTTAGATAAAACAAATTCAGGGGCTTACCTCGTTTACCGTAACGATACTTTGATTTCGGAAAATTATTTTAGAGGGATTACAGATTCAACAAAAACCAATTCGTTTTCCATGGCTAAGACCATTACTACCTTATTGGTTCAACATGCTATTCAGGATAAAATTATTGGATCTTGGGACGATAAAGTCATTCAATATTTGCCTTGGATTACAGGTAAATATGCGAATGAAGTAACTTTAAGGCATTTAACAACTATGACAGCGGGATTAGATTGGGATGAAAGTTATGTTTCACCTTTTGGAATCACAGCTCAAGCATATTATTCCAATGACATTGAAGGAGTTATGAGAACTGTAACCTTTGCGAATAAGCCAGGTGATAAATTTATTTATCAAAGTGGATCAACACAATTTTTAGGTTTCGTGTTGATGCATGCGTTGGATGAGCACCGAAAATTAAACACCGAAAAATCTGTAAAAACGTATTCAACAATTTCTGAATATGCGCAAGAAAATTTATGGAAAAAAATAGGAGCGGAATATCCAGCAGCATGGTCTTTAGATAAAAAAAATGGCAAAGAAATTACATACTGTTGCTTTAATTCAACTGCACGCGATTTTGGAAAGTTGGGTTCATTGGTCATGCATCATGGTAAAAATCATTTAGGTGAACAAGTCATTGACTCTTCTTTTTTAAATATGGCACAGAAGCCATTTAAAAGTGAAAACTACGGGCATTCTTTTTGGCTAGGGAAAGTTGGAGATATTGATATTTCTTATTTCCAAGGTCACAACGGACAATATATTATTATGCCAAAAGACAATTCAAACATGGTTGTAGTGAGAACTGGCCATGGTAAAGATAAATCGAACAACGAACCAGTGTTCAACTGTGTGAAATCATATATTTGGTATGCAAAACATCCCAAAGGAGAATCATTGCCAGCTGCTAAATAAAGAAATTATAAGTCAACAAAAAAGGCGCCATTGGCGCCTTTTTTGTTTTTATCAATGTCCCTCAAAAAATTAAGAAACAGATCTACGGATAATGTTTAAAGCACCACCAGCTTTGAACCACTCAATTTGTTGCTCGTTGTAGCTATGGTTAACAGCGATTTCGTCTTTGCTGCCGTCTTTATGGTTTAAGACCAATGTCAGTGATTTATCTGGAGCAAAGGAAGATAATCCAATAATGTCGATTTTATCAGCTTCTTGAATTTTCTCGTAATCGGCTTTATCGGCAAAAGTTAACGCCAACATACCTTGTTTTTTTAAGTTTGTTTCGTGGATACGTGCAAAAGATTTAACCAAAACACCACGAACACCCAAATGACGAGGTTCCATTGCAGCGTGTTCACGACTAGAACCTTCACCATAATTTTCATCACCAACTACAATACTTCCAATGCCAGCTGCTTTGTAAGCACGTTGGGTTGCAGGAACTGTATCAGTTTTGCCAGTTTCTTGGTTTACAACTGCATTTGCTTGGTCATTAAAGAAGTTGGTTGCTCCAATTAACAAGTTGTCTGAAATGTTGTCTAAGTGACCACGGAATTTCAACCAAGGACCAGCCATAGAAATATGATCGGTGGTACATTTTCCTTTTGCTTTGATTAATAAACGCATACCTGTTATATCAGTTCCCTCCCAAGCTTGGAATGGATCTAATAACTGCAAACGCTTACTTGTTGGAGAAACTGCAACTTGAACACCTGAACCATCGGCCGCAGGAGCTAGGTAACCCGCGTCTTCAACTGCAAATCCCAATGCAGGAAGTTCAAATCCTGTTGGTGGATCTAACATCACTGACTCGCCATTTTCATTGATTAATGAATCGGTTAAAGGGTTGAAAGTTAAATCACCTGCAATTGCAAGAGCTGTAACCAATTCTGGAGAAGCTACAAATGCGTAAGTATTTGGATTTCCATCGGCACGTTTTGCAAAGTTTCTATTGAAAGAGTGCACAATGGTATTTTTTTCTTGTTTTTCAGCGCCCATTCTATCCCACATACCAATGCAAGGACCACATGCGTTTGTAAACACTTTGGCACCAATTTGGTCGAATATTTTTAAGAATCCGTCGCGTTCAATTGTAAAACGAACCTGCTCAGAACCTGGTGTAATTAGGTATTCAGCTTTAGGCTTTAAGTTTTTGCTAGAAACCTGTTGTGCCAAACTCACTGCACGAGAAATATCTTCATAAGAAGAGTTTGTGCAGCTACCAATCAATCCCACTTCAACTTTTGTAGGCCATCCATTTTTAGCAGCTTCTTCTTTCATTTTA
>CAMBFD010000123.1 GCA_945865625.1 Chitinophaga pinensis
AAATGCAGTTGCTCCAGCACCAGAATCCGTGATGTAATCGTTGGAACTTGATGTTAAACTCAATCCTAAATACTCGGCAAGAGAAAACACTTTTAATTTTTGAGGGATGCAGGCTTGTGCCGCAGACCACTGAGCAAGTCCCGTTCCATCGCCAATCATCAATATCACATTTTTGACCTTTTTTTGATTTTGAGGGACGGCTTTCGTGCTGTCAATTGTTTGAGCTTGTGCAGTAAAGTTTAGCCCAGAAATTATTCCTAAGAAGATTGATTTTTTCAAGAAACTCATGATCAACAAAGTTAACACTCTCATGTCACTTAATTATCATCAAATCGTTAAAACTAGGTTCCTTTCCGACAATTTAAAACCATTTTAAATCACTTGAAACAAAGGTATTTTGAGATTTTTACAAACAAATGGTTCGTGGGCAATCAACTTTTTAATGTATTTTTGTATTTCATTCAAAAACAAACAAAAATGAACGGTTTTTTTCAAGTCCCTAAGGCCATCAATGAGCCAGTTTACGAATATGCTCCAGGCAGTATCGAACGCAAAAAGTTAAAAGAAGCGTTGGCTGATGCAAGAAGCAAAGTGATTAACATTCCAATGTTTATTGGTTCAGAAGAAGTACGTACGGGTATTGTTCATGAGATTTTCCCTCCGCACGATTTTAAGCATAAAATTGGTGAATTTCACATGGGTAATGGAACGCACGTTCAAAAGGCAATTGATGCTGCTTTGGCTGCAAAACCAATGTGGGAAGCAATGCCGTGGGAGCAAAGAGCTGCCATTTTCTTGAAAGCTGCTGAATTGTTTGCAACAACCTACCGCTACGAAATTAACGCAGCTACAATGTTGGCACAAAGTAAAAACTGTTACCAAGCTGAAATTGATGCTGCATGTGAGTTGATCGACTTTTTGCGATTCAATGTTCAGTATATGAGCGAAATTTATGCAGAACAACCAGGTGCCAATTCAAAAGGTATTTGGAACCGTTTGGAATATAGGCCTTTGGAAGGATTTGTTTTTGCATTAACACCATTTAATTTCACTGCAATTAGTGGTAATTTACCTACCGCTCCTGCAATGATGGGGAATGTTGTGGTTTGGAAACCTGCCGATACTCAAATTTATTCAGCTTATGTGTTGATGAAGGTGTTTAAAGAAGCTGGTTTACCTGATGGTGTTATCAATTTGGTTTACGCTCCAGGTCCGGAAGTTGGTGAAGTCATTTTCAATCATAAAGACTTCGCTGGAATTCACTTCACAGGATCTACCGGTGTTTTCAGACATATTTGGAGCACAATTGGTCAAAATATTGCCAAATACAGAAGCTATCCAAGAATCGTTGGTGAAACTGGGGGTAAAGATTTCATTCTTGCCCATCCATCTGCCGATGAAGATGTTTTGGTTGCGGCAATGGTGCGCGGTGCGTTTGAATTCCAAGGACAAAAGTGTTCTGCGGCTTCAAGAACCTATATCCCTCAAAGCATTTGGCCTTCTGTGAAGAAAAAATTGATGGCTGAAATGGCAACCATTAAAGTTGGTCCAACTGAAGATTTTTCAAATTTTGTGAATGCTGTGATCGACCAAAGGGCATTTGATAAAATCACTGGATTCATTGAAACTGCGAAAAAAGATGGCGTTGAAATTTTGTGCGGTGGCACTTATTCAGATGAAAAAGGTTACTTCATTGATCCAACCATCATTATGGCGCCAACTGCTAAATACAAAACCATGTGCGAAGAAATTTTTGGTCCAGTGTTAACTGTTTTCGTTTATGATGATCAAGATTGGACTAAAATGTTCGATTTGGTTGATACTACATCTGAATATGCATTAACAGGAGCTGTGATTTCTCAAGATAGAAATGCAATTGCTGAGGCTACTTGGGCATTGAGAAACAGCGCAGGTAACTTCTATATCAACGATAAGCCAACAGGTGCTGTTGTAGGACAACAACCTTTCGGTGGTGCAAGAGGAAGTGGAACAAATGACAAAGCGGGTGCAAAAGTTAACTTGTTGCGTTGGGTGAGTCAAAGAACCATTAAAGAAACCTTAACACCAGTGAAAGATTATCGTTATTCATTCTTAAACGAAGCTTAATTTAAATTTTCATACGAAGAAAGGCACGATTTCGTGCCTTTCTTTTTTTAATCAATGACATCGTTCTATACAATTTTATTGCTTGCTGGTTCTAGAATTTTATGATAGTGGCAAACAATATGAATAGCCTTATATTTGGTTTATAAGCCAAATCAATAATTGGACACATACGTCCCTCAAAATAAAAACACCAAATCAAATGATTCAAACCGAAGAAGCCAGTATTAGGAAAGTTATTTTCCATAAAGTGAATGTTCAAGAAGATAAAATATCGCTGAGTGATGAATTGTGCGATTTTTTGAATGAAGACGAGGCCGATATTCTCAAGAAAACGTTTCTAAAGCCTTTTCAAGGGGAGTATTCGCAGCATCGTTTTTGCCATGAGTACGACATTGAGTTGAATGCGCTTTACAAGTTGTCGAAAGCCATTTACCAAGGTGAGAATTTTATTGAATATTCGCAAAATATTGGGCAGCACCTCAAAACGGTTTCAAAACACCCAAATATTAAAGATGGAGATCTTTTTGTAATTCATTTCGACAATATCATTGTCAATGATGCCTATTGCGAGGCCCTGGCGGTGGTGAAGGTGGAAAACAAAGACACTTTCATCGAAACTGAATTAAAAGGTCACAAATCGGCCCATTTGGACTTCCGACAAGGAATTAACACGCGAAAAATGGAAAAAGGTGCTTTGATTGTTTTCACGCCGGAGCCGTTTACAGTGTTGGTGATTGACAATGTAAAACAAGGCACAGAATATTGGCAAACTGATTTTTTGAGTGTAGAACCGGTAAAAAATGAATACCATCAAACGCATCAATTTTTGGGAATTGCAAAGGAGTTTGTTACAACGCAATTACTCGATGATGTTGATGTTTCACGGTCCGATCAAATCGATTTATTGAATCGTTCAGTAGATTATTTCAAAACCAACGAAACCTTTGACAAGGCCGATTTTGAGAAAAACGTTTTTTCAAATTCAGCTGTGATTGATTCATTTAGGCGTTTCAACACAAATTACCGTGAGGAAAATGAAATTGAATTGCAAGACAATTTCGAGATTTCGAAGCAGGCTGTACGCAAACAGGCAAAAATCTTTAAAAGTGTACTCAAACTCGACACCAATTTCCATGTGTATATTCATGGCAGGAGGGACATGATAGAGCAGGGGATTGACGAAAACGGTCGTAAGTTTTACAAAATTTTCTACGAAAACGAAAGTTAAAGGGAATCAGTATTTCCCTCGTCTAAATTGTCTTCACGACGTTTCAATTCGTATTTCATCACTTGGGTGTCGCAGGCATGCTGCTTGGATTCAAAATGCGCAAAGTTGATCCAATATCCATTGATTTTCAATTCAATACTTTCGGCTTGGAAGAATAGTTTGTAATCAAATATGTCACTTTCACAAGCAATATACCCAGGGTAATAATAGCTAATTTGACGTTCAATGCAATATTGCATTTTGATCAACATCATCAATTTCCCCAAACTATATTTATGATAATCAGGTTCGAAGAGGTTTTTAAGTCCCATAATACAATCCAATCCTTCATCAAAATAACCAACGGCAATGAGTTTGTTTTCGTCGTAAATTAAGATTGTTTTAGTATCGAAGGGATTGATGCCATGTTCATTAAAGAAGTATTTTTCATCGAAGTTAACTTCGATATCTCTCGAGTTGCAATATTTGTGTGCGAGCTCTCGAATTTCATCGGTGATGATAAACTCGGAAAGTTTGATGGCGAAATTCTTAGCTTTTTTAAAGACTTTATGGTTGAGTGGACTGAAGGCATTGTTGACCAAATATCTGGCCCAAATAACATTTAATAGTTGATAGTGTTCATTGATAATATAATCGCAGGTGAGCATTTCGGTACCCATGCGATATTTCCCTTCTGCGAGTAATTTATCGAGGTTGCTTCCTTTGAAAGTATTGAACTGAACCATAAAGTGGCTGCAAAAGTAAGGTGTTTTTGTAATTTTGAGGGACAAAGACCTTTAAAACATTCTTAAAACTGACTAAAATCTACGCTGTTGAATTCTTCAATTCGTTTCTTTATACAGCGGTTTCTGATAAAGATGGTGTACAATAATTTTGCGCTGATGCTGTTGTTTGATTTCGCAAATTGATATTCTACACTTCCAATGAATCTATCGTAACTCAACTTTAAACCTGCTTTAGGAAAGAAAAATTGCTGATTTGTTTCAGTGAGAAATCCTTCTTGGTTTGTTTGTAATTTTACAGATTCATACTGGGCACCGATATATGGAACGAGTCGGTTCAAAAGACAAGCATGATGAAAGGGCAGTAGGTTGACATCGAAATTGACAAATGTTTTTTGCCCATTTCCAATAGGAGTTTGATTCAATGCAATTCCAGCACCAAAGTTATACATATAGTGTATATTTTGATATTCTAATCCGGTTGCAGATTGGTTTGTATTGATAGCTTCTTGCCTACATATACCGAGGTAATGCATTTGAGCATTTAGATTGTTAAAATGGCAAGCAAAGATTGCCAAGAAAGCAATGACAGTTTGTTGAATTTTGTTGGTTTTCATAAAATATCTCCTTTTCATAGTTATGGTTGATCATTATAAATCTGAAACACA
>CAMBFD010000124.1 GCA_945865625.1 Chitinophaga pinensis
CACTTGTTGGAATTGCCTTGTTTTTGTCGCATTTAGCGTTATCGAACCTAACAACTTCTGGTTTGCGCGCATTGTATCCAACCTATATGATGTCGAAAAACAAAGCTGAATTACAAGCTGGAACCGACGTTGATTTGATTTTAGAAAAAATACGTGAAAAATATAAAAAACAGCCTGTAAATACAATCGACGGGGTGAAAATTGAATTTGATGAAGATTGGGTGCATTTGCGTAAAAGCAATACTGAACCAATTATCCGTATTTACGCAGAAAGTGCGAGTTTGACAACCGCCGAAAACCTGACCAAGAAAATTTTACAAGATATTGGTGATTTATTAGAGTAACTTTGTAGCCAAATGTCTTTACAATGTGGAATCGTAGGTTTGCCTAACGTAGGTAAATCAACCCTTTTTAACGCAGTGTCTAGCGCTAAAGCGCAGGCAGCCAACTTCCCTTTCTGCACCATTGAGCCGAATGTAGGAACAATTACCGTACCCGATCAACGTATGAACAAGCTTGCCGAGCTCGTAAATCCTCAAAATATTGTGCCAACAACCATTGAAATTGTTGACATCGCTGGATTGGTAAAAGGAGCGTCGAAAGGCGATGGTTTGGGAAATCAATTCCTCGGAAATATCCGAAATACCAATGCAATTTTGCACGTTTTGAGATGTTTCGACGACGATAATATTATCCATGTTGATGGTTCTGTGAATCCAATTCGCGATAAAGAAATCATTGATACCGAATTGCAATTGAAAGATCTAGAAACCATTGAGGCTAGAATTTCTAAAATTGCCAAACAAGCTAAAACTGGTGGTGATAAAGAAGCCGTAAAAACATTGGAAGTTTGTGAAGCTTATAGAGCACACCTTTTACAAGGTAAAAATGCCCGTACCATTGAAATTGAATTTGAAAAGAAAGAGTTTGTAAAAGACTTGAACTTGTTAACTGAAAAACCAGTCATGTACGTTTGTAATGTTGATCCTGATTCTTCGATCAACGGAAATGCGTATGTTGAGCTAGTCAAAAATGCAGTGAAAGATGAAAATGCTGAAATATTAATCATTTCTGCCGCCATTGAAGCTGAAATTGCTGAGCTTGAAAACTTTGAAGACCGTAAAATCTTTCTAGAAGAAATGGGATTGTTGCAAAGCGGTGTCGAAAAGTTAATTCAAGGTGCCTATAAACTACTTAACTATATCACTTACTTTACCGTTGGAGTTAAAGAAGTTAGGGCATGGACAATCACTGAAAGCACAAAAGCGCCACAAGCTGCCGCGGTGATTCATACTGATTTCGAAAAAGGATTTATTAGGGCAGAAGTCATTGCCTACGAAGATTGGATTCACTATGGTTCAGAAGCTGCTTGCCGAGAAGTCGGAAAATTACGTGTAGAGGGCAAAGAATACATCGTTAAAGACGGTGATTGTATGCATTTCAGGTTTAATGTTTAAACAGCTTATAGGTTTATGGGCTTATAAGATTCCAAATTTAATAAATCGTAAACTGTAAATACGCCAGTGAACTGATATGGCTTATAGGATTATGGGCTTATAGGATTATAGGAAAAATTCAATAGTGTAAACGTATCAGTTGAAGAAATGAAGTCTTAAATTCTTACACCTTTTTTCAGTTTATGGTTTATAACATTCCGAACCCTATGTGCCAATAAGCCAATAAGCCAATAATCCTAAAAGCCATTTTGCCTAAAACTCGAATATCCAGTTTACGGTTTATAACATTCGGAATTCAATGTAAGCCAATAAACCCATAAGCCCATAAGCCCATAAACCAATAAGCTAATATTCAATAAGCTCAATCAATTTCCCTTTCAACCGACCCCAAGGTAGAAATTCATCTTCGAGGGATTTTGCCAAAGGAATGGGTGTGTCTAAACTGCCCAAACGCATTACTGGTGCATCTAAATATACAAAAAATTCTTCAGAAATCCAACTGCCAATGTCTGAAGCAATGCTTCCTGTGAGGCAATCTTCTGTGAGAACCAATACTTTACCGGTTGATTTTACAACTTCGCCAATTGTGTTTTTATCCAACGGAACCAAAGTTCTTAAATCAACAACAGTTACATTCAACTTGTTTTCTTGAACCACTTTCAAGGCATTTTGAACCCCCCAACCGTATGTAATAATGCAAGCGTCTGTTCCGAAATTGTGAACTGCCGCCTGTCCCTCATCAATGAAATAATAATCTTCAGGAACAAGGTCCGATTGTGTGCGGTACAAATATTTGTGTTCGAAAAATAGAACCGGATTTGGGTCTTCGATGGCCCTCAAAAGCAATCCTTTTGCATCTTTTGCCGTACTTGGATAATAGATTTTAAGTCCTGGAATATGGTAAAACCAAGCTTCAGTACTTTGACTATGGAAAGGTCCAGCTTGAACACCCGCACCCGTTGGCATTCTGACCACCACATCGGCGGGCTGATTCCAGCGGTAGTAGCTTTTGGCTAAATTATTTACAATTTGATTGAAACCGCATGTCACAAAATCAGAAAATTGCATTTCTACAATTGCTTTGTACTTACGAATTGCAAGTCCATATCCCGCTCCCAAAATACTGCTTTCTGTAATTGGGGTGTTGCGCACCCTTTGTTTTCCAAACTTTTCTAAAAATCCGTCGGTGGCTTTAAAAACACCTCCATAATCTGCAACGTCTTGCCCCATAATGACAAGATTATCATGTTTTTCCATGGCCATCCAAAGTGCATTCCTCACGGCGTCTATGAGCCGAATTTCTTTAGAATTCTCAGTTGGTTCTGCCAATTTTGGAAGTGCAAACGGTGCATAAACATCGTTGAGTTCGATTTGAGAATCGGCTATAATTTCAGGTTCATTGAAGACTGTTTCAATGGCTAAATTGAGCGATTTGAGAATATCTGATGCAATACTTTGCTGTAATTCTTTGGTTAAATATCCCTCCGAAAAAAGAAAATCTTCATAATTTTTGAGGGGATCTTTGGGCGCCCATTGATCGAATAATTCTTGAGGGACATATTTAGTGCCGCTAGCTTCCTCGTGGCCGCGCATGCGGAAGGTGAGGGCTTCGACCAAAATTGGCCTTGGATTTTGACGCATCGATTCGGAAATATCACTGATGGCATGATACACTTCTAAAATGTTATTTCCATCAATCTGAAGGGTTTCCATTCCATAGCCTATGCCTTTGTCAATGAATTGTTTACATCTGAATTGATCGTTGCTTGGGGTCGATAAGCCATATCCATTGTTTTCAATTAAAAAGATCACCGGTAGCGACCAAACGGCGGCAACATTTAAAGCTTCGTGGAAGTCACCTTCGGAAGTACCCCCATCTCCGCTAAAACAAAGGGTGACACTTTTTTTGTTTTCAATTAAATCGGCGAGGGCAATTCCATTTGCAACACCGAGCATTGCACCTAAGTGCGATATCATGCCAACAATATGATGTTCATTGTTTCCAAAGTGAAAACTGCGGTCTCTGCCTTTTGTAAATCCACTTTCTTTACCTTGCCATTGTGCAAAAAGTTGGGCATCGGTCATATTTCTGGTTGTGAAAACGCCCAAATTGCGATGCAAGGGTAAAATGTATTCATCGGTGTTTAAGGCCATGGCCACACCCACTGAAATTGCTTCTTGTCCTATTCCACTAAACCATTTGCCAATTTTCCCTTGTCGGAGTAAAACCAACATGCGCTCTTCAATGACCCTGGGTTTTAAGAGGGCGCGATACAAGAGCATCAGTTCAGCTTCCGATAAGTTTTTCTTGTCAAATTTCATGGTCTATTGTTTTAGAATACGAAGTTAAAGGAGGTTCCTAAAAGAATCCCTCTGGTATTTCGGTTGATGCCATCGAGTGGTAAGAAATATGAGCCACGGGCATCGAGTAAAATATGTTTGGTTTTAATAATTTCTACACCCATTGAAAGATTTAAGACAGGAATGAAGCCAAAATTATCGTCGTTTCTTTTGTTTGGAATCATACCACCAATGGTATATCCAGAATAAAGATTTAGGAATTTGCGGTTACCTCTACCAAAATGTTTGGTGTAAAAATCCTGTCCGAATTCAACGGTGAAAAATTCATTGATGGTATTTGGAGAAAGCGAGGAATCGTATTGTTGCACATCGCTTAAGTTTTGAGATTTTAAGACCCCAATTTGGAAAAAGCTCTTTCCTTTGGTAAAAATATACTTAAGATTCATGCCGGCGTATGATTTATCGGACATTCCGGCTTTAGGATTCTCAACCAACAAATAATTGTATGCAATACCTGGCATTTTTGCCCAAGTGATTTTGCTATTTCCACTTGGAACTGAAAGTTCATCGTTGAGGTTAATGCTCACAAAAACTTTGGTTTCATTTTCCTTAATTTGACTGAGTTTGCGGTTGGCTTCTTTGATTTTGTCTTCGTTATAATTGATTGTGCTCTCGGTACTATTGCGTTGTTGAGCTGTTGAATCTCTTCGTGAACGTTCTCTAATGCGGTTAATTTGAATTTGGTAATCTTCAATTTGGTTTTGAAGATTTTTAATTTTCAATTTATTGTTGTTGTTGGTTTGGTTTGATCTGGTAACATAACCCAATGTTGGTAAGATGGAGTCGAGATTAAGAATTGTTTTTTGGTCAATTGAAAAATCTACACGGTAATCGTAACGGCTCAAATTTTCACTTAACACATCGGCGTTGTTTTTTAAAATGTAATTTGAAATGGC
>CAMBFD010000125.1 GCA_945865625.1 Chitinophaga pinensis
CCCATGGGCATTCCGCCACCGAGTGCTTTCCCTAAAACCAAAATATCTGGAACAATATTATATTGTTCAAAGCAAAATTTGGTACCTGTTCTGCCAAAACCTGTTTGAATTTCATCTATCACAAACAAAGCACCAATAGATTTGGCGTATTGATACAATTTATGAATATACTCAACATTTGAAATTGATATTCCTTTTTCTGCTTGAATGAGTTCAACAATTACGGCTGAAATGTTTTCTGTAGGCAAATGATCGATTCCTTGAATATCATTTTGTTCAATAAAAAACACCTGATTTAACAAGGGTCTATATTTGGGTGCATAATATTCATCACTCATAAGGCTCAAGGGTCCTTGACTACTTCCGTGATAGGCATTGGTATGAGCCACAAACCCGGCATGACCAGTGACTCTTTTAGCCAATTTCATAGCGGCATCTATGGCTTCAGAACCTGAATTTAAGAAATAAACATTATCTAAAGATTTAGGTAAATGATGAATTAGGAAATCTGCATAGTTATTTTGGGGCATTTGTACTGTTTCGCCATAGACCATAACATGCATATGTTTTTTTGTTTGCTCTATAACGGCATCAATTACAATGGGATTTTGATGACCTAAACTACATACCGAAATGCCTGATATAAGATCTAGAAATTTATTGCCATGGATATCGTAAAGGTAATTTCCAGAGGCTGATAAAATTTCGAGTGCAAGTGGATTCGGATTGGTTTGAGCTAATGAATGCAGAAAAAGTTGTTTTGGCGACAAATGCATCTTCAAAAATAGCAAAAAAAAAGGCTGCCTTTTAAAAAAGCAGCCTAAAATGATTAATTAAGTAATATTACTTAACGTTTTCGCTTAATTCAGCACCAGCTTTGAATTTCACTACTTTTTTGGCAGCGATTTTGATTTCAGCACCAGTTTGTGGATTACGTCCGGTACGAGCACTACGAGTGCTTGCAGAGAAAGTTCCGAATCCAACTAAGATTACCTTGTCGTTTGCTTTCAAAGCTCCAGTTGTAGCTCCGATGAAACTGTTTAAAGCTGCTTGAGCTTGAATCTTGGTAATTCCGGCATCAGCTGCCATTTTACCGATTAAATCTGACTTGTTCATTGTATGTTGTTTTTATATTAGGTTAAGATTCCAAAAGTAAGAAAGCAATTGAGTTTAACAAACGATTTACTAAAAAAAAAACAAAATAATTATTCACTACTAATTAACATATTTGAAAAAATAAAAAATCAATTTGCAACTAGCTGATTTACAGCATAATGCAACATATCTGTTGGGACAGCTTTATTCCAAATGATTTTTGATTTACTGTAGAAGATGGCTCTTTCCTCAAGGATTATCAATAATTTTTGCTTAATTTCTTCTCCAGAAAGTCCTGAAAACATTGGTCGGACTGCTAAATTTTTCTCAATACGCGATAAAATGATGGATAAATCTGTATTTAGATAGATAGTCATACCATGTGAACACATCCAATCCATGTTATTATAAAAGGCTGCTGTTCCTCCCCCACAACTAATTACATATTGACTTAACGACTTGGTATTTTTCAGAATTCCACTTTCCACTTCTCTAAATTTCGATTCATCATTTAAGGCAAAATATTCGGGAATACTTAAACCTGTTTCTGATTCAATTAATTCATCGAGATCTAAACTTTTCCAACCCAATTTATCCGCTAACCATTTAGCAGTTGTTGTTTTACCTGATGCAGGAAGCCCTATTAAATACACTTTATTCATTTTTCATCCGAGGATCAATCCAAACATACAACAACTCTGTGAGAGAGTGGATTACAAAAAACACACAAGCTGTGAATAAAACGGCTCCCATGACTACCGGCAGATCACTTTGTTGGAGTGATTCAATCGTCACTTTACCAAGTCCTTTCCATTGAAAAATATATTCTGTAAAGAATGATCCCGCTAGTAAACTACTGAACCATCCACCTATTGAAGTAATTAGAGGATTCAGGGCATTAGGGAAAGCATGTCTCCAAATGACTACACTCTCAGACAAACCCTTTGCGCGAGCCGTTCTCACAAAATCCAAATCCAATATTTCAACCATTGTATTTCTGGTTAATTGAATAAAAACAGCCAACGGACGTATTCCAAGAGCCAAAGCAGGTAAAATCAAATGATCTAATCTGATAGATTTATATTCTCCTAGAACATCAATTTCAAACAAGCTGCCTGTCATTGGCAAATGTGTGTATTCAACCAATACAAAACCAAAGAACCATGAGAATAACATGGCTGAAAAAAAAGATGGCACAGAAATACCTATTGCAGAAATCCATACAATTGATTTATCTAGCCAAGTGTTTTTGCGTATTGCGGCCCAAACACCTAAAGGAATTCCAATAAGAATTGAAATTACAATTGCAGCCAATGCCAAGACCATTGTACCATAAAATGCTTCAATGAGCATATCGGAAACTTTTTGTTTTGTTTGGAATGACGTTCTAAGATATGGAAACTTTAGCCATAATTGATGGTCACCAATATTTAGATGTATCCCCGTTAAATTACTTTGATTAGATTTATCCTTATAAACAGAAAGTGGCGATAAATCATTAAAATAATACAGCCCTTGTTGCCAAATTGGTTTGTCTAAACCTAAATCTTTAACAATGGCCGCAGTCGTTGCAGAATCGGAACGTTGCGCACTTAGAATTTGATCTGCACTGGGCAAAGCTTGAAATAAAACAAAAATGAATGATACCAAACCAATGAGTACCAAGAATAGAAACTGAACCTTCTTGAAAAAGTTTTTCATTTCTTTGAAAGTTCTTTTTCAAGTTGCGAAAGATTCGGCAAATTCCGCGCACTCCATTTGTTGATTACAGTTTGTTCATTGAATAAATACAATGTTGAATTGTATCGAGCCATTGTCATTAACATCTTTTGATCAGCGGCAAACAAAGTAAATGGCAATTTGTATTTTTCTGTAAACACCTTCGCTGGGTTTAGCGAAGCCGATGAAATTCCGTAAAATTGATATCCCTTTTTCTTAGCCCAAAGTGCAATTTCTGCAACTTCATTCAATGATTCTGTGTATGCCGTTTCAATAAATGGCATTACAAACAAAATCTGTATTTTATGTGAATTTAAAAACGTATCCGTTAAATCAATGCCATGCACTTGATCAAAAATTGCAAAGTCGTGGATTGGAGATTTATATCCCTCCACAACAACCTGTCTGTCTTGGCGTTTGAACACATAACCTTTTGCTGCAACTTCAGCATATTCAGTGCTGCGTACCTTCATTGAGTCATTGCCTTTTTGCATCACAAACTTTATCACAATGCTATCTGTGGCTCTCTGTCCTGCAGGAACATTCTTGAGTATTGATTTAATATTATTTCCCTTTTTGTAAGGTAAAAAATCCCAAACAGGTAAATAAATATAACAGATATAACCGAAAAGGAATGTTAAAATGGTGAGAAACAACATAATTTGATTGCCTTTTTTTCTATCAAACAAACCTTTATAATGCGTTAAACCTAAATACATTATAATTACCATCATGCAAAGCACTAAATCTTTTTTGAAAGAGTCCCAAGGTTTTAATTTCAAGAAATCTCCAAAACAACCACAATCTGTAACTTTATTAAAATAAGCGGAGTAACCAGTAAGAAAGGTAAAGAACAAAATAAGTAACGCCGCAATCATAAGTGTTAAATTCATACGCCAAGCGAGAATGATTGCCAAGCCTAAAATGACCTCCAATGCGCAGAAAAACAAGCTAAAGTAGAGGGAATAAGATTTGCAACCTTTGAAAACCCCATATAACCAAGATTCTTGCTTTACATATTTCGACAGGTCAACATCAAAAGCAAAATCTTTTATTTCAGAATTTGATGAATCCAAAAATTCTTTTTGATTATAAATAATTTGATTATTGATAGATAATTGAAAATTAGCGATTCTCACTGGTGGTGCAATATATTCATCACTGATGAATGAAGTCGCCCCCCATTGTCCAAAAACTTCATATTGAGTATATGGTGGAGGAGAATCGTTTTTTGTTGGGTTAATATGCCAATCAACCTTTTTTATTTTATCGAATGCATAGATGGTAAAAGTTCTGTTGATCAATTCTTTTTGATTCAAAGAGCATGTAATTTTTACAGAGTCTTGCTGAGTTGCAACATCTTGAGCAAACACATCGAAATATTCATTCAATTTAATTGAAAATCCTGCAGGGTCATTTAATTTTACCAAACCTGAAAAAATAAATAAGACACCAGTAAATATTCGGGCAAATTGATAGATATATTTCATAAAATAGGGTTAAAGTCGAATCAAAGCAAAAATAGCGTAATTGATAATGTCTTGATAATTCGCATCCACACCTTCAGAAATTTGTGTTTTTCCTGAATTGTCTTCAATTTGCTTAATCCTTGCAATTTTAACAAGTATTAAGTCGGTAAAACTGCTAATTCTCATTTCACGCCAAACCTCGCTATAATCTGAATTTTTGAGTAGCATAAGGTCACGCGTTTTATCGGCCCAATGATCGTAAGCAGCGGCAATTGTGTCTATATTGTCTGTTTCTAAATGATCTTTCAACATTTGAA
>CAMBFD010000126.1 GCA_945865625.1 Chitinophaga pinensis
CTCTGCAGTTAATGTCACAATTTGATTTTGCAATGCTGAAGCTTGAGCAGTGATCGTTGTATTCTTTGCAGTTAATTCAGTGTTTTTCTTCTCTAAATCAGCAATTTTTAATTTATACGGATTGCAATCTTCAGAAGCTCCAATGTTTGTTGTTGATTTTAATTTCTCCTCACAGATTTTCTTATCGGCAGTCAAGGTTGTTACTTGCGCTTGCAACAAGCCAATTGTTTTATTTAAATCTAAAACCTTAGCATCTAATTGTGCCGCTTTGGTTTTGTATGGTGTGCAATCTTCAGAAACACCGATATTAGAAGTGGCTTTTAATTTCTCTTCACATATTTTCTTATCAGCGCTCAATGTACTTACTTGTGTTTGCAACGATGCAATGGTTTTGCTCAATTCTAAAACTTTTGCTTCAAGTTGAGCTGCTTTGGTTTTATAAGGGGTGCAATCTTCGACAACCTTAAATTCTGATGCCAATTTCAACTTATCTGTAGCGGCTTTTAAATCGGCATTTACTTTTGCTATTTGAACAATTTGAGCATCATTTGTTGTTTTAGCTTTCAATAGTTCAGCTTGAATGGTTACATTCTTTTCTTTTTCATACGCCAAATCAATTTCTAATTTGATTAATTTTTCACAGCAATTATTTGAAACAGCTGATTTGTTTTTAATTTCGGCAATTTCGGCTTGTATTTGAGTTAACTTCTTATCACTCTCATCGCATTTATTATTCAAGGTTGTATAACTTCCTTTTGCTAAGGCCAATTCAGCATTCAAATCAGAATTTTTCTTTGATTCAATTTTCCAAAGACTATCTAATTGTTTGGTTTGTTTGGCACAATTGTTTCCAGAACCAATTTGCAATTTCAACTTTTCTAATTCCGAAGTCAATTGCATGTTTTTGGCCTTTTCTTTCAACAAGTCACTTTCAGCTTTTTGCGCAGTAATTTGACTATTCGTTTTGGCATTTTTGCATTGGTTATCTAAAGTTTGCAAGTCTAATTTGCATTTATCTAGCTCTCCTTTCGCCTTATTTAAATCGGCGGTTAAGATTGCAACTTTTTTATTGCAATCTGCTGTATTCGTTGAATTTAGTTTATCCAATTCAATTTGTTTGGCCTTAATTGCATCCTCCTTTATTTTAACTTCTTGTTCTTTAAGTTTCAATGCATCTTCTTTCTTTTTAAGATCAGCTTCCTTTATTTTTAGTTGTTCAGCAGAAATATTTGATTGTTTGTTTGGAGTCTTATTTACATAAACGGTGTCCTTCACAATCTTTTGAACAATAACCGTATCTCTTGGAATAATTTTCTTAACAACAGGTTGCGAATCTTTCAATTCCTTTTCAATTTGATGATACGTTCGTTTGTATGTTTTTTCGCAATCTCCAATTTTAGATCTAAATCCAAAATAAAAACTAGCGCCTGTATAATGGTCATTTTTAATAAATTGACCAAGACCAACTAAGTTATCCGAACCAATGATTACAGGTCCAATACGACCGTAAATCCCCCAATTCAATGCAGTATAATCATTTGCCAAGGTAATTGGCATACCAAATTCAATTCTTTCAGCTTGATATCTCGGAACTACGCTTAGATAGGAAGCTCGTTTTAATCCAACTGAATTGGTTGGTTTTAAACTTTGAGTCCAATAAGCTCCCAAATGAACATTATTGTTTAAGGCATTGTCGAATTGAACATTCAAGGCTGTTGGCGAATAACTTAAAAACGTATTTATATCTTGACCGCCTGCAGGTTTAAACAATCCATCATCTAATTTGTCGAATCTATCATCGCCTTGCGTATGCTGAAGATCATTCACAATATCTTTATCAATGGTGTATTTGTAATCTCCTATTGAAATAATTTCACTACCTCGTCCATCATAAGAAATAAAACCTAAATCAGTAATGCTTGCACCAAATTTCCATTTATACTGATCAAATCGCTCTTGATCACAAAAATTCACACCATTATAATTGCTTTTCGCATTTGGTCTGTATTCATACATGAAGCCCAAATCGCCTCCAAGACCCGCTCCGTTTACAAAGTCAAACTTTAATCCAAAAGGACCCGACAATGCGGTAGCTACACTCAAATCGTTTGTATGGTAATAACTTGAGTTCATTTGATTGAACATAATTGTTTGATTATCAACAATTGTTGCATCTAGATTATCTGAACCTAAATGGGCCATACCCATACCCAACAAGAATTTAGCAGTGAATCCCCAGCGCCAAGAATTCACAACATCTGATTCAGAATATCCAGCGAATGTCATGAACCACTCTTGATATTTTTCAGCATTGATAGAGAACTCTGATTGTTTAATTGTTTTACCAATAAGATCATTCACACCGCCCAAACCAGCGCTACCCATTCCGTATCTCAAGATACTACCTAAATCTCCGTTCAAGCCATCAACCGAAAAACCAGAGACCGCTTTAACCCCGAAGCCAAATCCCCCAAATTCATCAAGAGGAATAAAAATTGAAGGCCCATGGACTTCATTTAGGTAATTCAATTTCCAATTCTTCACAGTTAAATCAGTTGGCAACCAAGATTGATCAAACGACAATGTTCCATTAGATTTTACTTTATCTGATGGGTAATTATTATTGATCCATGCTGAAATTCTGAATGGTGCATTGTAATTCATGAAGTTATTTTCGAGGGACAAAGAAGCACCCCACCAATTGATGTAGGCACGATTTGATAAATTACTTCTCGTTAAAGCAGGATTCAAACTATAGGCATATGGTGTATTGAGATCACCAACAACCAACCCCATTGGATGCTGGGCGTTAAGTTTAAATGAAATTTGAAAGCATAGTAACAAAATGATTGATACTTTTACCAATTTAATTTTGAATAAATTCATTGTGTATTGTTGAAACACTTCAAAAATAATGCCTTATTTGTATTTTTTGTATATAATTATTGATTTCCCACTACTTGCAAATCAAGGATGCAGTTTATCTGATAGAATGCATGGTTAAACGATAACCTGTTACAAACCTCTGAGAGTTTGTTAATTTTGTTTCTTAATGAAAAGATTTCTTAAATATTTTTTAGTTCTCATTGCTGGATTTGCCTTAGGTATTGTTACCCTAATTGTCATTTTTGCAGTTGCAATAAGCAGTTTTAGCTTGAATAACAAAGATGTTACCAATATTGAAGAAAACAGCATTTTAACTTTAACATTACCAACAGAATTAAAAGATCAAGGAGAGGATAATCCTTTTTCAGAACTTTTCGGAAATTCAGATGACGAAAGTTCATTCGGTTTAAATCAAATCAAGGAAGCATTTAGCAGAGCATCAAAAGACAGTAAAATCAAAGGTATTGTTTTAATGCCTGGGTTATATTCTAGTGGTTTGGCAAATGCAGATGAAATTAGAAGCTATATCGCCGAATTTAAAAAAACACAAAAATGGATCATTGCTTATGGCGAGATTTATACTGAACAAGCTTATTACATAGCCTCGGCTTGTAATGAAACCTATTTAAATCCGAAAGGCATGTTAGAATTTAACGGTCTATCATCAAATATTGTGATGTACAAAGGAATGTTAGACAAGTTAGGTGTCAATTTTCAAGTATTCAGAGTTGGCAAATTCAAAGGCGCTGTTGAGCCATTTATCCAGACAAAATTATCTGATGAAAATAAGTTTCAAATCAAAACTTACCTAGAATCACTTTATACATATCAAGTTCAAGAAATTGCTAAATCTAAAAATACCTCATTCGATAGTCTATGGAATATAGCCATGAAGGGAGAAGTTTTCACAGCAAAAGATGCCAAATCTAAGCAATTGGTGAATGGACTTTTATATGAAAATCAAGTCTGGGATGTTGTTAAAAACAAAGTGAAAGATTACAAAAAATTGAGTGTCTCTAACTATTTGAAGAGCGAAGATAATTATACCTATTCTGAAAATAAAATTGCCGTAATTTATGCTGAAGGTGAAATCATGCCGGGTACAAATAACAATAATGATGGAATTGGATCTGAATCTTTTGTAAAAGAGTTGATTAAAGCTAGAAATGATAATTCTATAAAAGCAATTGTGATACGTGTGAATAGTCCTGGTGGAAGTTCTATGGCGAGCGATATTATTGCCCAAGAAGTTAGAATGACTAAAAAAACAAAACCAGTTGTTGTTTCTTTTGGAAATGTTGCTGCAAGTGGAGGATATTACATATCGTGTGTTGCAGACAGTATTTTTGCACTACCAAATACTGTTACTGGCTCAATTGGTGTGTTTGCAATGATTGCAAACACAGAGAATTTATTTGGACAAAAACTTGGATTGGGGTACGAAACTGTGAATTTAGGCGAAATGGCCGAAATATGGCGCCCAGATCAAGCTCTAAGCCCTGCACAAGGCATGATGATGCAAAAAGCAGTGAACGATATTTATGAAGATTTCATTGGCATTGTTTCAGAAGGCCGAAAAATAGAAAAAGCTGCTGTGAATGATCTAGCTCAAGGTAGAGTTTATTCTGGAAAAGATGCTCTTAAGTTGAAATTAATTGATGGATTGGGTGGAATCAACAGAGCATTGTTATCTGCAAGCAG
>CAMBFD010000127.1 GCA_945865625.1 Chitinophaga pinensis
GCTACGTTACATAAAAATTATGGCGCTACTTATGGGTCGTTAATTTCAGGGGTTTCTAATGGAGGTGCTGCGTATGCATATTCAAAAGGCATCCATAATTTTTCAGTGATGGCACAATATATTGATTATGGTACAATGAAAGCCTTTGATGCTGGTCAAAATTCTTTGGGAACAGTTTCTGCAAACGAAACAAAATTCACCTTAGGTTATTCGAGAGAAATTTACCCTCGTATGATGGTTGGCGCGCACCTTGGTTTTGTATATAGCGTTTTAGAACCGTATGTTTCAAATGGGGTGTTTACAAATTTAGGCGCTCACTATACTTCAAAAGATACATTGTTTCAAATGGGATTGGTTTTAAAGAATCTTGGATTCATGAATATTGCCTACCGGAATGCGGAAAAAGAACCCCTTCCATTTAACATTCAATTTGGTATGACTTACAAACCGCAACACATGCCAGTACGTTTTCATTTAACATTGCACAATTTACAACAATACGATATTACTTACAATCAGTATTTGTCTAGCGGACAAATTGATTTAAATGGAAACGAGGTTGTGAGTCAAGAAGCTTCATTTGGAGATAAATTAGCAAGACATGCGAGCTATGGTATTGAATTAATTTTAGGGAAGCACTTTTCCTTTTTGGCTGGGTACAATCATCAGCGTAGAGTTGAAATGGCTTCAGAGGTTTATAAAGGAATGGCGGGATATAGTTGGGGAATGAGATTTAAAGCGCTGAATTATCATATAACTTACGGAAGTGCTTCGTACTTTCCTGGATTTAGTTCGAATATGTTTTCAATTTCCCTCATACCAACTTTTTTTAGATAATTATGGGTAACAAAATCAACATTGCCATTGATGGCTATAGCAGTTGCGGTAAAGGAACTTTGGCAAAGGAATTGGCAAAAAAATTGAATTATGTATTTATAGACAGTGGTGCAATGTACCGTGCCGTGACATTGTTCTTAATGAATCACAATATAGATGTGTTAAATGAAGAAGCGGTTGAAAATCAGTTGAAATTAATTTCTTTAGAATTTAAACAATCGGTTATTATAGATCGCTATGAAATTCATTTGAATGGTGAAAATGTAGATACCGAAATTAGAGAATTGAGGGTTGCATCAAAGGTGAGTGAAGTGGCAAAAATTTCTGCAGTTCGTAAGAAATTGGTCGAAATGCAACAATTCATTGGTGCTCAAAAAGGGGTGGTCATGGATGGGAGGGACATTGGTACAGTTGTATTTCCAAATGCCGAATTGAAAATATTTATGACTGCTTCTTCAGAAGTAAGGGCCGAACGCCGTTACAAAGAAATGATTGCCGCTGGCAAAGAAGTATCGTTCGTTGATGTGCGTCAGAATTTAATGGATAGAGACAAGCTTGATTCGAGTCGAGATGATAGCCCACTTACCTTAAATGATAGCTATCACGTTTTAGATAATTCAAATTTAACTCCTCAAGAACAATTTGATTTAGCCATGTCATGGGTTCAAGAATTGTTGGATTAAAATAGATTGTCTAACTTTGCAGTAATGAGAAAGAACATTGTTGCAGGTAACTGGAAGATGAACAAGAACTTGACAGAAAGTCAAGCGTTGATTACTGAAATTCGCGGAATCGTTAGAGATGAAAATACCAATAAAGCTGAAATCATTATTTGTCCTACCTTTTTAGCATTGGCATCAGCCTCTAAATTGTTAGATGGAAGTACTGTTAAATTGGGGGCTCAAAATTGTCATTTTGAAGACAATGGTGCATTTACCGGAGAATTATCGGCATCAATGTTAAAATCAGCTGGAGTGAGCCATGTAATTGTTGGACATAGCGAACGTCGTCAATATTTCAATGAAACCAATGAAATGCTTGCTAAAAAAGCCACATCTGCAATTAACCAAAGTTTAACGGTTTTATTTTGCGTTGGCGAAACTCAAACTGAAAGAGAATCTGGGGAACATTTTAATGTCATTAAAAATCAAATTTCTGAAGGATTGTTTCATTTAACTCCAAAAGATATGGAATCTATTGTTGTTGCATATGAACCAGTTTGGGCAATTGGAACCGGATTAACTGCGTCATCTGATCAAGCCGAAGAAGTTCATGCATACATTCGATCATTAATTTCGGAAAAATTTGGAGAACCCATTGCTGATAACACTTCAATTTTGTACGGTGGAAGTGTAAAACCAGACAATGCCGTTGAATTGTTCTCTAGAACAAATATTGACGGTGGATTAATAGGTGGCGCTGCACTTAAAGCCCGCGATTTCTTTGATATTATTAAAGCGATCAAATAATTGCCTCTTTAATACAATACTTTTTAGTATTTTTACGTTTCTCTGTTGAGTTGTTATATGCGCAAAGTTAAATTTTTATTTTTATTCCTTATTCTTTTCATAAGTCCTTTGGCTCACGCTCAAGTGCGCAGTTTTAATGCCGATCCAACCATTTTTATGCAGGAATTGGAAAGTCTATTTAAAGGAGTAGAGGATAAAGAAACACTCAAAGATTTTGCACTTTTTAAAGACAACTGGCTCAACGGAAAATTCAATCCTGCGCAGCAAAAGTTCATGATGCAAGTTTCGAATGACATGCTTACGAATCAAATGCCAGTGCTGCCATATTTTAAACTTTTCTATGGTATTATCACACAAATCTTAGAAAAGAAAATGCCAGATAAAACCTTAGCGCAGTGGCAAATGGTGGCCAGAAATATCCTTTCTAATTCTAGTGAAGATTATCTCGAATTTTTAAAAAATACTGAGCAATTATTTGCAACAAAAACCCTATTTAGCAGTGAAAATAAAAGATGGTTTATTGATACCAATAATTACGATATCAAATTAATCAAAGGCAAAGTAGCTTTAGAATTTGGAGACGTTACACTCACTTGTAAATCGTTGAGCGATAAAATTATCATTTATAAAACCAAAGGCATTTATTATCCAGGCACTTCTATTTGGGAAGGCCAATATGGTACCACCGATTTTTCGAGAGCCATTCCTGAAGATAAAACCCAAGTCGTATTTAAAAAATACACAATCAATTTTAACAAAGCGCAATACGAAATTGATACCGTAAATTTATTGTATCCGAAATATTTCAAGGAGCCAATTTTAGGGAAATTTTCTGATAAATTGATGTTTTCATTGGATTCAAATACAGTTAAAACAGGTGGGTATCCTAAATTTACATCATTTAAAAATAATTTATTGGTGAAGGGCATCGTTGGTCCAGAATCTTTTTTCAGGGGTGGTTTCTCTATGAACGGAGGTGTAATCAATACTTCAACGGTTGACAATAAGCCTTCATTTATCGATATTTTTTATAAAGGTAAAAAGAAGGTTACCCTAAAAAGTACTGGTTTTAGAATTGCAAATGGTGTGGCTTCTTCCTCAAATATCGAATTTACATTATTCTTGGACAGTGGAAAAACCATCAGCCATCAATCGGCTACAGTGAAATTCATTTTCAAGGAAAATCGGTTGGTTGTCACTCGTGGTGAAGACGGACTCATGCGTGGTGCTTTTGCCGATGATTATCACAATATGAGTATTGACGTGGAGCAATTAAAGTGGAAAATTGATGAGCCTTATGTGGATTTTGATAATTTGAACGATGATAAAGCTGTGAAATTTGAATCGAATGATTTTTTCAGAAACATGATTTATGAAAAATGGCAAGGTCCACTTAAATACAATCCAATTGAGCAAATATATGCATACTACCAGCGAACTCCGGCTGATCCGATTTCTGAAAAATTGGAAAAAGAAATCAAAGCCATGTACGCTGACAAGAACTCAGATAAATCGCTTATACAATTTAAAACAAAAGAACTTATAGACCGAAGAGCTGCTGCAAAACGTGGAATTGATTTTAAATCTCGATTGAAATTTACCCTTGATGAATTTTGTGCGTTTTATAAAGCCGAACCTAACAATTCAAAACATTTATTTATTGACCTCCACGATGCTGGATTTGTAAATTATAACTTTAAAAACGATAGTATTTCAATTAACCGTAAGTTGATTAAATATATTTTGATGCATAGAAAAACAATTGATTATGATGTCATTCGTTTGAACTCTGTTATAGCTGCTAAACCCAATGCAACGTTGAATTTATTGAGTAATGAAATGAATATTGAAGGGGTCAGAAGTTGCTTTTTCTCTGATTCTCAGAATGTAAGCGTGAAGCCTTTCGATCAGCAAGTAACCTTAACCTCAAATAGGAATTTGCGCTTTGGCGGGATGGTTCGTGCAGGTCGATTCGATTTTTATGGCCAACGTTTTAATTTTAATTATGCCCGTTTTCAAATTGATTTTGCAAATATTGATTCAATGCAAATGTTCTTTCCTGATGAATCAGGACAAAGACTCATTCCAATTAAATCTGTGTTAAGAAATATTGGAGGGACACTTTATATCGATAAACCAAATAACAAATCTGGAAATGTGAATTATCCTGAATATCCAATTTTCACATCAAACAAAGGAAGTGATATTTTATATGATAAGCCGAGTATCCATGGTGGTCAATATAA
>CAMBFD010000128.1 GCA_945865625.1 Chitinophaga pinensis
CTAAACCCTAAATCGCTGAAAGCGCATGCAGAACATAACCACCCATACCGAAAACAACATCACCATCATTACCATCAATCGTGAGAGCAAAATGAATGCACTCACCATCGATACGCTGAAAGAAATTAAAGAGGCTGTGACCATTGCCAATGAAGACGATTCTGTTTACGGAATGATCATCACTGGGGCTGGTGAAAAGGCCTTTGCGGCCGGAGCCGATATTTCGGAGTTTGCGCACTTCAACGAAGAGCAGGCAACCCGCATGAGCGCCGACGGTCATGATGTGATGAATACCATTGAAGATGGAAACAAAATTTGCATCGCTGCAGTGAATGGCTTTGCTCTTGGGGGGGGATGTGAACTTGCAATGGCTTGTCACCTGAGAGTGGCCAGTACAAACGCCAAATTTGGACAACCCGAAGTGAACCTTGGGGTGCCTCCTGGATATGGTGGAACGCAACGACTCATTCAGCTCATTGGCAAAGGAAAAGCCATCGAACTATTGGTGACCGGCGATGCCATTGATGCACAAACAGCATTGCAACTAGGATTGGTAAACCACGTTGTGGAACAAGCCGAATTGCTCGATTATTGCAAAAAAATATTGTCTAAAATTGGCAGTAAGAGTCCTTCTGCTGTGCATAAAGTCCTCAAATGCGTGAGCGACTTCTACCGTCCAAACGTAAACGGTATGCAGCGCGAAATCTACGAATTCGGCAGCGCCTTCGAAACCCCAGACTTCAAAGAAGGCACTGAGGCGTTTTTGGAGAAGAGGAAGCCGTCATTCAGGGGTTAAAGGGTTAGAATGATTAGAGAGATTAGAAGATGAGTCTAATCAAAATTTCTAATTGTTCTTTGAATGTTTTAGTTGAATGTTCTTTTAACCTTAAACGCTAAACTTTAAACGCTAAATATTATGATGACTTCAATAAAAAAAACCACCGCTTAAATGCATT
The DNA here is from genome assembly GCA_945865625.1 of Chitinophaga pinensis. Classification (GTDB taxonomy): domain Bacteria; phylum Bacteroidota; class Bacteroidia; order NS11-12g; family UBA955; genus VMCP01. The sequence continues at coordinate 957 of CAMBFD010000128.1, forward strand.
CTTGTCAACTTTATCAATAAAATATTACCTTTGTTAAGATTTGACCAAATTAGAAATACATAAAAAGTTTCGTAATTCAGTGAAAAGAGTTGGTGTGCAGCGCTTTTTGACAGGGTTAATCCTTTTATTTGCGGGTTTAATTTGGAAGTTTTTTCAGGTTTCTGGGGATGGTGGGTCTGGACTCACGCTTCAAAGAATACTCTCCTTTTGGCCCGTTTTTTGGGCGCTTTGGATGGGTGCAGGTTTTTTGTGGTGGGTGCTCAGTGGCTTTAAATCGGTAAATGGACTCATCTTTAGCTTTGCAGGTGGTGCCTTTATGGCCGAAACCGTTATGCCAGGTGTGGTCATGAATACCGATAACGGCCCTTACTTTATCATTCTAATCGGCCTTTTTATCTTTGCATTGCCCCGCAAAAACCATCAAACCACTGCCTACTCTTACGGCAATTCTCAAAAATCTAATTCTACAGATAAATCCCATCCTCGTCGATCTCGCTCGTATACATCTTCATTGGCCGATATCGAGAAAAATAAAAATCAATCACCATCAAATTCAATTTGATTCAATTAAAATGTTAAAAAATATCCGATTCGGAAAATTATCACTATCCGTTGCCATTGGCCTTATGGCATTGTTTTTCAATTCATGTGTGAGTTATAAAAAGCAAATCTTTTTTCAAGGTTTGAAAGATACAACCTACACTGCTACCATGAAACAACCAGATCCCATTATTCAACGTGGTGATCAACTCAGCATTATGGTCTATGCCCTAGATCAGGAGAATGCACAGGTATTTAATCAACCCATGGGCGGCGGTCAAGGTGTAAACATGAACCAAATGATGCAAGGTGGTCAAGGGGGAGGTTTGATCGGTTATTTGGTTGATGAATATGGCAATATTGAATTTCCGAAATTGGGCACTCTAAATATTTTAGGGTACACCCAGCAACAATTGCAAGACTCATTAAAGTTGAAGCTAAGAAATTATATCAAGCAACCCATTATCAATGTGCGTTTACTCAATTTCCGTGTAACTTTTATTACCTCAGATAGGGCCACAACTACAGTTATCATGAATAACAAAACAAACATTCTGCAATTTTTAGGGATGGTTGGAGGAATTTCTTGGATGGACAAACGCAACAATATTGTTGTGATACGTCAAATAGATAGCAAACGTGAAATTTTAAGGGTGAATTTAACAGATGCATCTATTTTCAATAGCCCTGCTTATTATTTGCAGCCAAATGACATCATCTATGTTGAACCCAACAAACGCAAATTCTTGGAAACCAATATTCAATTGCTCAGTTATGTAACCACCATTGCAAGTACGGTGAGTATTTTGGTTCTTTTTATCAATAGTTTGGCTAAATAATTGAAATGGAGAGATTTAAATGAGTGAATTCAATAACGAAATAGAAGAAAACAACGGCAATGCCAAAATATGGGAAACCATTTTAAGGGACTTTCTCCCTTACTGGCCGGTTATTTTTGCCGCTGCCATCATCGGTTTCATTTCCAGTAAAGTCTATTTAAGATATCAGCGACCAGTGCATCAGGCAGAAGCTAGTATTTTGCTAAAAGATGAAAGTCAAAGCACAGATAATTTGCTAAGACAAACTTTAGGTGGAAAAACCCAAACACCAGTTGAAGATGAATTGGAAATCATAAAGGGTACCAATGTGATGCAGCGTGCTGCAAAACTCACCAACACATTCTATTTTCTAGAGTGGGCAGGTCAATTTAACAATTACATTGCCTATAAAAATACACAACCTTTTGACATCGAATTTTTAAATCCTGATTCGATCAATCCTTTTTCGGCAAAATTGAATGTTGATAAGCAAAACACCGGATTGTTGGTTGAAGGTGTACTTTATCCTTTCAATCAAATTGTTGATTTAAAAGGCAATAGGGTATTTATCCATAAAATGGGAAGCCCAATTAATTTAAAAGCTTATCAGGAAAGTAAGAAAATTACACTTTCTGTTTTTGACCTCCATACAGCAGCAAATAAAATAGCTTCAGGTTTTTCTGTTTCTAAAAGCAAAAAAACGTCTACCATCAATCTTACATTGGATGCTGATAAGCCACAAAGAGCGCTAGAATGGTTGAACGCCATCTTGCAAAGTTATCAATTAGAAACGCAAGCAGATAAGCGCAAAAAAGCCAAATTCACCATGGATTTCATTGATGACCGTTTGGCCTATGTGGGTCAAGATTTGGATTCAGTTGAAAGTTCTTTGGAGAATTTTAAGAAGCAAAACGACATTCAACGGGTTTCTGCAGAAGCAGGACTTTATCTCGATAAAGTAAAATCAGGTGATCAATTGGCTGCTCAAACCGATTTGCAATTGATGGTGCTTGCTGAAATTGAAAAATATGTGCAAGGCCGCATTAAAAAGCCAGGCATGGTGCCGAGTTTAATAGGGTTGAGCGATGCAAATTTGACATCTTACTTTGAAAAATTGAATGAAGCAGAATCCAAATACGATTTATTGTTAGAAGCCAATGGCCCGGAAAATGATGTGGTGAAAATGCTAAAAAAGCAAATTCAAACCTACAAATCTGCCCTTATAGAAATTATTCAAAATACCCGCACGAGTCTCACTTTGCTCAAGAAAAAGGCAGAGCAAGATTTTGCAAAATACAATGGTGAATACGATGCCATGATGCGTTCCATTCCAAGTAAAGAGCGTAAACTCCTCAACATTACCCGCCAACAAACCATTAAAAATGCCCTTTATACATTCTTGCTCGAAAAAAGAGAAGAAGCGGCCATTCAGCAGGCTGGTACCTTAAGTGATGTTCGCTTTGTAAAAGCCACAGCTTATGTAGGCATTGTGAGTCCAAGAACTTTCAACGTGCAAAGTTCCTTTACTTTTGGTTTTGTTGTATTTGTTTTGTTCATTTTATTTATCAAAAGTTGGGTAAACAACAAAATAGCGGGGCGTTCAGACATAGAATCACGCACAAAAGTACCCGTATTGGCAGAAATTGTGCAGGTTGAGAGTGAAAATCCATTGATCATGAAGGATGGAAACCGAAGCCTCATTGCCGAACAAATCCGTGGTCTTAGAACAAACCTCAGTTATTATTTAGATGCTTCAGGCAAATCAAAAATATTGGTTTCATCAAGTATTCCAGGCGAAGGAAAATCGTTTATGGCCTCAAACATTGCCATTGGTTATGCCCTTGCTGGCAAACGAACAGTTTTAATTGAATCGGATTTACGTAAACCAAACGTTGCAAAACACTTTAAAATTGCCCGAAGAACTGGGTTAAGTGTTTTCCTAACCGGAAATGCGGAGCAAAACGATGTCATTTTCTCTACCGAATACGAAAACCTTTTTGTGATTCCATCGGGTCCAATTCCTCCGAATCCTGTTGAATTGATTCTAAATGGCCGATATGAAAAACTCTTAGAACAATTGGGTATCGATTTCGA
>CAMBFD010000129.1 GCA_945865625.1 Chitinophaga pinensis
GAAGATTTGATATGATCTGAAGTAGTGTTTTCATAATCTTTCAAAGTAACTAAAGTTTCAGTGCTTTGAGAGGTGCTATACCATTTAACTCCAGCGCCCAATCCAATAAACGGATAAAACGGCCCCAATTTAAATTCACTTCTCACAAATGTATATATCTGCGGACTCAATACGGATAAATTGGTTTTGGCACTATCGAGGTTGGTTGTATTCATTTGCACATATTCATAACTTCCATCTCCTTGGAAATTCATTGCAAATCCTCCGCCCCAGTTAATAGAACCAAACGACATTGAATTTTTGGCTAATCTACTTTTTGCCATAAAATAGATATTAAATCCTCCAGAATTTTGATAATGTTTTGAGTTATCCCAATCTAATTTTTTGTCGAAAGTTTCATTTTGATAATCAAATCCTAGAGCAAAATCTTCAATATAGGGCTCTGTATAATATTTGTATGAGTATTCAGCAGGATGATTGTTTACAACCATTCTTTTTTTAAGAGTTTGAATTTTTGAAGAATCTTGTGCCATCAATAAATTTGAAAGGCTTAAAAAACTCAAAATAAATGAAAATAGGTATTTTGATTTCATATGACTTTTGATTATACATCAAAAATAGGTATTCCCACTAATTTCTAAAATATTTCATTATTTATTTTCGCAAATTTGCAATTTATAATTCATGTTTCAGGAATTTTCCAGTATAACTATTGGTCGCTTTTGCAATTTTCTCAGGTGCCCCTTCAACAAGAATTTGCCCGCCACCGGATCCGCCTTCCGGACCAACATCAATTACCCAATCCGCAACTTTGATTACATCCATGTTGTGTTCAATCACAATGACAGTATTTCCTTTGTCGGTTAATGTTTGAAGTACACCCAAAAGTTGTTTAATATCATCAAAATGCAATCCAGTTGTCGGTTCATCTAAAATATAAAGGGTTTTACCAGTATCTCTCTTGCTCAATTCAGTTGCAAGTTTTACCCTTTGGGCTTCACCGCCACTTAAAGTAGTGCTGCTTTGACCGAGCGTAATGTAACCTAAACCCACTTCATTCATTGTATTGATTTTCCTTGAAATTAATGGAATTGATTCAAAAAATTCTAACGCTTGAGAAATTGGCATTTCTAAAACGTCAGAAATGCTTTTTCCTTTGTAACGAACTTCCAAAGTTTCGCGGTTGTAACGTTTTCCGAGGCAAATGTCGCATTCAATTTCAACGTTTGGTAAGAAATTCATTTCAATGACTTTTCTACCGCCACCACCACATCCCTCACAGCGCCCACCTTTAACATTGAAGCTAAATCTCCCAGGTTTATAACCTCTAATTTTAGCTTCTGGAAGGTTTGTAAATAAATTTCTAACTTCTTGAAAAACACCTACATATGTTGCGGGATTGCTTCTAGGTGTTCTGCCAATTGGACTTTGATCGATCCGAATGACTTTGTCAATGTACTCTAGTCCTGAAATGGAATCATAGGCTAGAGGTCGGTATTGAGAACCGTACACTTTGCTGTGAGCCAAAGGATATAAAGTTTCGTTGATGAGTGTAGATTTTCCGCTACCACTTACCCCACTAATACAAACTAAATTTCCAATTGGAATTTTGACGGTAACATTTTTAAGATTGTTTCCTTTGGCACCTTTGAGCACAATGAATTCATTATTGTGTTTTCTCCTCACTAACGGCACTGGAATACTCTCTAGTCCCTTCAAATATTTCGCAGTGGTTGTATCAGATTCAATAAAATCTTTCACAGTTCCACTTGCAACAATTTCACCACCTTTTTTACCTGCGTAGGGTCCAATTTCAACCAACCAATCGCTTGCCATCATCATGTCTTTGTCGTGTTCAACAACCAAAACAGAGTTTCCTAGGTCGCGCAATTCTTTTAATGAATTGATTAACTTTTCGTTGTCGCGTTGGTGCAAACCAATTGAGGGCTCATCTAAAATATAAAGCACATTCACCAATTTCGAACCAATTTGAGTTGCCAAACGAATGCGTTGAGCTTCGCCGCCGCTTAAAGTTTTCGCAGGGCTATTGAGGGATAGATATCCCAAGCCAACACCATTCAAAAAGGAAAGTCGGTTGCCAATTTCTTTCAATAATTCGCTCGCAATGATGGTTTGACGTTCGGTCAACTTATCGTGAACATTCTTTACCCATTCGTAAAGTTCATCGATGTTCATTCTCGATAATTGGGCAATGTTTTTATCAGCAATTTTGATGTGAAGGGCTTCTAATTTTAAGCGATCACCGTTACAAACATTGCATGTGGTTTGATGGATAAATTCTTCAGCCCACTGGCGCATTTTATCGTCATCCGATTCGTAATAACTATCAGAAACAATATTTACAACGCCTTTGTAAGTTGTTTCCCAGGTTTTCTTTTTGCCATCTGAACCAGTTTGAGTTACAGGAATTGGTTCTTCAAAGCCATACATTACAGCTTGAAGTTGATCTTCTGTTAATTTCTCAATTGGATCAGCCAAACTAAATTTTAAATGGCTGGCAAGTGCTCTGAGCTGCAAGAAAGTCCAGTTTTCCCTCAATTCACCAATTGGAACAATTCCACCTTTGTTGATCGATTTTTTCTTATTAGGGACAATGAAATCCATGTTAACTTCGCCTATTTCTCCTAGTCCCTCACATGCTTTACAAGCACCATAAGGCGAATTGAAAGAGAACATATTTGGCTGTGGTTCATCATAACTAATACCACTAATTGGGTCCATTAAAAACTTGCTAAATGGAAATTCTTTTTCGTTGGCATCGAGTATCGTAAAATAACCATCACCAGATTTCATTGCTGTTTTAATGGTGTCTTGTAGTCGTTGCGTTGATACACTTTTTACTTCCAATCGGTCTACAATAATTTCGATATCGTGAATTTTATATCGGTCTAATTGCAAATTTGGTGTGATGGTCATGATTTTCTGATCAACTCTAACTTTGGTGTATCCTTTTTTCTTGATTTGTTCGAATAATTCTCGGTAATGTCCTTTTCTCGCTTTAACCACAGGTGCGAGAACCATGACTTTTTGATTGTCGAATTTTTCGACAACTGTATTTAGAATTTGCTCTTCAGAAAGTTTGACCATTTTCTCTCCAGTTACATGTGAAAATGCTTCACCAGCCCTTGCAAAAAGCAATCTGAAAAAGTCGTAAACCTCTGTCACTGTTCCAACAGTACTTCTGGGGTTTCTAGAAACCGTTTTTTGTTCAATAGAAATAACGGGTGAAAGCCCTTTAATTTTATCAACATCTGGGCGTTTCATATCGCCAATAAATTGACGTGCATATGCTGAAAAACTTTCTAAATAACGTCGTTGACCTTCAGCAAAAATGGTATCAAAAGCCAAACTGCTTTTGCCAGATCCAGAAAGGCCTGTAAAAACAACAAGTTTTTGTCGAGGAATACATAAGTCAACGTTTTTAAGATTGTGTTCTCGGGCTCCAATTATCTCAATTTGGGGTTCGTTTTCATTGGGAAGATGGATGTTGGAAGCCAAGGGTTTCATAAAAGTGCAAAAATAAGCAACAATTGACCGGCATGAAAGGTTTATAAGAAAATAAGTTTATTAAATGATCATTTTTTGATAAATTCAAACTTTAGCGATTTCAAATAACTATTTTTGCAAGTATGATTCAGCGTTTCTTGAACTATTACAAAAGCCATACTTTGAATGTAATTCTGACAATTGGACTTATATTTAGAATGATAGCAGTCATTTTTTCAGAAGGATTCGCTTTCCAGGATGATCATTTTTTGGTAATCGAAATTGCTCAACATTGGGTTGATGGAATCCACAATGATTGGCTACCTGCTTTTGGCGCTAAGGTTCCAGGTGGACATAGCTTTTTCTATGCTGGGTTACATTATTATTTTTTTGAGGGACTTAAATTCTTAGGAATAACGAATCCAGAGGTGAAAATGTTTCTTGTTCGGTTCATTCATGCCATCTATAGTTTAAGTATCATTTATTTTGGATTTAAAATAACAAAAATAATTTCAACAGAGAAAACTGCAATTACCGTGGGGTGGCTGTTGAGTATCTTTTGGATTTTTCCTTTACTTTCAGTCCGTAACTTAGTAGAAGTTGTATCAATACCTCCTTTAATGTTTGCAGTTTTTATGATTTTGAAACATCAAAAATCTGTTCAATGGTGGAAGTTTATATTGGTTGGTTTTATTGCCGGAATTTCTTTTTCATTTCGTTTTCAAACCATATTGATATTGGGTGGAATAGGACTTGTTCTATTGATCCAAAAAGAACTTATAAAGGCCTTACAATTTGGCTTAGGTGTTATTCTAAGCATTGCTCTGTTTCAAGGTGTTGTGGATTATCTGGTATGGGGTAAACCCTTTGCTGAGTTTTTAGAATATACAAATTACAAT
>CAMBFD010000130.1 GCA_945865625.1 Chitinophaga pinensis
CCTTTCGAAAGGGTGTATTGCCAAGCTGGATTGACAATTAATGGAATTTCACTCGGTAGTTTCGCAAATACAACCTTACATCAATCCAAAGATTGTGATTTAAAAGTTGTGGCTGTTGTTTTTAACCAATATACGTTAAAGCCTGTTTCATTAGGTGCGTTTTTACCAAATTGCCCCGACGGTAGAAAATGGAAGTCTTTTGGATATCCAACGGATGATCAAGTATTTTTTGACTTTAATTTAAAGACAGATTCAGGGCAGAAATATTTCTCTGATTTTGTGGATGCCATAGAAACGGGTGATCATGTATTTTTAGCCACAGCGAAAAGAAATCAATTTGTTTATAAAACAAATGTGTTTAAAAATGCACTGTTTAAATTGGGGTTAGATTTAAATACCTATAACGGTATTTCAACTCAATATGATTTATTGGCGGCTTATGGTCGTAAAGGATTAAAAAGTGGTAAAATGAAGTTTTTTGCTTCATGGGCAAATGATCATAAGCAATATGAAATATTTATGTTACAAGGGCAACCTTTAGATACTTCATACGATTTTGCCCCTTGCTACGAGGTTTTAACCAAGAAAATTCTGGAGCAACAGCCAAAACTCAAAGTGGTCTTAAAATATCATATTCCACAATTTAAAGTGTATCCAAATCCTACTGCAAGCCAATGGTCTGTTTATTCCCAAAAGAACGCAAAATTTACGTTGTATAACGCTCAAATGCAGCGCATAAAACAGTTTTCTGTTGATGCAGGTCAAATAGTTGAGCTAAATGCATTTGAATTATCGACTGGGGTTTATTTCTTGCAGGGAGATGGCGCAACCATGAAAATAATGAAATCCACAAATTGAGGGTTTCTTAATGGTTAAATTTTAATATTTTTTGCGTTAATTTGATGGAATTTTTCTAAAGAAAATGGAATTCAATAAGGTAAATACGAAGAATATTAAGAATGAATAATTCTCCAAAAAAGCCATCTCGATGGCTCATTGTGTGGGCTGGTTTAAGTATTTTATTGCCAATGATGGCAATATATATATATAGTTGTAATGAAAACGCCATCAAAATTGCCGAAATTGAAATTAAGCAAATTTCTGAAAATCAAGATGTTGATTTATTCATTGCTGAAATTGATACAACGAAGCAAAATCCCAAAAAACAGTTACCAAAAGTAACCAAAGATTCTAGTCGTCATTTAATTGATGCATCATTAATAAACGATACAGCCAAACATCGAATTTTGTTGATTGGTGATTCAGAAATTGGTGGACTTAGATATTCTATCAATGATTATTGTAGGGAAAACGGACATAAAATTGTGTTAGCGGTAGAATGGTATTCTGCAACTACATTCAATTTTGGACGATCAGACACAATCGATAAAATCATTGCTAAACATAAACCTACTTACGTTTTTATGGTTTTAGGTTTAAATGAATTATATGCCAGAGATTTAAAAGCAAGAAAAATTGCTGCAAATCAATTGGCTGAAAAATTAAAAGGAATTCCTTACACATGGATTGGTCCCGCAAACTGGGTCGAAGATTTCGGATTGAATAAAGTTTATGAATCTTCTGCTGAAACTGGAACTTACTTCATGTCAAAGAATTTAACATTGCCGCGATCAAAAGATGGTCGACATCCAGATAATAAAGGCTACAGGATTTGGTTTGACAGTATTGCGTCATGGGTACAAACTTCGGCAAAATATAAAATCAAAATGAAAGTGCCAGCCAGGCGAGCAAGACCATATCTTTCTCCTGTAATCACAATTAACGCGGCTAAATATCGTGGATACTAATTGGATAAATCAAATTTTAGCTCCTCTTAAGGATCCAAAATTGCTTGAAAGCATGTTTGGTTATTCAACGAAAGAACCTTGGTTTTTTACTGAGTTTACATTTCTTGCAGTCTTTGGAATTTTCTTAATGATTTATGCCGCTTTGGTTCAAAAGAATACTTGGCGTAAAATCTATATCATTTCATTTTCGCTGTTCTTTTATTATAAATCAAGCGGTCCATTTTTAGGATTGTTTGCCTTAATGATTGTTTCAGATTATCTCTTTGCACTTGCCATCGAAAAACAGCAAGGTATTAGAAAAAAAATACTCCTATGGTTTTCGTTATCTTACAGTTTGAGCTTTTTGATGTATTTCAAATACGCAAATTTCTTTATCCATAACATCAATTCGCTTTTTCATACTCAATTTACCGATAATAATTTGTTTCTGCCGATAGGTATTTCATTTTACACTTTTCAGTCGATCAGCTATTTGATGGATGTTTATAGAAATGAAATTCAAGCCACGAAAAATGTGAGCGATTATGCTTTCTATATGACATTTTTCCCTCATTTGGTGGCTGGTCCAATTGTGCGTGCGAAAGATTTTTTACCTCAAATATTTAAACCTCAAATTATCAATGCAGCCCTTTATAAAGAAAGTCTTTTTAGAATATTAATTGGGTTACTTAAAAAGTTGTTCGTTGCCGATTACCTTGGAAAATATGTAGATATTGTTCATGAAGCACCGGCAAATTTTTCAGGTGCCGAAAATTTATTGGCAATGTATGGATATACATTTCAGATTTATTTTGATTTCTCTGGTTATTCCGATATTGCTATAGGCATTGCTTTAATTTTGGGTTACCGTTTGAAGGAAAATTTTGAGAATCCTTATTCATCTTCCAATATCACAGTCTTTTGGCGTAAATGGCACATTTCATTAAGCAGCTGGTTAAGAGATTACATTTACATTCCCTTGGGTGGAAACAGAAAGGGTGTTTTCAATACATACTTGTTTTTAATGATTACCATGCTCATTGGGGGCTTTTGGCATGGTGCCGATTGGAGATTTATTTTCTGGGGTTTTGCGCATGGGTTAGCATTGGCATTTCATAAAGCTTGGAGTCAATTTTTTCCAAGTAAAAATAACACGAGATTCAGTCAGATTTGGGGCGTAATTTTAACCTTCCATTTTGTTGCCATTTGTTGGATATTTTTTAGGGCAATTTCTTTTCAATCGGCCTATACAAGCATCAATCAAATTTTCACCAATTTCAATTTTAAAGATTTTGGCGGCTTTTGGATATCGCGCTCTGAAACAGGATTTATGCTCATTTTTGCCGCATTCATTGCATTCTTATCTCCAACTCTTAAGGACAATTTGTATAGAAAAATTCAAACATTGCCTTCTTTTACCTGGATTATTTGGGTATTTCTAGTTTTACAAATCATTATCCAATTTAAAGATGATGTGGTTCAACCGTTTATATATTTTCAATTTTGATGAAATTAAATTTTAAATTTTACTGTTTAGCCTTTCTTTCTTTTTTTACTCAATTTCTATGTGCGCAATCCATTCCTTTAGATGATCAAAAATCATTTATATGTTTTTCTTGCAATCAATTACAGGTAAATCCGAAATTGGAAAAATCATTAAAAAAGTTACATAATGTTCGCGTCAATAATTTAAAATTGGTTCAATTAGATTTCCCCTCTCAATCTGATAATCTTGTTTCAAGCAATTTTAGTAAAGAAAAAGCAAATCAGCCTGATACCCTTTTCACCATTATGCATATTGGTGATAGCCATATTCAAGGAGACTATTTTACTGGAGAAATTAGAATTCAACTTCAATCGAGATTTGGGAATGCAGGTCGTGGAATTTTGTTTCCTTATGCCCTTGCAAAAAGTTACGGACCTAAAGGTGTTTCTGTAAAACAAAGCAATGCTTGGAATGGCTTAAAAACAATGACTGGCGCTTTAAAAGATCCTCTTGGAGTTACAGGATATGCCGCTTACACACATTTTCCAAACGCTTCTTTTAAATTATCACTCACCGAAAAATTTACAGAAGATAATTTATTGGGTAACTTTAGTCTGCCCGAAATGCAAAAAATACGCATTTGGCACTCTACAGATGAGTCATCATTTGCATGTAATTTAAATGAAGAATATCAACGTACTGACTCCGCTGTTTCCAATAATGGGAATTCATGGGGAATCAGTACTTTTCAGTCAAATGTCCCTCAAAATAATTTTACTTTAAGTTTGTCAAAAACGAATGAAACCCAAAATCAATTTGGGTTTTATGGGTTTGAAATTGTGCCTAAAAATGAACGAGGAGTTGTATACCATCATTGCGGTGTTGTTGGGGCTCAGTTTCCGCATTTAATCAATAAAGCGCAACATACAATTGAGCAAATAGCATATTTAAAGCCCGATATACTTGTTTTTTCATTTGGTACAAATGAGTCCTATAATGGTAAATTAGATACTTTGGTTTACACGCCAACAATAGCGAAATTTTTGGAGGATATTCATTCGGTTTCTCCCAATACAGCTATTATTC
>CAMBFD010000131.1 GCA_945865625.1 Chitinophaga pinensis
GCACCGGGTCAAGTTGGCGTTGTTAAAACACAATATGGTTTCCATATCATTAAAATGGTGGCAGGTCCAGACAATACAAAAATTAGTTTCGTACAAAATGAAGTGGAAATTACACCGGGACAGCAAACAGTTAAAATAGTTGATGAGAAATGCAGAAGCTTTAAAAATTCAATTAAATCTGATTTCGACAAAGCGGTTGAAAAAGCAGGTACATTGCCACGTATATCGAAAGACTTCACCACAGATCAAAAAACAATTCCTGGTATTGAAGCTGCAGCAGACTCAAGAACAATTATGTATTGGTTATTTGACAACAAACGTGCGGTTGGTGACGTATCTGAAGTATTTGCATTTTCAAATAAACAAGTGATTGTCAAAATTGAAAATATTAAGCATGTTGGTTATGCAACTGTTGCAAATGTAAAATCTGAAATTGAACCTTTGGTAAGAGAGCGTTTAAAAGCAAGAAAAGCAGCTGATAAATTGGCTAAAGCTTTGGAAACTGCTAAAACTGCTGAAGCCTTGGCTAGCAGCGTAAAAGGATTGGTAACATCTTTAGATGGTGTAAGATTTGGTCAGAATTTCATTCCACAATTGGGTCAAGAATCACCTGTTCTAGGTGCAGCATTTGGTGCCAAAGAAAAGTCTACAACCATTGCATTTGCAGGTAGAAACGTTGCAGCTGTCATTTTCTTAGATAAACGCAGTACGGTTTCAGTTCCCACTTCTATTTTAAATACACAAGATCAAATTGACTTTATGAGTCAGCCTCAATATTTGGCGAATAGGATTTCTGAAGTCTTAACAAAGAGTGCGAATATTCAAGATTACCGATATAAATTTGATTGGAATCAATAAAAGTTGTGAATTAAATTTAAAAAAGACCACGAAAGTGGTCTTTTTTTTGTTAATGACCCTCGTGGTTTTTGTTTTCAACTTACAGATTTGTATTTTTGCTATATGTCAGTTATCACCCACGAAATGTCTTTGGAGAATTTCAAAGAACAATTAGAATATGTTTTAAGTCATTACCATAATCATGGTAAATCGGCTAGCCAATATCGAAATATCGTGATTGGTGGTTTAGGAGGCAGTGGAATAGGTGGTCGAATTGCGCGCTTGTTCTTTTGGAACGACATGCCAATTCCGGTAGAAGTGTATTCAGATTATAATTTACCGGGTTACGCAAATGAAAATTCATTGGTTATTTTGTGCTCGTATTCAGGAAATACAGAAGAAACATTGACCATGTATAAAGATGCAAAATCACGTAATTGTGATATAATTTGCATGGCTGCCGGTGGTGAATTGATGGGAATTGCGCAATCGAACAATTTACCTTTTTATACGATTGCTACAGGCTACCAACCAAGAATGACTCTAGGATTTGCATTGGGCAATTTGGTCATGATTTTAGGTGAAGTTTTGGGTAGAGATATGAGCGGTGAAATTGCTGCTGTTAAATCAATGTTTGAAAACCCAACTAAAGCAATTCAATGCGCTAAAGAAATGCATGCATTATTTCAACCAACTATAAACCATAAATTTGTTGTTGTTACAGATAAGAATTTCGAAGCTGTTGCCATTCGTTTTTGTCAACAAATTCAAGAAAATGCAAAAGGGGAAGGATTTATTTCAGTTTTACCTGAAGCAAATCACAATATGATTGAAAGCTATTATGAAAAACATGATACAAATTTTATTTTCTTGAATAGCAAGCAAAATCCAAGAGTCACTGCGCGTTTTGATTTTGTGAAGAAGGTATTGACAGATATGGGGAATGTGGTTTACGATTATCCATTGGTAAATGCTTCTTTACTTTCTCAATTTGAAGTGATACATGCAACAGATTGGTTGAGTATTTGGGCATCGAATGATAAAAAAGCCAACAATATGGAAGTTGGAATTATCATGCAATTAAAAGGACATTTAACGAATATTTAATCTATTTAAGGGTCGCTTAAGCGATCCTTTTTTTTATGAAAATCACATTTTTAGGCACAGGCACTTCTCAAGGCGTTCCCCCAATAGGGTGCAAGAGCCCAGTTTGCCTGAGCGAGAATGTGAAAGATAAACGGTTAAGAGCATCTATTCATGTTGAATGGAATGATGTATCAATCGTGATTGATTCAGGTCCAGATTTTCGTTATCAAATGATTCGCGCAGGTATTCATAAGTTGGATGCCTTATTGTTTACACACGAACATAAAGACCATACAGCGGGTTTAGACGATGTTAGGCCCTATAACTATTTGCAAGATCAATACATTCAGGCTTATTGTAGTCAGCATGTCTTAGAGGCGCTTAAAAATCAATACGATTATGTTTTCTCTGAACATAAGTATCCCGGGGTTCCGTTGATTGATTTTACGGTTATCGATAATAGTCAATTTACAATTAAAGATTTACCTATTTTACCGATTCAGGTGATGCACTATAAATTACCTGTTTTTGGTTATCGATTCGGTAAATTCGCATACATTACAGATGCTAATTTTATTAGCGATTTAGAATTAGAAAAATTAAAAGGGTTAGAGGTATTGGTTTTAAATGCTTTAAGAAGGGAACCTCATATGTCGCATTTTACATTAACGGAGGCCACAAATTTAGCATTGAAAATTGGTGCAAAACAAACCTATTTTACGCACATGAGTCACCAAATTGGTTTTCATGATGATGTGTGCAATGAACTGCCGAAGGGGATAGATTTGGCCTATGACGGCTTGCAAGTTATTTTATAAAAATAAACTTACCCATTGCGGTTTCGGTGCCATCTTGATTGACCCCAAATACAAAATAAACCCCACTATTTGGCTTAGTTCCATCCAAACGGTAGCCATTCCAAGTTGCTTTACCGCCATTTGCTTTTGTTTGATAAACAAGTTTGGCTTGGGTATCTGTGATGCGTATTTCTGCATTGTTTGCAAGACCTTCAATGGTAATGATCCCTTCATATTTGGGAGGGACAGGATTTGGATACACAATAATTTCACCAAAACTTTCATTGGCTTCTTTTGCATCATTTCGATAACTAATAATGCCTTTATTGGTTCCAATAAAGATTTCTCCAGTTTCATCAATTTGACCAAGGCAAATGATTCTATTGGCTGAGAGAGGACTATTTTCAGACGTGAAATGTTTGATTACTTTTTGTCCATATTCATCTACAGCAAATAAACCATTGGAAGTTGCCATCCATTTCCTATTTCCCCCATCAACCAAAATATCTAAGATGGTTTCTTCTCCCATTAAATATCCAGTGGTTCCATCTTGTTCTACAATAAAACGATCAATTTTAGGCGATTTAAATAAATTTGAAGAACCGGTATAAATATTTAATCCTTGTACGGTGCCTATCCAAACGTAACCGTTTTTATCTGCCGAAATTGACAAGACATCATTGCTCACCAATCCATTACTCGTATTGATGCTAACGAGTTTATCGTCAAAATTATTGGTGATGTTGCCTTCATCGAAAACGAGAATTCCAGTTGGAGTCTTGAGCCACTTTCGGTTAGTAGCGTCAATGGTAATTCCGGTGATATCACTTGTGTTTACATTAAATGTATACCAATTATTTGATTTAGTGAGGCAAAGCAATGCGCGGCTAGCACCATAATTGGCAATCCATAAATTGCCTTTTGAATCTTCCGCAATGCCACCAATTTGGATGAAATTAAGAACATTGTTTCGAACGAGTGGGGAGTTTTTTTCATCGATGATATCAGTGATTTCTTTATCCCTCAAAACCAAAACTCCTTGGGTATGAGAACCTAGATAGTAGCAATTATTCGCTTTCCGATGACAAACGAAAGTGAAATCATACATGTTTACTTTCTTTGGCGATTCTGGATTGTTAATCCAGGTTCCATTGTTGTAAATATAAAAACCTGAAGTGTTAAAACCATTGCCAAAAGTGCTTGATAAACCGCCACCCGAACATATGAGTTGACTTCCAGATTTAGACATTGCAAAAACAGATGGACTTGATGGACCGTTTGGCATAAAAGCATAATTTGGATTATCATTTTTAATTACACCAGGGCCATAACCCGTGCAAAACCAATAAATGTCAGAAAATTGGGTTGCTGAGACAATTACATTGATGAAAATGTTTTTTTGACCGCCCGCAGAATAGTTTATGATATTCCCTTGTTGTGCAATATGTAAACCATTGCTATTTACAAAGATTCGTGCTGTAAATGCAGGATTCGAAGTAATTGGAATTTCGCTGCCATTAGAATAAGCAAAAACAAGGCTATCGCTTACAAAATATAAGGCATTGTTCCA
>CAMBFD010000132.1 GCA_945865625.1 Chitinophaga pinensis
TATGAAATTTTGTAAATTTTATTAATGCATAGATTCGGTATAGCTTTTGAAAAACAAAACACCGTCAAATTGCTTTGACAATGTTTCTTTTAATACAATCTATTCATTTTTTACACCTCTCCGACTGAAATAAGTAAAATGACAAAAACCTCACGCAAAACCTCACGCAAACCTCACGCAGAAACAACAAAGGACCCACGATTTAACGTAAGTCCTTGATTTTCATGTAGCCACTATTGAACTACATTCTAACCAAATGTGGAGGGATTTAAGTCAATTTTACAGTTTAGTAGAAGTATTTGAGAAGTTCCTTAAAATCAAAAAAGCAGGCCATTAGTGCCTACATTTTTATTTGACTTATCAATACATGTGCTTGTCCTTCGACAAATCAAACCCTTTTAACCTCTTGATTACAAGAACCCTGTAGATCGCCAGAATAAAGTGGGCCGATTTACCCTATAAACAAGAGTTATTAGGACACAATAGTAGCAAAATTACCAAAATATACACTCAAAGCTTACAAGAAATAAATATTCCCTTTATTAATTTATAAGAAAAAAACAATATATTTAGTTATAATAAAAAAGATACAAAATTTCGCCAATACAATTTTAAGTAGGTGCATAAGCGAAATTTGATTTCTTATAAAAATGAGTTAGTGGTCATTGTAATGGACGACAGTGCATGCATAAAACGACAATAAAAAGAAAATGATACTTTTGAAAAATAGAAACCAAGGCATCGTAAAATTAAAAGAAGTGCAATCCAGCTCACAAGCCGAGACAATAGCACTACATTTAATTTAACCCAACGCAGCAAAAACGCACAGAAATGGCAATAATTGACGTATTAAAGTATGACGGACCAAACAACGCTTTGGTTTGGAAATGGAGACCAAAAGTTGACAGCCAACGTGATGAAGAATTACGACTTGGGACACAACTCGTAGTAAACCAATCACAACAAGCATTATTTATTAAAGGTGGGCAACTCCTAGACATTTTTGAGGCTGGGACGCATACTTTATCAACTCAAAATCTTCCAATTTTATCAAGTTTAATTGGACTTGCATTTGGTGGTCAAAGCCCATTTAAGGCAGAAGTTTATTTTATAAACAAAGCCGTTGCAATGGACACAAAGTTTGGACTTATCCCATTTAATATGATGGAACCGAATTTTAGAGTTCCAATTCCAATAACTTCTAGAGGCAGTTTTGCAGTGAAAGTTGCAGACTCAAAAACTTTTCTTAATCAAATAATTGGAACAGTTCCAGACTTTGAAGCAGACAAGCTAACACAATTTTTTAGAGGGATTATTACTGAAAATGTAAAAACTGCAATTACAAGAATTTCAAAAGAACAAAACCTAAATCCACTTGAACTAGAAGCCATCGTTTCAGAGGTTTCAGGAGCAGTAAAAGGAATAATTTCAGAAGCACTTGCGAAATATGGCCTTCATTTAGAATTCTTCAACATCGAAGCAATTCCTGTAGTTGATGAAGACCCAAGAGTTAAAAAAATCGTTGATGACTTCCATAGATTAATGTCACAAGATATGGAAGAACGCATGAGGCTGAAACGTAGAGCAGAAAATTTAGAAGTGTATAAAGTTGAAAGAGCATTTGACACAACTGAAAAAGCAGCCGAGAATATTGGAGGTGGAATTGGCGGAGAAGGTGGAATTTTGGGAACTGTTGTAGGACTTGGAATGGCTATGCCTATTGCAAATACAATGGGAAACCTAATGAATAATACTACCCAAAATATTCAACAAAATCAAAACAACAATACAGGAGTAAATAAAGATGAAGTGTTGAAACTTTTGAAAGAACTTGGGGAGTTAAAAACTGCAGGTATTCTTACTGAAGAAGAATTTACTGAAAAGAAAAAAGAACTTTTATCTAAACTATAAGCCGGATGTTAAAGTGTAATTCTTGTAAAAATCCAGTAGCAGTAACATCTATTCATTGTGAATGGTGTGGTGCTAAAATTATTCGTGAAACAGAAAACCAAACGAATAGCAACGGCAATAATTCTAATAGCAATTTAGCCGACTTTATGAATAGACTTAATGAAGTTGAAAACGAAATTGTTAAAGAAAATTCAGGTACAGGAACTTGGGGAGCATTAGACGGGATGCTTACTAGAGCGTTTGGTAATTCAAAAATAGATAGCTTAAATCAAAAAAAAGCAACCATAATTCAAACTTATCCACTACCTAAAAACCCAGACGATTTACTTGAAATAGCAAATATATCGGCTTCAAATTTCAAAAATATTAAAGTTCATAAAGTAGCATTAACAGATAATGCAAGAAATGAAAATAAAATAAACCAACCAATAAAAAACGCATGGAAAACCAAGGCAGAGCAAGCACTAAATCTGCTTGCTATTTATTCGAGAACAGATGATTTCATTCGCCAACAAATTGAATTATTAAAAACCCAACTTGTCGAAGAAAAGAAAGGATGGTTCAAATAATTCCCATACTAAAAACTTAATTTTCATTAACAAATAAACCAAAAAAAGTATGTTATCAATCAAAGAATTAGTAACCGAAGAGCAAGACCCAAAAGTAATTGAGAAAGTATTACCAAAAGTCCAAGAATATTGCACATCAAATGAAGAAGTTCAATACATCGCAGTTCAAAAGAAAACGATTGGAGTTAACTTTTCGCCTGACTGTATTGCTCTAACCAACAAAAGAATTATCTTAATCAGACCTAAATCATTTGGTTTAAGTCTTGACTTTAAAGATTTTTCTTGGATGAACGTTGCTGATGTGCACATGAAAGAAGGTGTATTTGGTGCAACTATTACAATCAAAACAACTTCAGGTCAGTCCGAAAGCATGGAAGACATTCCAAAAGCACAAGCAAGAAGACTTTATCGCTTTGCTCAAGAGATGGAAGAAACTAAAAAAGAAGAACGCAGACAGCGTGACCTTGAAGACAAACGAGCTATTGCAGGTGGGGGAATTACTATTAATACACCAAGTAATCAACCACAAACAACAGCAGCACCAGTTGAAGACCCAATGGAAAAACTAACAAAATTAAAATCAATGTTAGACATGGGTATTTTAACTCAAGCAGAATTTGACGCTAAAAAAGCAGATATTCTTTCAAAAATGTAAAACAACTAATAGTGGGGGCTTCGCCCCCACTATTTATAATTTGACTTGAAATGAAAAATTTATTATTAATAGCAGGGTTCATTTTAATTGTGTTAAACACGTTAATTGGACTAATGATTTCAAAGTATTCACCCTTCAATTATTTGATGGTAGATTTGAGTTTACTCATTTCAACGGTTCTAATTTATTTGTTTTCCAACAGCAACATCTCAGACGGTTATAAAATTGGCTTGACAGTTTTGTTTGCAATAACTGGACTTACAAAAGTTATTTGTAGTATCGCCGCGCCGCAACATTTTCAAGATAACTTTTTAATTGTGGTTGTCTTAGGACTAATAAGTTTTGAAACTTTATGCTTATTGAGTGCTTTTGCAATGAAGAAATTCTCTTGACAATATCAACACATTTGCAGGCATATTTACTTTTAACTTCTATATTATTCTCAAAAATAACACTGTAGCCACCATTGAACTACATTCTAACCGAATCTGGAATGATTTGAGGGGATTTTACAGTTTGGTAGGGGTATTTGAGAAATTACTTAATTCCAAGAAAGCAGGCTATTAAAGTCTGCTTTCTTAGCTTCTATATTTTCTGAAACAAATGCTTAAACTATCTCTCATCACCTTCCAAATTGATCCATAACTAAAAAGCTTTTTCAGGACAAGACTTTAGTTATTTAGTGGTATTCCTACAAAAACACATCTAACTGAGAGACCCATATTTTTATATGCATGATAAATAAAAGAATTAGGAGCATAATTAAGTATTGACCTACCTCTAGCTTGATCTAAACTAATCTCATTAGAACTCCACCATCCCGATCTTCTACCAATTCCCTCAAAATCATACACTCTTTCTCCTCCAGGTAGTCCAGTAAATCCAGATTCATTGGTAGCAATATTTGGAGCAACCCAAAGTGCGGTACCCGTAGCTTTCATTTTTGATCCAGCTACTTCTCTTGCACCTAAAAAATCAGTTAATTCGGTCCAATCATTATTAGATGGCATTTTCCATCCCGAAGGTGCTAATGTTTTGTTGGGAGTAGCTGGATCATTATCGTGTATTCCTGCTACAGCATACCAATTATATAATTTACCATAAACTACCCCATTAGCTGTGTCG
>CAMBFD010000133.1 GCA_945865625.1 Chitinophaga pinensis
AAAATAACGCATTGGATATGTTAAATTGTAAGTATGTTTTGTCGAGAGATCAAAAATCAGGTAAAGAAGAAGGTTTCCCTCGATTGAATCCATTAGGACATGCATGGTTTGTTGATAGCGTAAAGGTTGTTGAAAAGCCTAAAGATGCTTTAAATACGATCAACATGGTAAATATTCGCAAGAACGCAGTGGTTGAAAATGCTGAGTTGAACAAGCCTTCAAACAATGTTTTCACAACAGATTCTAGCAGTGTAATTAAGCAAATAAAATATTCTACCGATTCTATTCAATATGTATCAAACAACAAAAATGCCGGATTTGCGGTATTTAGCGAGGTTTATTACAGTGAATCGAATGGTGGATGGAAAGTATTTATTGATGGTAAAGAAGCGAAAGCTGTGCGTACCAATTATATTTTAAGAGGTGTTGAAGTTCCTGCCGGCAATCATCAAATCCTATGGGTCTATGTACCTGCAGATAGAAGCATGTATTTCAACATTGAATTGGCATCTTCTGGATTGATTTTGTTGCTATTCATTGGATTGATTTTGAAACAAATTATTTCAAAACCTGAAGAAGAAGAATTGAATGCATAAACTCATTTCGGTTATAACCATCAATTACAATCACTTAGAAGGGTTGAAAAACACTTTTAAGTCCATTGTAAATCAAACCGATAAACAATCAATTGAGTGGATTGTAATTGATGGGAATAGTACCGATGGAAGTGCTGAGTTTTTAAGAGAACATCAAAACGAAATTGATGTTTTAGAAATTGCCAAAGACAAAGGCATTTATGATGCAATGAATAAGGGATTGGCTCTTGCCACTGGCACTTATGTTTGGTTTATGAACGGCGGTGATACAGTCTATGCAAATGACGTTTTTGAAAAAGCTTTGCAAAGTATTCGAATTGAAAATTGTGATATTTTATACAGCGATACCATGTTTGTGTCGCCAGAAATGGAGCAAATAGGTTTAATTAGTGATTTAAAACCTCAAACTTTGCCAGAAAACTTGAACTTTTCGAGTTTTAGATTTGGGATGAACCTTTGTCATCAGAGTTTTATTGTGCGTCGTTCACTTTGTGATCCATACGATTTACAATACAAACAAGCTGCTGATGTTGATTGGATTGTCAATATTTTAAAGAAGAAACCAAAGGCATTTAGGTGCAATTTTATCCTTTCAAATTTTGAAGTTGGCGGAAGCAGTTATCAGTATACAAAGAAAGCGTGGAGGGAACGTTTTAATGTTTTAACGAAACATTACGGACTTTTACCTAATCTTTTTGCCCATGTATGGATTATTATTCGAAGGGTTTTGTTTAATTTGAAACTTAAATTGAAGCTGTAGCACATGAGCAATACAAGTAGGGTCGATAAATCGTTGTTTGAAGAAAATCACTATTTGGGGAAACCCGCTGATAGCAATGATTTACTTGTAAAGCGCAGAATTCGCATTTTAGATCGATTTGAGGGATTTTACGACAATCAATCAACCCTTGTGGAAATTGGATGTGGCAACGGCAATACTGTCCTTCAAATTTCAAATAAATTTAACCATACTTACGGCCTTGAATATGCAGAAGTGCACCAACATGAATATAACGAATTAAAGTCAGATTTGCAAGTTGGTAATTCGGAGTTCTTGGTTTGGGACATTATGTCGAAGGGATTTACACCAGTTTGCGATCGTTTGTTAAGTTTTGAAGTGATAGAACATTTACCCGAAGAAATTGGGGTGAAAAACTATGCAGAATCAGTTAAATCTGGTGCGTTATGCGCCATTTCTGTTCCGAATAAATGGTGGATTTTTGAAACGCATGGTGCAAGTTTGCCTTTATTGCCTTGGAACAGGGTTCCTTTGTTTTCTTGGTTGCCTAAATTTTTGCATGAGCGTTGGGCCCTTGCTAGAATTTATACCAAAGGTAGAATTCAAAAATTGATGGAAGATTCAGGATTTGAAGTTTTGGAAATGCACTATGTAATGGCACCAATGGATGTTGTAAAATGGAAACCTTTGCAACAATTTTTAAGAAAATACATTTTTAATTCCGACACAACAAAAATACCATTTAAGGCTGTGAGCATTATGGTGTTTTGTAAAAAGATATAATTTATGAAAAAATACAATATACTAATCGTTTCTGCAATTGCAATTGGCAATTTGTGGGCACAAAAGAAACCAGCACAAGATTGGTTTTTTGGAGAACCATGCAAAAAGAACATGGGAATTTCGGTGAATGATGCATACAATTCTCCGCAAGGTAAACTTCCCTCAAAAACAGTTTTAGTTGCTGTAATTGATGGTGGTACTGATGTAAATCATGTTGATTTGAAAGATGTGATTTGGGTGAACTCCAAAGAAATTGCCGGCAATGGTATTGACGACGATAAAAATGGTTACACCGACGATATCAACGGTTGGAACTTCATAGGAGGTGCCGATGGTTCAATGGTTGGTGCCGACAATCTTGAAAAAGTGAGACTTTTCAAAAAACTCGACGATAAATACAAAGATGTGAAACCTGAAGACGTAAATGGTGACAACCCCGAGTACAACAAATACCAAATGTGGAAAATGGAAATCAACCAAGAGCGTGAAGCTTATGGAAATGCTTACAAACAATTAAAACCTGCTTACGATGCATTGAATGGCATTAAAAAAGGTACTGGCAAAGACAATCCAACCACGGCAGAAATTGAAGCGATGAAAACCAACGACATGGCTTTGAATATGATCAAGGGAAAAATTATAGAAATCATGACCAAAAACAAATTGGAGTTTGCCAATTTGTACAGTGAAATTGCTGAACAGTTTCAACAGGTTGACGTAAGAGCAAATTTCCAAAACAATCCTGATTTTGATTCTCGTAAGATTGTGGGCGACAACTATGCAAACTCTTCTGAGCGCTATTATGGCAACAACAATGTTGTTGGTCCAGATGCTTCTCACGGAACCCACGTGGCCGGTATCATTGCTGCAACACGCAACAATAACGTTGGAATGAACGGAATTGCCGATAACGTTAAAATTATGGTTGTACGTGTGGTGCCTGATGGCGATGAGCGAGATAAAGACGTTGCAAATGGCATTCGTTATGCAGTGGACAATGGTGCGCAAATTATCAACATGAGTTTTGGTAAAGCTTTTAGCTGGGATAAAAATATTGTAGACAGTGCGGTGGCTTATGCTGAATCTAAAAACGTATTGTTGGTTCATGCTGCTGGTAACGACGGTGAAAACAACGATTTTGAATCGAATTACCCGAATGATTCTTTATGGGGTGGTCAAAGATTTGCTGCCAATTGGATTGAAATTGGTGCAAGTCAACCGAAGAGAAAAATGTTGGCTACAAGCTTCAGTAACTACGGTAAAAACAATGTAGATCTGTTTTCTCCTGGTCAAGATATTTACAGCACAATTCCTGGTGATAAATATGCGTATTTCAACGGAACAAGTATGGCGGCGCCTGCCGCTGCTGGTGTTGCTGCGTTGGTGTGGAGTCGTTTCCCGAATTTAACTGCTGCTCAATTGAAACAAATATTGATGGAATCTTCTATGAAAGTTGACAAAAAAGTAATCTTGCCTGGCACTAAAAAGGACAAGGTAAACTTTAAAGATATTTCAGTTAGTGGCGGATTGATTAACGCTAAAAATGCCCTTGAAATGGCGAGTCAAATGAAGTAATTACTTTAAAAAAGTACTCAATTCTCTATAAAAACGGCCCGATGGGAATCCCATGACGTTAAAATAACATCCGTTGATGCCTTTAACACCCAAGTAACCCATCCAGTCTTGAATGCCATAACTGCCAGCTTTATCAAAAGGCTGGCAGTTATGTATATAGGCGTTTATTTCTTCTGGGGTTAAGTCGTAAAATTCAACTTCCGTTGCATCAGAAAACACATGCGTTTTTTCATCATTTTTAATGCAAACACCTGTATAAACTGTATGTTTTTTGCCGCTTAACAAACTGAGCATTTCAAATGCATGGTCGTGATTTTCTGGTTTGTTCAAGACCAAATTGTCGATGCAAACAATGGTATCTGCGGTAACCAAAATGTTGTTTTCTAATGGCGCAATATAATGTTGTGCCTTGTGAAGGGCTAAGTATTCGCAAACCTCATTGTTTTTTAATTCGGAGGGATAGTTTTCTTCCGCATCAATAGAAACAACTTCGAAAT
>CAMBFD010000134.1 GCA_945865625.1 Chitinophaga pinensis
GTGGGAGAAGTAAGAGCTATCGATACATGAATAAGGATTTTTAACAATACCTAAAAGGCTGTCGCCACAGAAGAAAATGAGTCCGTTTGAAACATTGATGCGCACATCATTGACTTGTTGAGCGGTGGGGGTACTCATGGTTTTGAGGATGGTATCAAGTTTGAAATTGGAACCATTGAAGGTATAAATGCGGATGGTTGCGCTATCACCACCCACATAAACATGGTTACACTCATCTACGGCAATGCCTTGGATGTCCATGGCAATCTTTTTTGAAGATGAATCCACATTTCCAACGTGATTGCCATTTTGTTTATTGTAGGCAGCCAAGTATTTACCATCGTAATAAAATAAATAATGATCATTCATGGCGAGCAAATTTGGAGAATTTGAAGAATAATATGCTTTACGATTAGGATGGTTGTTACACTCTTTTGTTGATAGAAAGCCAGTAGGTTTTTCCCAAACAAGGGTATGCTTTATATTTGTTTTTATAAGTAAATTGCCTGCAAATCTACCAGATGCAAGTCCTCCAATTGGACCGGTAATTAAATAATAACAATTCCCACTATCATCAAGTAAGATATTTATTGCATCTTGTCCATTTCTATTATTTTTTCTAACATCAATTCCCAATACTTCTTTTTGAATTGAGATTGCAGAATCAATGGTTGTGTAGGAATAGTTTACAGAGTTTTGCGTGCTGCCTGCTGCAATATATAATAGATTGTTTTGACAATTGATTTGAATATCAAAATTCTCTGTCAATAAACGATTATATCCGGAAATAAATTTGTCATAATGCCCAGAATCATCTAGTCTTATAACTTTAGTGCTGCCGGTATCATATCCATTGCATGTAAATGTTTTGCCCGTATTTTTTTGGGTGTAAATTGATCCCATTAAACATACATCAGAGTATACATATTTGAAACTCATGGATGGCGCAGACCCCATAAACATCCATTTTAATTGACCATTTGCATCATATTTGGCTATTTTGGGTTGGCTTGGATACAAAGGACCACCGTAAACAATGCAATTGTTGTTGTAATCATAGTTTATTTTAATAGGAATATTATTCGATTGTCGAAAGGGATTTGATGGCCAGTTTGATCGATTTTTGTTTTTAATATACCACACACTGGTGTAAAAACTATCATCTTCGGGTAGGTAAACTTTTTGAACCCAAGGGTCAATGAAAACGGGTTCCCCAATTTTATAATTTGGAATTAAAAATGAGATTTTATTTTTCTTGATTTTATAGTTAATCTGAGTCGGATTATTTTCTGTTTTATAGGCTGATAATCCGGACTCTTCCAATAAAAACGGCAAGTTTTCTATATATAGTTTTTTTTCAATCAATTGAGGTTTTTTGATATCATCGCTCAGATATTGAATCTGGATGTTATTTACATCTGAATTTTGATGTAAATCGAAAGAATATTTAATGTTACCATCAATTGAATCTATTTGAATAATCCAGTCGATATTTGGGTAAATATTTTGGTAAATGATTTTGTGATAACCCCAAGAGGTAAGTTCTTTATCACCGTAAGAAAAATAAAATCTAGTTTTCTGTTGTTTTAATATTTTGGGATTTCGATTACAATTTAACAATTTAAACTGAATGAATTTTTTGGTATAATCGAATTTGCTTTCTTCCTCTTTTTTCTCGTGCTCTAACTCAGACTCATGTTCAAGTTTATTTTTATGCTTTAGTTTTCTAAAGTATGCTTCCCAATAAAAGCCATCTGTGGTAAGTGAAATAAACTGATCATCTTGCTCAGTTTGAAAGAGTACAGGTGTTTTGGAATTAATTTTAGGCCATTGGCCATTGTTTTCAATGAAACTTGTGATTCCTAATGGATTCTTTACGATGATATTTTGAGAATTTTGCGCATCTACTTTCCCTATCCCAAATAGGAAAAACAATAGAAAAAGTTTTATGCGTAAGTTTCTTATCATTAATAAATTAAATCAGTGAAACACAAAGATAAATGTTTCACTGATTGGTTGGTAATTTGTTTACAGATCTAATGTGAGCAGATTAGGACAAGAGCCAAGTGGATCAGGCCCATAACAAGCTCTAAAAGGATGAAATCCTGGTGTGGGACATGGTATCCAAATTTGGGTGACAGTATTACAATCAACCTGAATAATAAAAAGTACTCCATTTACATTTATTTCTACAAATGCTGGTATACCTCCAAAACATGGAGTTGGTGGTGGACCAGGTGGATTATTTATTGTTTCAGACATAATAAATGCCATACTGTTATCGTAAACAGTTTAAGTAATGCTGCAAGGAATTGCAAGATAGTTTCGTTCTACTCTAAAGCTCATAATTTTTTTAAATTGGTTGCTACAAACAACGGCAAAAAAAAATTAAAGCGATACCCTAAAATAGGGTAAATTTTTCAAAAGTTATGAAAATATATTAATCTTTAATTTCAAATCACTCCCTAATTAACATAATCACTCCGTTTACAATTTCTGGATCCTTGCTGCTGCCATTGAGGTAGAGCCTGAATAAAGCGAAGTATGATCCGGAGGGACAATCTGCGCCGTTGTTCATGACCTTTCCGTTCCACAATTTGGATTGGTCGCTGGAATTTGCATCGCGTACCTCAAAGACTTTGACACCCCAACGTGAGTAGACTTCTAAGCTGTATTGCAATGAACCACCCACCGTTTTGATGTTGTAAACATCGTTGTAACCGTCGTTGTTTGGTGTAAAAGTGTTGAAGAGATAATACATCAATTTCGACATTTTGAGCTGTTGGCAGATGGTGTCTACGCACCCAAAACTGTCTTTGACAATCAAACAGATTTCAAAGGTTCTGTTTGAGTCGTTGGGATAATTTTTGGTGACTTTTCTGTTGATAGAATCAACAGTGGATTGGTCGAACTTCCAATAGAATTTAACGTCTTTTTTGGAGGTATTGTTAAAGGTGATGGCAGGCGTTTTGGTACTGTCGATGTCAAAAATAGACTCCAAATCAGACTTGATAATGTTGAACTCAACCACTGAATCACAGCCATTTACGGAGGTGTAACGGTATTTGAAGTTTTGAGATTTATTGTAATTGACACCGTTGATGACAATGGATTCTTTCGGGCAAAGACGAATGAGTTTATTTTGAGTATACTTAGGATAAACACTCAATTTGGTGTGAATGACAGAATCGCAGCCCAGGAACTTTTTAAGAGAATCGTTATAATTGTCGGAGGCTCTGTAAACGTTTTTACCAACTTTGAGAGAATCGCCTTGGCAAATTGAAATGGACTGAGAAATGGTGGTATCTGAGATGAATTTGAGAGTAGATTGAACAAAAGAATCACAGCCGTTGAAACGTTTAAATGTGTCGCGGTAAACCCCAGATTTGGTGTAGGTATTTGTGCCAACGGTGTACACATCGCCAGAGCACAGGGTTTTCTTACGACGAATGATGGTATCGGAGGCCATGGTGAGCACGGTTCTAATGATGGAATCACATCCAAAGCGGTTTTTGAATTTAGCCACATAGATGCCAGGTTTATAATAAGATTGGTTGCCAACTTGATAGAAGTAGGTGTTGCAAACATGAATATTTTGGGAGATGCTATCGTAACTCACTGTGAGTGCGGTTGACACCACAGAATCGCAGCCAACGGCGTTGACAAGGGTGTCGATAAAAGATCCGGAACTGACATAAGATTTGGGTCCAACGCGCAGGGTATCGCCCTTACAAATGACAATCTTTTGAGCGAAGAAAGACTTTTTAAGAAAATGCAGTTTATAGGTCATGATGGAATCACAACCATAGAGATTGACCAAAGTATCGGTGAAGGTGGTATCAGAAAGGAAGCTACGTTTGCGCAACACAAACGATTGTCCTTGGCACAAGGTATCAAAGATGGTGGAATCTTGGGTGGGGAATGTTTTAAAGGTTAATTGAGAATAATCACCACCACAGAAAGTGGTTTTGGTTTTGGTGATATTGACTTTATAGGTTTTGAAGGCCTTTGGATTGGGGAATGTATCTGAAAACTTATGGCGAATAGAGACGTTTCTAACCATTTCATTTTTGGCAGAATCGATCCACTGAAAGGTATAAATTTCAGAAGTATCAGGATAAATAATGGATGCAATGAGGGGTTGATTTTGGCAGAATTGATAGGATTTTTTTGGATTGTGGG
>CAMBFD010000135.1 GCA_945865625.1 Chitinophaga pinensis
CAGTATGTTCGGCGGCAGCGACAGTATCCGCGATTTCATTGCCTTCCCTAAAAACAACAGCGGCCGCGATGTGATGATTGACGCTCCAAGCATCTTGAGCGCAGCTCAGTTGAAGGATTTGGAGCTCTAAACGGTTAGAAGGGTTAGAAAGATTAGAAAGATTAGAAAGATTAGAAAGATTAGAAAGATTAGAAGGATTTCCAATAATGCAATAATCCAATAATCCAATAATCCTATAATCCTATAAACCGTTTACGGCTGCAATAATACGGGGCAATAAAATATACAATCCAACGATGATTGCCACTGCGCTGGCGCAAAAAGTAGCACCGGCTGCAATGTCCTTCGATTGCCCGACTCCTGGATGTTGATTTGGATGCAAGGTGTCTAACGCTTTTTCTAACGCTGTGTTTAGTCCCTCAGAAACCAACATCAATCCAATTGCCAACCAAAGAATGGCCCATTCGAATCGGGTTAAATGTTGCCCGAAATAATCTAAGCTAAATCCGGTGATCAGGGTAATGACCATGCACACCAATATAATTTGGAAATTTCTTTCAGTTCTTGCAATTATGATCACGCCGTTTAAAGCGTATTTGAATGATTTGTAGAAGCGCAACATGATTTCAAAGATGAGATAAGTTCATCAAATAAAAAAGGCTCCGCAAAGGAGCCTTTTCACATTTATAGATAAATTCTTAGAATGTATTTATTTTAATACGTTTTTCAATCTCTTCAACGTCGTGACGGAATTTCTTATCAGTTTCAATCAAGTCGTTTACAGTTTGACAAGCGTGAATGACTGTACTATGGTCACGTCCCCCAAAGAAAATGCCAATGTTCTTCAATGATGATTTTGTAAGGTCTTTGGTAAAATACATGGCAATTTGACGGGCTTGAACAATTTCGCGTTTTCTAGTTTTAGACTTTACCGCTTCAACAGGAATGTTGTAGAAGTCGCAAACCAATTTTTGAATGTAATCAATGCTAATTTCACGGGTAGAATTCTTTACGAAGTTCTTCACGACTTGTTTTGCAAGGTTAAGATCCAATTGTTTTCTGGTTAATGAACCTTGTGCCAACAATGAAATCAAAGCACCTTCGAGTTCTCTTACGTTGGTGTCGATGTTGTGTGCCAAGTATTCAACTACATCTTTGTGTAAAGTGATGCCATCTTGATACATTTTGTTTTCAAGGATAGAAACACGGGTTTCAAAATCTGGTCCGTTAAGATCGGCAGATAAGCCCCATTTGAAGCGACTCAATAGGCGTTCGTCCATATTTTTCAAATCTTTCGGTGGACGGTCGCATGTTAAAATAATTTGCTTTCCGTTTTGGTGTAAGTGATTGAAAATTTGGAAGAAAACTTCTTGTGTTCTTTCTTTTTTAGCGAAAAACTGAACGTCGTCAACAATTAAAACGTCGAGGTATTGATAGAAATTTACAAATTGGTTGTTGTTTCCTTGTTTTGCTGAATCGATAAATTGATTGATGAATTTTTCAGCACTTACAAATACAACAACTTTTTGTCGGTGAGTTTGTTTGATTAAGTTACCAATGGCATGAGACAAATGCGTTTTTCCTAGTCCACAACCACCAAAGACCATCAGAGGATTAAAGGCAGTACCTCCTGGTTTTTGAGCAATTGCCAAACCTGCATTTCTCGCCAGTTTGTTGCAATCTCCTTCAACAAAATTGTCGAAAGTGTAACGTGGATTCAACTGACTGTCGATATTCATTCTCTTTAAGCCAGGAATGATGAAAGGATTTTTGATTGGAGAATCCAAATTGATAGGCATTCCCAATTCGTTATTCACTTGCTTTGAAGAGTTTCCAGTCGGTAGATTGATTGTAAAAGGTTGTTGATCTACTCCTGAAGCAGTTTCTACAATAATGTTGTATTCGAGTTTGGCAGTTGGTCCAATTATTTTCTTAAGCGTTTTATGAAGTAGTTGCACATAATGCTCTTCAAGCCATTCATAGAAAAATTGACTAGGAACTTGAATTGTGAGTACTTTATTAGACATTTTAACCGGCTTGATAGGTTCAAACCAGGTCTTAAAACTTTGAGGATTAACGTTGTCTCTAAATATTTTTAAGCAGTCTTGCCAAACAATTTCGTGTGCCTTATTTTCCATAGATGATGTTTTACTTATTTTCGGTATTGGGTTGTTAATAAAGTGTAGTTAAGTTATTGAAATACAATAACTGATTGATATTGTATTCCATTCGGTAAAGAAAAACATAAAATTCACATTTTGCTAATTTATTTTACTTGTTTTTTAATTTTTTTTATTGTATAAGAAACAAAAATCTAGTGGTTGTATTCACCAAACTCACCTCTCAAAACGTCGGCAATCTCTCCAAGTGTTGCATATTGCTCCACAGTGTCCAATATATAAGGCATTAAATTTGCATCGCTTGAACATGCAGCCTTTAAGTTTTTCAACTTTTCGGTGACTAAAATTTCATTTCGGCAAGATTTAAGATCATTAATTTTTTGAGTCTGCGTGTCGCGAATACTATCATTGATTTTGAAATTTGGCATCGTTTCAGTTTCTTCAACTTGAAATTGATTCACTCCCACAACAATTGCTTCTTTGCTTTCAACTTGCTTTTGATATTCGTAACTGCTGTAGGCAATTTGATCTTGTATCCAACCGTTTTCAACTGCACTCACGGCGCCGCCCATTTGGTCAATCTGACTCATCAGTTTTAAAGCTTCTGCTTCAATGGCATCGGTGAGCGATTCTACATAGTAGCTGCCACCCAATGGGTCAACCGTATTTGTAATGCCGCTTTCAAATCCAATGATCTGCTGCGTTCTTAAAGCTGTTCTTGCCGCTTTTTTAGTCGGTAAGTTCAATGCTTCATCAAATCCATTCGTATGTAAACTTTGAGTTCCACCCAAAACCGCCGCCATGGCTTGAATGGTTACCCTGCTAATGTTATTCTCAGGTTGTTGTGCTGTTAAGGTAGACCCTCCAGTTTGCGTGTGAAATCTGAGCATCATGGCTTCTGGGGCAGTCGCTCCTAAGTCCCTCATGATATTTGCCCAAATTCTTCTTGCCGCTCTAAATTTTGCAATTTCTTCAAAAAAATCGTTGTGGGCATTGAAGAAAAACGACAATCGCTTTCCAAATACATTGATATCTAATCCTTTTGCCAAAGCACTTTCGGCATACGCTTTGCCATTGGCCAAGGTAAATGCAAGTTCTTGAGCCGCGGTACTTCCAGCTTCGCGAATGTGGTAACCACTAATGCTAATGGTGTTCCAGCGTGGCAATTCTTTGCTGCACCATTCAAATATATCGGTGATAATTCTCATGCTTTGGCGAACCGGATATATATAAGTACCCCTTGCGGCATACTCTTTTAAGATATCGTTTTGAATGGTTCCCCCAATTTTTGATAAATCGGCGTTTTGTTTTTTAGCAAGGGCAACATACATGGCCAAAAGGGTGCTTGCAGTTGCATTGATGGTCATGCTGGTTGTTACATTTTCGAGGGTAATGCCTTTAAACAATGTTTCCATGTCTTCCAATGAGTCAATGGCAACCCCAACTTTTCCAACTTCCCCTTCGCTCATCGCGTGGTCGCTGTCGTATCCAATTTGCGTAGGCAAATCAAAGGCAACCGACAATCCAGTAGTTCCTTGGTTTAATAAATAATGGTAGCGGGCATTGCTTTCTTCAGCGGTGCTAAATCCAGCATATTGACGCATGGTCCACAATCTACCTCTATACATGTCTTTACGGACACCTCTTGTGAAGGGAAATTCGCCCGCTTTTTCCGCCATGTTTGATGGGTCGGTGTAAATTTCTTTAATTTCGATTCCGCTGCTTGTCTTTTTCATATTAACCAAAAATTACTTCAATCTCGTGTTTAATCATTTTAAGTCCTTTTTCATGAGGGACTTCTCCTGCATTCTGCAGGTAGTTGATGAGGGCAATGCAATATTCGCTTGCGTTGGCATTTTCAGGGATGGTTTTTTCAACTTGTTGAAGCATGATGCTGGTTTGTTCTTTCACAATTTTAATCATGTTCCAAGTTTGGTCGCTCACATAAATTTGTTGAGACAGGTTATAATTAAATTCGTCTTGGATTGATTTCAAGGCGAGCAATTTGAATTCTCTTGCGGTTAGGCCATTGCTTCCAAAATTTTGAATGAGGGAAGGCA
>CAMBFD010000136.1 GCA_945865625.1 Chitinophaga pinensis
CCCGATTGAATTGGCATATTCAACAAGCCCATGAAGGAAGTATGGTTGTTTTGCCAGAAATGTTTGCAACAGGATTTACCATGAATCCAAAAGAGTTTGCCCAAAAAATGGATGGGGAAGCGGTTGAATGGATGAAAATTGCCAGCTCAAACAAATTAATTTGTGGCAGTTTGGCAATTGAAGAAAACGGACAATTTTACAATCGCTTTTTAGCTGTTTATAACGGTGAAATTGTTCATCAATACAATAAAAATCATTTGTTTAGCTATGGAAACGAGCATGAGCACTATGAGGCCGGCGAAGAATCTACAACTTTCGATTTCAATGGATGGGAAATTGCTCCATTTATCTGTTACGATTTAAGATTTCCAGAGCAAATGCGAAAATTGGCTGGAGCCGATTTAATGTTGTTTGTTGCCAATTGGCCTGCGGCCAGAATGAAAGCTTGGAATACATTGTTAACAGCAAGAGCCATTGAAAATCAATGTTATGTTGTGGGTGTAAACCGCGTTGGCGACGATGGAAATGGGATTAAGCATAGCGGTCATTCTCAGCTCCTTGATTTTTCAGGTGAATACAGGGTTGACCCAATTGAAAATAGAGAGCAAATTGTTCATGTGCTCATTGAAAAAGCACCCATGCTGCAATTTAGAGAAAGGTTTCCTTTTTTGAAGGATAGAAAAAGTTTATAAAGGTTTATAAGTGTTTATCAAACCCTAAACCCTAAACCCTAAACCCTAAACTCTAATTCTACTTCTTCCTTTGCATCGGATTTTTACTTTCCGGCTGCTCTTTCATTTTGAAAAGTTCAACACGACTTGGTTTGGTTTCGCCTTTAGGCCAGAAATTGTCGTTTTCGTTGATATCGGCAGTTTCTTTGAATGGGTCAATTAAAATACTTGCAACTTCTTTGGTTTTCATGAAGTTCTTCGTGAATTTGAATTCATTCTTTCTCCAAATATAGGCGTTGATATAATCTACCTCGCTGCTGCCATCGGTGAAATTCCACTGAATAATCACAGGGGTTACCGCTCCGCCAACATTCGATAATTGCAATTCGTAGTAATATTGATTTTCGAATTTTGAGGCAGCTTCAGGACTTACAGATTCGTAGTTTCGGTATTTATTGACAACCATTGGAATACTTGGGTCAACGCTGTTTTTCGACTTCGATTTCCAAGTATTAAACGTGTCTTTTTCTTCGTCATAGTAAAAGTAAAAGTCCCTCAAAGTCGTATCTGTATCAACCGCGAATTTCATTCCTGATGCTTTATTTCTAAGTCTTGACACATGAATGTATTCTCCATTTGTGTTGATTGAAGGAGCACTTTTGTTTGACTTTACAGAGGTTGGAATTGAAACGGTCTTGCTGTTCATTTTGCCTTTTCCCAAAGTATCCATTACAACAGGAACTGTTTGTGGTGCTAACACTTTGTAAGCAATTACAGTGTCTAATCGAACATCAATTGGCTCAATATCATAGAACCAAGCTCTCCAGAACCAATCTAAATCGACACCCGAAGCGTCTTCCATTGTTCTGAAAAAGTCTGTAGGAGATGGGTGTTTATATGCCCAACGTTTGCAATATTCTTTGAAGGCATAATCAAAAAGTTCTCTGCCCATAACCGTTTCCCTCAAAATATTCAACGCCGTTGCTGGTTTAGCATAAGCATTCGGACCAAATTCGATGATGTTTTCAGAGTTTGTCATGATCGGTTCCAATCTTTCTTTTGGTAATTTCATGTAATCCACAATTTTGTGTGCAGGACCTCTTCTTGATGGATAATTATTGTCGAACTCTTGTTCCGCTAAAAATTGTACAAATGTATTCAATCCTTCATCCATCCAACTCCAGTTTCTTTCGTCGCTGTTGATGATCATCGGGAAGAAATTATGTCCAACCTCGTGAATAATCACACCAATCATACCATATTTTGTTCCAGCCGTATAAGTACCATCATCTTCAGTTCTACCGTAGTTGAAACAAATCATAGGGTATTCCATTCCACTTGATGCTTCAACGCTAATTGCAACAGGATAGGCATAAGGAATTGTATGTTTTGAATATGTTTTAATGGTGTGAGCAACCACTTTTGTTGAATACTTTTTATACAAATGATAAGATTCTTTAGGGTAGTAGCTCATGCACATGATTTTCTTACCGTCTACCGTAATTGGCATTGCATCCCATGTAAATTTTCTTGAACTTCCCCAGGCAAAGTCCCTCACATTTGAAGCTTTATACTTCCAAATTTTGTATGGTTTTTCTCTTGAGGGATATTTTTCTTTGTTTTTTGCTTCGTCTAAAGTTACAATTTCTAACGGTTCAGTAGCGATTTGAGCAAGTTTCCAACGATTTAATTGTGCAGTGGTCAGAACTTCTTGATAATTCTGACATTCACCAGTTGCTGCAATGATATGGTCAGCAGGAACTTTCATGTTCACTTCGAAATTTCCAAAAACCAATGAAAATTCTCCCCTTCCTGTAAATTGTTTGTGATTCCAACCTTGATAATCACTGTAAACGCACATTCTTGGATACCATTGCGAAATTGTAAACAAATCGTTGCCGTCTTTTTCGAAATATTCGTATCCACCACGGCCACCAATTTTCTTTCTTTCAGGAATTTTATATGTCCATTTTACTTTGAAACTCACATTTGATTTAGACACTAAAGTTTGTTTTAAATCAATGCGCATCATGGTGTTGTTGATGGTGAAAGGAATTGGGTTACCCAACAAGTCTGTCACAGATAAAATTTGCATTCCATAACCATCGAGTTTGGTTTTTACATCTAAATTTTCTAATTCGCCAACATTCGTAATTTTCGAATGACCACTTTCGTTGAAGTAATTATTTTCTCCTTTTGGATTGTGCTCATTTTCATCGAGTTGTAACCATAAATAGGTTAAATTATCAGGTGAATTATTGAAATACGTGATGGTTTCTTCACCATTTAAATAACGAGAATTTTCATCTAAATGTGCGTCAATTTTATAGTCTGCCTTTTGCTGCCAATACGCATGTCCCGGTGCACCCGAAGCAGTGCGATAATTGTTTGCATCTGTTAAAATTGTACCCAATTGTTCAAATTTGTTTCCGTGATTTGATGTTGGGTTATTTTTTAAATTTTGAGCATTTAATGAAATGCTTAAAGTTGCAGAAATTGCAGAAAATAATATTAAAAATTTACGCATGTAAAGAGAATTCATTGATGTTTAAATATTGGGTATTTACAAAAGTAGGGAGTTTTTGAGGGATTTCACAGCTTTTCTCTGAATCATTTCTTTCTGCAGGAATGCGCTCGATAATCATTTTGAGGGATAATGACAAAACAAATGCTGCAATAAAAAGCTTGAAATCGCGACTTTGAATATGCCATATTTTTAGGCATAATGTGCTTATGGTGAGCAATATAGATACAATGAGTATTTGTCCAAATTCAATGCCTAAATTAAATGCAAGCAAGGGTTGGACGATACTTTCTTCTTTTCCCAACATTGATTTTAGTAAGGTTGAAAGCCCCATTCCATGGATCAATCCAAAGATTAAAATTATTGAAAATTGGATTGTTTGATTATTTTTAGAGGGTGTTTTATTCAGTGTAAACAACTGTAAAATTGCAGAAATTGCAATGGTTGTAGGAATGAGAATCTCAATCAGTTCAGAGCTGTAATGTATGAATTCTAGGGTGCTTAATATCAACGTAATGCTATGTCCTACAGTGAATCCGGAAATATTGGTTAACACGGTTTTTATGTCCCTCCAAATAAAAACACCCATTGTTATGAGTAAAAAGAGCATATGGTCGTAACCCTGCCAATCGGTGATATGAAGGACACCAGTTTTGAACCAAAGTGAAAAATCGGACATGAATCGCTAAATTTGTGGTGCAATTTAAAGGTTGCAATTCATTAAATGAAACATTTACGTCAATTACTCTTTGCAATAATGCTACTCACCTGTATGTCAATGATCCATCCATATTATGTGGGTGTCACTGAAATTAACTGGGTGACGGCAAAAAAGTTTGATGTGAGTTTGAAGTTAATGACCGACGATTTACAAACGGCAATTTACAAGTCGCAAAAGGTAAAATATAAATCCACGGTGAAGAGTGCGGCAAATCAAACAGCCTTAATGAAATATATTTTGG
>CAMBFD010000137.1 GCA_945865625.1 Chitinophaga pinensis
TGTGGTATAAATGGTGCCTGGGCATGTCCAAACAATAATGATGAATCTTGGTATTATTTGGAATTGTGCTCGTTTTTTTGTATATTTCACTTAACGATTTTCCACACTGTATAACCAATTCTAAAGCTCTTTTGACTCTTGAGGGATTGTCTAGCTTTACAAAATCAGCAGCGTTTGGATCCAACGCCAACAGTTGTTCCTTTACAAACCATAATCCCTTCTCTAAAAATTGATTTTCAATGGAAATCCTCAAATCTTCGTCAATTTCTGGCAATTCATCAAGTCCCTCCAAAAGCGCTTTGATATACAAACCAGTTCCACCACAAATTACAGCTGAACCATTTTGATCAATTAATTCATTCAGAATGATTTGGCCTTGTTTTTGATAATCGCCAGCAGAAAAGTGTTCGTGAATGCTTACGTTAGAAATAAAATGATGTTTGATAGTGTCAAGTTCAAATTGCGTTGGTTTGGCCACTGCAATGTTGAGTTCTTTGTAAATTTGACGAGAATCAGCATTGATAACTTCAGTGCCAAGTTTCTTAGCAACCTCAATGGCTAATTTCGTTTTTCCAGAGGCAGTAGGGCCACCAATAACTATGATTTGCCCTGGCATCGTTTATGGTTGTTTTTCTTCAACAAAACCGTCTAAATCCATTTCGTCTGTGCTATCACCATAAGAATTGAATCCTAACTCGTCTTCATCCTCCCCGTCGTCACCCTCATCATCAACTTCCAATTCAATTAATTCAGCAGTCAACTCGTTTTTAATGCCCTTAGATGCTAAAATTTTAGCCGCTAGTGCATCGAATTCATTGTCGTCTAGCATTTTGAATTTGCTATCTTCTCTTTGACGTGGAGCTTTTCCTTCAGATTTAAAAAGGTTAGGATAAGTAATTTTCTCGTTTGTGTCGGCAATTGAAATCAATTCACAGAATAAGGTCCAATTTGCCAAATAATCGGTCACATAAATAAATCGTTGATGTGGATCATTTACGTATTCTCTCAACTTAGCATTTTTCATGAGCATTACTGGCAGCCCTTCATCTGAATGTCCAGAATCTGACATATTTTCAAGCATAATCTCGAATAAACGTTTCCATTTATTGTCGCTAACATAGAAACTAGCCAATTCTTTTTTGTCGAATCCAATTGCATCTTGAATAGCGTTGTGGAAGTCAAAAAATGTCGTAGATGGTTTTACATCAATCCATCTAATGATATCATCTTGGTGTTCGAACCAAATTTTAAAGCGATAAACCATTGTTTGCAAAATTAGTAATCCTTTTGAATTAAATTATCAGAATATTCGCTTATTTTTGAAACTTTATATGAAAAAGTGGTTTGCGGTCCTATTTACACTCATATTCGTTGTGCAAATTGTGGCACAAAATAATGTAAAAAATTCAGATAGTGATGAATATGGAGAAGTTAGAGGATTTATATACAATGGTGAGAACGGAGATAGAATACAATCTGGAAATATTTGGGTGGCAGAAATTAACCGTACTGCAACATCCGATGCCGATGGTTTTTTTGCAGTAACAAATGTACCAGTAGGCCGTTACCGTATATTTTGCTTTGCAAATGGCTATGATACCGCCATTGTAGTTGCAAATGTTTATCCCAATGCAATTGCAAGGAAAGATTTTTACTTATCTAAACTTCAGGTAATGGAAGAAGTGGAAATAAATGTCAAAGGTAAAAATAAAGATCCTCAAATTGCTGTTCAAACCATCGATGCTAAAACGCTCGCTAAAATGCCAGCAGTGGGAGCCGAACCAGATATCATTCAATACCTGCAAATTTTACCAGGCGTTGTATTTAGTGGAGACCAAGGTGGTCAATTGTACATTCGCGGCGGTTCTCCAATTATGAATAAAGTGATGTTGGATGGGATGACCATTTACAATCCATTTCACTCAATTGGACTTTTTAGCGTTTTTGAAACCGATTTAATTCAAACAACCGATGTTTATTCGGCAGGATTTGGAGCAGAATATGGCGGAAGAATTTCTGCGGTTGTGGATGTAAAAACCAGAGATGGCGATCGAAATAGATTGAGAGGGAAGTTGGGAATGAATACCTTTTCATCGAAAGTTCTTTTGGAAGGTCCTTTGCAAAAATTCAAAGCCGGTGAAGGGAACTCAAGCTTCGCCATTTCCTATAGAAACTCGTATCTAAAACATTCTTCTAAAATCTTTTATCCATACGCAAATCCATCAAAATTACCCTATACGTTTGGCGACTTATTTATAAAATTTAGCAGCAATTCATCAACTGGAGGCTATACGAAATTGTATGCCTTTAATTATACCGACAATGTAGATTTCCCTAATTCAACCAGCTATGGTTGGCAGTCTATTGGTTTTGGAGGGAAATTTTTAGTTGTTCCCGAGCAAGCAAAAACAAGGGTTGATGGCTATTTCCTATATAGCGATTATGGAATCAAACAAATTGAAACTAAAGGCGACCCCCGTTCAAGTAGCATTGGCGGATTTAATTTAGGTATGAATTTTTCTTATAACTTTAAAAAAGACGAGTTAAAGTGGGGAATTGAAATCAATGGATTTAGAACCATATTTAACATTGTAAATTC
This sequence comes from Chitinophaga pinensis, assembly GCA_945865625.1. Classification (GTDB taxonomy): domain Bacteria; phylum Bacteroidota; class Bacteroidia; order NS11-12g; family UBA955; genus VMCP01. The sequence continues at coordinate 2,600 of CAMBFD010000137.1, forward strand.
TAATGGTCGATCAATTAAGCAAGATGAAAGTACAACTGAAATGAATGGCTTTGCCAATTATAAGTTTGTAAGAAAATATTTCATTGCCAATTTGGGCATTCGAGCTCAATATTACGCTTCATTGGGCAATCAGAGCCTAGAACCGCGTTTCCAAATTCGTTTTATTCCAGGGCCTCGTTTGGGAATTAAATTTGCAGCCGGAATGTATTCTCAAAACTTGCTATCGGCAATTAGCGATAGAGATGTTGTGAATTTGTTCTATGGCTTTTTATCAGGCCCCGACAACCTTCCAAAATCTTTCGATGGTAAACCATTGACACATAGTTTGCAAAAGTCAAATCATTTGGTTGCCGGTGTCGATTATAAACTCACCAAACACCAAACACTAAACTTAGAAAGCTATATTAAATATTTCCCTCAAATTACCAATATCAATCGTGATAAATTATTCGAAGACGATGAATTTAATCAAGATAAACCTGAAAGATTGCGTCAGAATTTTATGGTTGAATCTGGAAATGCCTATGGTGGCGATATCTCTTACAAATACAGTTATAAAGGTTGGTATGTTTGGATGGTTTACTCATTGTCTTGGGTCAATCGTTACGATGGTTATAAAACTTATCAGCCAATCTTCGATCGTCGTCACAATGCCAATGCACTGGTTTCCTATGAGTTCGACAAAAAGAACCCAACAGAAATTTCATTGAGGTGGAATTTTGGAAGTGGATTTCCATTTACTCAAACCCAAGGATATTATGAAAAGTACGATTTCAAATCTGGAATTGGATCTAATTATACCCAAGGAAACGGACAATTGGGCATTGTTTATGCCGATTTAAATCAAGGTCGTTTGCCATATTATCACCGCTTAGATTTTTCAGTAAAAAGAACTTGGAAATTGGCTAATAAACGCGAATTCAATACCATTTTGAGCATTACAAATGTTTACGACCGGAACAATATTTTCTATTTCGACCGAATTAAAAACCAAAGGGTAGACCAATTGCCATTTTTACCAGCTTTGGGCGTGAATTATTCTTTTTAAATGTTTATAAGGGTTTATAGGAATTCTAAGTGTAATAAACCGTAAACTGAAAATTCGAGTTCTGGGCAGAATGGCTTATAAGATTATAGGTTTATAAGATAATGGGAATTCTAAGATAAACTGTAAGCTAAAAAAAAGGTAAAAAATTATACTCTATTACTTTTGCTCACACGGTTATACTGGTGAATTTTTCAAATAATCCTATAAGCCCATAACCCCATAATCTTATAATCCCATAATCTCATAATCCTAATTAATAATTTTCTTCATATTCTGCAATTTCAACAAGGCTTCAATAGGGGTGATTGAATTGATATCAACCATGCTCAAGGCTTTCTTGAGTTCTGCGAACATTGGATCGTCGGTTTGGAACATGTTCATCTGGTAAACTGGTTTTGATTCCATTTGTTTTAAAGACTGACGCTGATTTTGTTGGGTGCGTGATTTTTCAAGCGATGTTAAAATTTCAGAAGCTCT
>CAMBFD010000138.1 GCA_945865625.1 Chitinophaga pinensis
GTGTGAATTTATTAATGGGTTTTGCAAACGTGTTAATCGATGAAGGTGTGGCTCGTTTAGAGGCTGAACCAAAACAAGAAGGAAAAAAAGTTGCCATTATGTTGGCTCCTAAAGGAAAAAAATAAGTTTAAGAAAAATATAAACGTACGTATATGCCTAAAATGAAAACAAACTCTAGTGCTAAGAAGAGATTCAGAGTTACTGGAACTGGAAAAGTGAAAAGAGCTAAAGCTTTCAAAAATCACATTTTGACCAAAAAGTCAACTAAACGTAAACGCGCATTGGGAAATGATGCCATTGTAGATGTAACTAACTTAAGCAATGTGAAATTCATGTTGCGTATAGGAAAATAATCTAAAAATAAAAAAAAACTTGGCCGTAGCTATAAAGTGTTGCCACAACCGCTAATGCCATTAAACTAAAAAAATATGCCTAGATCCGTAAACAATGTAGCCAGTAGGGCTCGTAGAAAAAAGGTTCTGAAATTAGCCAAAGGTAATTTCGGAAGAAGAAAGAATGTTTGGACCGTTGCTAAAAACACGGTTGAAAAAGGTTTAACGTACGCTTACCGCGATCGTAGAACCAAAAAGCGCGAGTTTCGCTCTCTTTGGATTATACGTATCAACGCTGCTTGCCGTATGCATGGAGTTTCTTACTCTAAATTCATGGGTAAATTAAATAGCAGTGCGCTTGAAATTAACCGTAAAGTTTTAGCTGATTTAGCTATGCACGACGAAGCGGCTTTCAAAGCAATTTTTGATCAAATCATGAAGGGTTAATACCCTCGAAAAATTATAACAAAAAGAGCCGCCTATAAGGTGGCTCTTTTTTTTGCCATCATGTTCGTCGAATTATTTTGCATGCGTTTCGATTTATCATTGAATATTGTGAAATTTGGCAAACCTTTTGTATGTACAAAACGTCTATTTAATTATATATGAGATTATTTTTTTCTTTTGGATTTTTATTTTTGTCAGCTCAGTCGCTTTTTGCTCAGGATACCGCCGTTCAAAAGCCTTTTATTTTGGAAAATGATATTCTTACACACAAACGAATCGTTTTTCAGAGAATTCAACAACAATACCTTACAAATGAAAATCAATATGTATTGGATCTTAAAATAGATACAAGCTATTTAATTTTTACCAGAAATGATAAAAATAAATTTGAATACACTGCAAGTTATTATGCAGATGAAGAAGGGAAGAAGGCCTTTAATAAATTATCGGATATTGAAAAAATACCATTTATACTCAAGTTTAATACACAAGGGAAAATCACGCAACTGGTCAATTGGAAGTTGTTTAGAGATGAATTTATGAAAGGCATTTCGAATCAAGTTCGAGCTAATTTAATGACCGCTACAGATTTCGAATTTAACAAAACACGTTTAAACAATGAAGCTGTGATTCGCCGAATGGCCATGGACGATGTTGGGTACATTTTTTCTTTGAATGGAGATACTTTCAGAGAAGATATTGAATATTTAAGAATGAAAGCGGTGAGGAGTCCTTTCAATTCTCAAGATCTTCAAATTTTAGGTTCGTTAAAAATTTCAAGACCTCCTGGAACTTTAAACACATTGTTATTTAAGGCCCAAAATAAGGCAAGTAAACCAGAGAAAATTGAGTTATTGCAACAATGTAAAGACTACATGGCTGCTAATAATTCGGAGAAAGTTTTTCAAACTGAAATTACAGCAGTAGGATTAAATAGCGAACAAGAATATTCATACAATTCAGCTCAAAAAAGAATGTTATGGATAAAGTTTTCTGATGTGATCTCAATAAACTTGCAGGCCCGTGGAAACATTAGAGATTTCAAGCTTTACGACTTTGAATAGTTAATTTAGTTTTTCCCCAATGTTAAGTTTATGTTAATTATGGATTGGGTTGTATTTACATAGATCTATTCTCTTTAGTTTTGCCGTAATTATAAAACACTTATGGCATTTAACACTATATTGAGTATTTTCTTACCAAAAGATAAGATTTTTTACAATTTGTTTGAACAAACTGCAGAAAATGTTACAACAATGGGTAAATTACTGAGGGATTTTGTTTTTGAAGCAGATCCAGCGAAGAGATTGCAATTGAGCAAAGACATTGAAGATCTTGAACATAAAAATGATGACGTTACTCATAACATTTTTGTAGAACTGGGTAAAAATTTTATCACCCCTTTTGATCGTGAAGACATTCATTATCTAGCATCTGCTATGGATGATGTTGCTGATTACATTTATGCTTCTTGTAAGAAAATCCAATTTCATGGTGTTGATCCAAACGATCAAGGGATTCAAAACTTAGCTGAAATTATCATGCAAGGTTCTTCTGAGGTAGGAAAAGCAATGATGCAACTGCGAGAGTTAAAGCGTCCTGAGAAAATTATGGAATGTTTGGTTAAAATTAATAGCCTAGAAAATCATGCCGATAATGTATTCGACATGAGTATCAAAACATTGTTTGATAATGAAAACGATTTTAAAAATTTAATTCGCAGAAGAGAAGTTTACACAGTGATGGAGGTTGCAACCGACAAATGTGAAGACGTTGCGAATGTAATTGAAACCATCATTGTAAAATACGCTTAATTCTGTAGCTATATGTCAATGGTCGTAATCATCATCATTTTAGCGTTGGTATTTGACTATATCAATGGGTTTCATGATGCTGCGAATTCAATAGCAACGGTGGTTAGTACGAAAGTATTAACACCTATCCAGGCCGTTTTATGGGCTGCGATGTTTAACTTTGTGGCTTTCTTTATATTTAAAGACCATGCTGTTGCAAATACAATTAGTAAAACTGTATTTGAAAATTACATTACACTAGATGTTATCCTTGCAGGATTAATAGCTGCTATTTTTTGGAACTTATTAACCTGGTGGTATGGAATTCCATCATCATCATCACACACATTGATTGGTGGTTTTGCTGGTGCTGCAGTCATGCATACGTATATAACAAAAGGCTATATGCCAATGAAAGAGATTGTTGACTCTGATTCAATTATGAAAACAGTCTGGTTTATTTTCTTGGCGCCAGTCATTGGAATGGTGATTTCTGCATATATCACTTTAGTTACTATCAAGCGCAATATGCTTGCGAGATTGGGACTTATTGTAATTTCATCAGCCGGATTGTTTTTTATGTTTAACTACTTTATGACAAGTAAATTAGATGAGAATCTAATGAAGTTCTATAAAGTCGATAAATATAAAAAAGCTTACTTGAAAGATACATCAGATTCTAAAGCGAAAGAAAAATTTGAAAAAGCAGACGCTATGTATCATGCTTCTCAACCAATATTGGTTGATTACCGTAAACTTGGTAAAGTAGAGGTTGCTCATAGAATTGCGAATACCGTTGATTTAGCTCCTGTACAAGAAAGCAAATTAAAGGATATCGTAAGTCGATTTTTGAAAATTGATTCGAAAAAGAAAGAAGCTTTTTACAATGAAAAAGCAAAACCTACTTTAGATTCTGCTGAATCATTGCTTGCGGAATGTAAACCTTTTATTAAAGGATACAACGAGTTAGGCAAAGACAGTTCTGCCAAATTAATTGCTAAAACAATTGGTATGGGTGAAGTTCAAACTGCAAAATTCAAAAAGGCTTACTCAGTTGAAATTGAAAAATCTTTGGCTAAAGAACTCGATAAGGCTGATAACAGAATGTTAAATATCTGTTGTATGATCGTTTTTGCAATTTTTGCTTTCGCATATATATATGTAGAGGTAATTCGCAAACCAACTGCTTTGAAGATGCAAAATATGTTCAAAAAACTCCAATTGTTGTCATCTGCAGCATTTAGTTTAGGTCACGGTGGTAGCGATGCTCAAAAAGTAATGGGTATCATTGGTGCTGCGCTAATTGCAAATGGGAACATTATGGACTTTAAAGAAATTCCAGATTGGGTTCCATTGGCTTGTTATGGAGCCATTGCCTTTGGTACATTGAGTGGTGGTTGGAAAATTGTGAAAACCATGGGTACTAAAATTACCAAAGTAACTCCATTAGAGGGCGTAGGTGCCGAAACCGCTGGAGCAATTACTTTATTCATGACAGCTCAAATGGGGATCCCTGTTTCTACAACACATACAATCAC
>CAMBFD010000139.1 GCA_945865625.1 Chitinophaga pinensis
CAGCTGCTTGTATATGAATTGCAAATTCGATTTCAACACCTCTGAATCCTGCTATGCAGAAATCCTTTTCAATATTTCCGTCTTTGTCTTTTGATGGGGTTTGCCAAATACAAACAACCTCAGAATAATTTGTCTTTGCCTTTATTAAATCTCCATAAGTCTTGTTTCCCCAATCTCTGTAATTCCGTAAATCCTTTGGAACTGTAAAACAGTAAAGATATTCACCTTGTCTTGGTATCCCTCTGGTATTTGGGAATTTCAATTTCATTGTGCCATCTTCAAAATTTAGAAACTGAGCAACAAAAAGTTCTTCACGGTCTTGCAACAGAAAAAGAGCAGAAGTATCTAACTTCTGCTTATAGGCTTCCGTTTGTGCTCGAAGTTCTTCTTCTAAAAACTGAATATGTTCTTCTCTGCTGAAAATCATTATAGCAATAAGTCTTTATCGTCAGCTGACAACTCGTTTGAACTTGGATTTCTTTCGCTTAATCCAAACTGTAGCAAGTAATCTGTTGTGCTTTCGGGAGTTTCAAAAATAAAGTGAGTGTAAGGTAGATACTGAAAGAATTTGGCAAATACCTTTAAATTAGTCATTGCAAAAGATTGTGTGTTTAATCGCATATGGAAAGTGTCATTAATAGATTCAATGTCTTTAAGGGTTACATTTCTGACTACATTTCCTCTTGTTACTACAAACAATTGCGAGTCGGGTTCTGTCAATGTCAACCATTCATTTGGATTAAAATAAATCTTACCTGCTTTTCCACTTTTCACAACTAGCTTAATTGGCTTACCTGACGGGTTTGTAATTCCTTCTACAATCGTAAAATTTATTTGAATAGAATCAGGTACAATAAAACCACTTGCTCTTAATTCTTGAAAGATAATTTCTTTAGCATCTTCACTAACCGAAATTCTTGATTTTTCGCTTGAGTTATCAATAAGGGCTGGCGAGATTACTATATCGTCTTCCGAACCAACAGGGTATAGACCACCAGAAACAGCTAATTGTTGTTCACTTGGTGTTTTTAGAATTTCAGCAATGTTTGGGTTGGTCAAAAGTGCCTTTAATTTTTCCTTTATTTCTTTTGGTGATAAACCAGTTTCTCCAATTATCTCGTCTAATATCTCTGCTTTTTCAAGGTTTGCTGCAATTTCATCATCATCAATTAGGCGGTGTTTACGTTCATAGAGTTTTGTAAATATTTGCTCGGCCAAAGGTCTGTTCCTGTTGAACCATAAATATAATTTTCTGAATAGTTCTCTAATTGTTTCATCTCTTTCAATGCTTCCAAGTTTAGGTTCAATTAGTTCTGTTATCTTATCCGCTATTTCTCTAATCTCAATAGTTTGTTTTTCTGGCAATACAAGGAAAATCTCCTTAGCTAGCAAATCATTGCGAAAGTCGAAGTTTAAGAGTTTGCATATATCTTTTAATTCTTCTGCAACAATTTCGGTATTATCTATTTGTAAAATGTCTTTGTATTTAAAAACACCGTTTTGATTTGGAAGGATTGGTGCAGTTTTGAGATTTAATAAGTTATCATATTCGTTCTTATCCAAAAAGGTTATTAAATAATCAAGCCATTTAAGTGCTTCTTCGCTGTTTTGAAAGCCAAAATTAGCTTTGAAAACTTCAATATTTTGACAATTGGCAATGGATATAATAATTCTTTTTGTAATTAACTTGTCTGATATTTCCCAAACGGTTGGATTGTCAAATGCTATAGGCGTAATTTCGTTAATTTCGTTTGAGAATAGAAATTTAGAAAAGTCGTAAATGCTTCTTCTGATTTTGTTTTCAGTTTTTGGAATTAAAGAAGTTAATTGACTACAGGCTTTATTTATATTGGGGTTTTTACCTTCGTTTAAAATTCGGTTGATTTCTGTCGTTATAGAATCTTGGTCTTTTGAATTGAAAATAATTCCTGATAAATCTTTTATGCTACGATTTAGTAAATAATTTTTCCAATCTGTCCCAATGGTAGCCATAACAGATTTAAGATTTTCATCAATTCCATTGTCTATATAAAGTTTCGACTTAACTTCAAATAGACCGTTTTGATTTGGAAGTATTTTAATTTTGTCTTGATTTAATTGTGCCAATAAGGTTTCATCCTCATTTACTAATTCAAGCACTTGATTTAGCCAATCAAGTGTTTCAGGCTCTGATTTTCCTAAGGAAGTTGATAATTGAATTGTGTTTTGTTTGGTTTCTACCCATTTAACCAATGTCTCAACTGTAAGTTCATATTGTTTATCCCAAATAATGTCATACCATTTATGAATGTGTTCTTGGATTGGAAGGATAAAATGTTCACCTAAATTACAAAGTGTCCAAAGTTTTTCTCTTATTTCTTTTTTGCTTGAACTCGGAAAGTCAGCAGTTCCTTCTCCTGTTATAGCTCTGCGACTATATCTAACTGTATCAACAATACTTTTGTTAAGTAATGTTTCTCTTGTTGGTTTTATGTATGTTGTTTCATACCAAGAATTGTTTATCCAATCCTTTTCTTTGGGTTTTCTGATGTCGGCAAGATTGTAAAGATTTTTCCATTCGGTTTTGTCTTCAACGTACTTAATGAAAATATTATAAAGCCTAAACGCTTCATTGAAAACTGCTACATTTTTTTGCGTGTCCTCATCTGTTCCGCCTGTTAGACTTATTCCGTCTCTTGGCTCTGTTGGTTCAAAGAAAGGACTGTTTACTACAAAAGGAATATGTAATTCTTCCGTTCCGATTAATGGAAAATCTAAAAATATTTTTGGAACTTCTTTTTCAATGGGTAATAAATAGTAGTCGTTCCCAACTATTTGAATAGGCAGAATGATTTTAGTTTCATCAACACCAACGGAAATGTAGTATTTGCAATCATGGGTATCACTAATTTTTAATTCATATATAACGATTACCGTTTCTTCAAATGGTATTGATTTTAGCTTTGAAAGCGAAAAGTTGAATTTACTGTCACTGCTGTCAAACCTTATTGATTTAATGTTTGGGTGATTTATCAAAGCATAAGCAGCCGTATTTTTAAGTTCTTCTGCAGCAATTTTAGCTAATTCAAGACCGCCATTGTTTAAATGGTAAATAAATTGCGTTTTAAACTCGTTGATATTTGACGAAATGACTAATGATTTTGAAACACTGGTTTCAACAGAAGCAAATGCCTTTTCAATTCCTAGAATGAGTTCTTGAACATTATGTCCGCTTCGGTCAAGGTTTAGTTCAAATGGTTTATATGTTTCATTGTTTTCTTGAAATACTCCTTTTATTTCAACTAACTCAGAAAGTAAATGCGTTGTCATAAAGCCTGTGCCGAAACGACCTGTGGTCGTTGGTGCTTCGTCTGTATTTACTTCGCTTCTGTCTTTGTCGCTCGATGAATAGCGTCTGATTAAACCTCTTACATTCTCATTTTTAAAATAACCTTTGTTATGTGCAAAAATGAATTTGTCGTGAGATAAAGTAATATCAACTTCAAGGTTGTTGTCAGAATTTGCATTACAAACCGCTACGTTGTCTTTGGCATTTTGGATAAGTTCCCAAATAAGCCGTCTTGCAATAAATTCTTTGTTTATGCCTTGTCGTATAGGTCTAAGTTTCTCAAATATGTCAAGTGCAGATTTTCTATTTAAATCTTGCGTGTCAAATTTTCCAAATATTTCGCTCATTTCGTTCTTGTCTTTCTGATTAAATAATGTCCGTTGTGTTGTTGGGGCAAAAGCAAATGTGGTGCAACTGTGCGTTGGCTTGTGGGTGGCGTTGCACCTCTTTTGATTTTGCCGAAGCGTGGGTTTGTTGTTCTTTCATTTGTTTGTTTGTTTAATGTCTGTCGTGATGTCTTTTAGGGTGAGGCATAACGTTTTGGGGCTTTGCGAAGGCTGGGATTAGAAGTACGAATGTTCAAATTTAGCACAATGTTCATTAGAATTCCAAATATTCAATTTAGCACTGAAGCCCAGCTTTTGCAAAACCCCTGTTAGCGGTTCGTTGTTTTTTTCTGTCTTATTATATTCCAAATTAAAAATGCTGATAATCCAGTTAATATTGCGAATAGTTTTTCGAAATTTGTTTTGGCGAAAATATTACCGACAGTATTTAG
>CAMBFD010000140.1 GCA_945865625.1 Chitinophaga pinensis
CCCCTAAATGACTGGACTGATTTTTTAATTCAGTTTAGAACATTAAATTTAGGGAACCATGAGTACAAAACGTCGAAGTTGGAGTGTTGAACAGAAGCTTCAACTCATCCAGGAAGCGGATCAGTATGGGATTACTGAGACCCTTCGCAAGCACAACGTTGCACAATCGTTATTCCATCTGTACGTCGTCAAGTTCATTAGGACAAGTGTTAAACAAAACTAAGTGATTGATTTTGAATTTGCAATAGCTGTTTCTAGCACATCCATGCACCACTGTTTACTCATGGAGTTGCTGATGCCCCAACCCATGATTTTCCTGCTGTACACATCGATGTAGGCAGTCATGTACATAAACCCTTTCGCCATGGGTATGTAAGTTATATCAGTACACCACACTTGATTGGCCCGTTCGATTTTTAAGCCCCTCAATAGATAGGGTTTGATGTATGCTTTGAGAGCGCCTTTCGTTAGATTTTTTCTGCGATAAATGGTCTCGTGCCCCATCAACCTGAACATCCTTCTTACGCGCTTTGGTCCTACCGGATATCCCCGTTCTTGTAGCCAATCCACCATCGATAGAACCCCTTCTGTGGGATGGCTCGTTAAGTGTGTATCCATCAATGACATCATCTTCAGATTCTCTGGCTTTTCAGGTATTGGTGCATAGTACAACGAACTGCGTGGAATGCATAGCAATTCGCATTGTCTGCGCAGCGACAGCGTACTTCGTTTCAGTTTGACGGCTTCCATTCGCTCTCGGGTATCCCCAATTTCTTTGCACTTTTTTTAAAAAAGTCTAGTTCAACTTTGAGTTTGCCAATTTGCGCATAAAGCTTCTCCACAGGCACCTCTGGTTCGCTATTTTCCGTTTCTTTTACATTGGAAAAAGTAGCGGACAGGTTCGCCAAAAACTCTGATTTCCACTTGGAAATGGTTACAGCGTTTACTTCAAATTTCTGTGACAACTGTGCCAAAGTGAGTTGGTCTTTGGCTGCTTCTAATGCAACTTTTGCCTTGAATTCAGGCGTGAATTTGCGCCGGGTTTGTTTGGTCATATCGTTTAGTCAAATTAAGTGATTTTTTAACTAAACCTCTGGTCCAGGATTCAAGGAGTATTATAGAAGTCACGTAATGTTTGTGATCACCGCAATCAAACATCCCATCTCTGAAAAAAAAATCACTCGGTTATTTCTGATAACAGAATTAGTGTCTATAGAGTCTACAAGAACATTAACTTGAATAAAGTCAGGAAACACCACCTCCACATCCAGAAAATCCAAAAACGTTTTAGTGAGCGGATGTTGAAACTTGTAAAAGGCTTCTTTGATGGAGAAAATAGCGGTGCTTTGAACGAGTTTATCTTCATCCGAAAGCCCTGATAAATATTTTTTTTCGTTTTCTGTAAACACCAAATCCCACAAATCAGGGGTTACTCTACCAATTTCTTCAATATCCAATCCCAGCGAAATATGATCTGAACTTTTGGCAACAATGGCACCTGTCAAACTATCGCAATGACTTATAGAACCCACAATTCCTTCCGGCCAGATGGGTGCTCTATCCTCGCCTATTGGGATAATGGCATCTTGTATTCCTAATTGCTCCAATGCTCTTAGGGCACAGTAACGGCCTGTTGAGAAATCGGAAAGGCGTTTTTGGGAGAATTGGTGGTTGGGAGGTAATGGCAGTTTATCCAACAAATTGGCAAATTCATTGGTAAAAAAACTATAAATCCCTTTTTTGCTTAAGTTGATTTTCAAAACATATTACATAATGAATTTAACAAATATCCCTATCATCCACTTTTTCGAAAAATATTTCCACAAGTTCGCCATTTTTATTCATAATAATGCCAGTTAAGCCTCTTCCGTAACAACATCCACTATCAATATTATACGAATTTGAATTTTGATTGTATAATGGAATCTGCAATTCGTGAGGGGTATGACCAATTATTTGAGGCTTACCTATATTTCTCAATTCTTTGCGTGTCCACAAAATCCCGTATTCATAATTATCTTCTGAATAGATATCGGTATCCGTAATTGCAATGCCCGCATGGCTAATCCTAAAGCAAGGAGCATCATATTCCAATAACAAGGAATCAAAAAATGCGATAGCTTGACTTGTTGTAATTTTTTCTTTTTCGAAGTCTAAAATAGTTGCCCTCCCTGCACCTTGGGTAGCCCAATCTGTTTGTGGCTCTCGTATATAATGAAACTTATATATATACTCGTGATTACCTTTGAGCAAAATTGTTTCAGGATGGCTTTTTTGAAGCTCCCAAAGCAATTTCAAAACCCTGCCAGAATAGTTTCCACGATCGATAAAATCGCCAACAAATACCAGTTTTTGATCCCGGGGCTCCCAATGGGTAAGTATTTTTTCAAGTGTATGAACACAGCCGTGAACATCGCCTATTATGAATGTATTCATTATATTTTTTATTTTCTAGTAGCTTTTAATATATCACTGTCTTTTTTCATTGAATCATCGACATACTCAAAGACATTACCATCGATATCTTTTAATTTATCCATTTTTTATTTTTTTTAACTTATATCGTTTCAAACCTACCCCAAATAAAATCAAAACTATCTAATTTTGTATAGTCTAATAATTCAAATTCTGGGTCGTTATTATTATTATACAAAACAGACCTCCATTGGCTGAGCCAATTATTCATATTTTCTCTATGTTTGATATGCCCTTTCTGTTGCGAATAATGAACAATAGAGGGAAAATCTCCAAATTCTGCACTGTAATTCAAAGGCAATCTTGCTTTGAAATTAGATGGATTATCAAACAAAAAATTTATGTCCGCTGAAAAAATCTGAAATGCCAGGCCTATAGCGTTTTCATCGTGACTATCCATAAAACCTAAATCACTAAGTAGATCCAAATATATTTTAGTAAAACTCTTTGCTATTTTATTGTTAACCGAACTATATGGCATATATAAATACCCGCAAGAAAATCGTTTAGCGGATTTGTGAATGTATGTCGGGAGTCGACCTAATGAGTATACGGGATACATTCTGACAATGTCTTCTGCTATAGAATCAGCGGTAACCATATCTGTAATTATTTGTTTTCTGTTCAACTTTACCATAAGGTCATTTCCGCTATTTCTTTTGATTCCCGTATCAATATCCAAATACAAAATGTCTTTGCCAAACTCATGAAAAAGTTGTGAAAAAATAAAGACTCTGGAATGTGCAATTCCATATTTACCGTTTATTAATTTGAAATGAGAATTACCAGCGTCATCAGGTAAATCAAAATTGACATCATTCGTTCTGGCATTGGCTATTTTGTCACTTATGCCAATGGGCATATTTCGGAAAATGATTATGGGACATGATATATTTAATAAAGCCTTTACAGTATCGGTATCATTGCTATAAATATAAATCGCAGTTACATGATCCTTTAATTCCCGAAAAACGCTGTGAATACTGATTCTAAGCATTAAAACCGGATCGATATAGTTAAAGTAATCATATATCAGTTTTTCATTTTTATTTGGCGGATCAAATGTGTAAAAGATTATCATATTTATCAGTTTAGAATATCTTTATATTGTTTTTAACATAATACGTTGGCTGGAAAATTATTAGACTTTTCAATATCGCTTAATACTAATTAATGATTAACCATTAGTTGAATAAATAAACAATCCGCATTGATTTTAAGAACCGGGCTAAGCCTACATTCTTTGTTGTATCCAGTTGATTTATCTATTTACTTTATCAATAATATAAGTTGAAATAACTTCAATATTATGAGCATTGTCCATGATATCATCATGATTACCATCTAAATCTAAAAGTTTATAATCTTTAGAAATGAATAAAGGAATATAATTTCTTACATAGCTTTCATCCCCAATAAAATGAATCACAGGAATTTTTATTTGATCAATAAAAAAATCGTTTTTATAATCATCTTCAATGGTAATTTTATTATCAACCGTGGAGTTTGGCAAATAATTTCTTATGAAGTTAAATTTATCTTTTTGATTTAAGAAAATCATACTGTCTATGTTAATAATCTCTGTCAATTGATTTTCTAAATTTAATGCCATGTG
>CAMBFD010000141.1 GCA_945865625.1 Chitinophaga pinensis
GACCGTATTGAAATTGTTTTAGGAATTAAAGAAGACAAACGTGGAATGGGTTACAACCTCGAACAATCAAAAGTTGCCATTGGCGCGGGTAGATTGTTTGGACGTGGATTTCAAAATGGTACCCAAACAAAAATGGGCTTTGTGCCTGAACAACATACCGACTTTATATTCTGTACCATTGGCGAAGAATGGGGTTTCCTTGGAATCATTGTTTTCTTTGGAATTTATGTAGGGTTGCTCGTTCGATTGGTCATACTTGCCGAAAGACAAACAGATACATTTGGGCGAGTCTTAGGGTATTCCGTAGCCTGTATCCTGTTTTTCCATTGGTTTGTGAATATTGGTATGACCATTGGAATGATTCCCGTTATTGGCATTCCCCTTCCCTTCATTTCTTTTGGAGGTAGTAGTATGTGGGCATTTACCTTGCTTCTTTTTTTGTTTCTACGAGTTGATCAAGTAAGGAAATAAAACCTCAATTCATTTTCGTATTATTGTAAATCTATTTATGAGAATTAAATTTTTCCTTGTTTCGGCATGCGCTCTTGGTTTCATGCATTGTGGTAAAAAAGAAGGTGAATCTGAAGTCCTTTTTGAGAAAATTGAATCCTCTCATTCAGGAATCGATTTTGTAAACAATGTTCCAGAAAACGACACCTTGAATCAGTTTACCTACCATTATTTATTCAATGGAAATGGTGTTGCTGTTGGCGATATTAACAACGATGGATTGGCGGATTTGTATTTCTCTGGTAACGCAACTTCTTCAAAGTTGTATTTAAATAAAGGGGATTTCAAATTTGAAGACATCACTGAAAAAGCTGGTGTGGGCACCAAAAACTGGATTAGTGGGGTGTCAATGGCTGACGTGAATAACGATGGTTTCTTAGATATTTATGCCTGTGGTTCTGGTCCCTCAAAAAATATAGACAACAAAAGAAATTTACTCTTTATCAATAATAAGAATGGAACTTTTACGGAATTAGCCAAAAATTGGGGTGTAGACGATCCAGGAAATGCAACATGCGCTTCGTTTTTTGATATGGATAACGATGGCGACCTCGATTTCTACTTAGGCAATCACGATGATAAATATTTTTCTGACATCAATGTGCCGTTTTCGAGAAATTTAAATCTCAATGTTCAATCACAACAACATATGTTTAGAAATGACGGTGGCAAATTCACCGATATTTCTGAACCTTCGGGTATGATGGCTATGGGATATTGCCTGAGCGCAACGCCAAGCGATTTTAACAATGATGGATTAACCGATTTATACGTTTGTAACGATTATCATGTTCCTGATTATTACTACATTAACCAAGGAAATGGCAAATTTATTGAAGCCAATTCTAAGCAATTCAAACATACCTCTAACAACTCAATGGGTAGCGATGCTGCCGATATTAATAACGATGGATGGCTCGATTTAATTACCTTAGACATGCTTCCTGAGTCGCCAAATAGATTTATGACACTCATGGGTCCTAAAGAATACGATTTTGTCACTGTTGCCGAAAGAAATGGCTATGGAAAACAATACATGAAGAATGCCCTTCAAGTGAATATGGGCAATGGTTTTTTCTCGGAAATGTCATACTTATACGGAGTTGCAAGATCTGACTGGAGTTGGTCGCCTTTGTTTTGTGACTATAACGATGATGGATTCGTAGATCTTTTTGTGTCGAACGGTTACTATAGAGATGTCACCAATTTAGACTTTGTAACCTATCAAAATCGCAAGAAAGAGCAGGAAGGCAAAGAGGTTTCGCACAAGGAAGTTTTGGATATGCTTCCATTTGAAAAACTTCAAAATTATTTATACATCAATCATGGAGGGGTATCTTTCACCAATGAAGCCAATAATGTTGGTTTGACAGATGCAACCTTGAGTACTGGTTCAGCGTATGGAGATCTAGATGGCGACGGCGATATGGATTTGGTGCTTTGCAACCAAGGTGAACAACCTTTTCTATATAAAAACGTTAAAACCAGTGGGCATTTTGTCAATTTCAAGTTCAGTTCTAAAAACAACACCACTCCTATTGGCATTAAAGCAATTGTTGAAGATGATAGTTCTAAGCGATTGTTTGAAAATAACTTATCGAAAGGATATCAAAGTTCTTCTGAAGCTATCATTCACGTTGGATTGGGAGAAAAAACGGATGTTAAAAAAATTACATTTGTCATGGGTAATGGAAAGAGTTTTAGCATCGACAACATCGATATCGACAAAACAATGACCATCAACCTGGATGAATTCACTGGAAACAATGGCCTTGAAACTTTAAAGTCTCTTCACCAAGCTAAAAATCATTTCTTTACAGACATCACAGAATCTGTATTGAATTTCAAACATTCAGAAACAGAAACTCCTGATTTCAAGAGAGAACCTTTGCTGCCGCACAGATATACGATGCAAGGCCCTGGAATGAGCTCTGGAGATGTAAATGGCGATGGTTTAGACGACGTTTTTATAGGCAATGCGGCTCAAAGTGGCGGTTCTACCCTATTTTTACAGGATAATACGGGCAAATTAAATCCCTCAAAATCACAACCTTGGAAATCAATCCAAGCCGACGTGATGGGTAATTTGTTGTTTGATGCCGACAACGATGGTGATTTAGACTTATACATTTCGGTAGGTGGATCTGAATTTGGATGGCCTTCAGCGAATTACAAGCATTCCATATATTTCAACGACGGCAAGGGAAATTTCACTGCGAATACAGGCGCTCTTCCGAATATAATGTGTAGCGGAAGCTCTGTGGCTGCTGGCGATTACGATAACGATGGTGATTTAGATTTATTTGTTGGGGGACGTTTGCTTCCGGGCTATTATCCAATGATGGAAATCAGAAGTTACCTTTTGAAAAACAATGGAGGGAAATTTGAGGATGCAACTGCAAAAGACGCTCCAGATTTGCAAATGCCGGGAATGATTTGTTCTGCAATTTTCACCGATTACAATGGAGACCATACCTTAGATTTGGCCATTGTTGGCGAATATTTACCCATTGTGTTCATGAAAAATACCGGTGGCAAATTCAGCATTGCATTGGAGGAAACGGGCACAAAGGATTATTCAGGATGGTTTAATAGCATTTTGCCGATTGACATTGAGAACGATGGTGATATGGATTATGTGGTTGGCAACAAGGGTCACAACAGTTTTTTAAATGCACGCAGTGGATTTCCGGTTTCGATTTATTGGGCGGACGTTGACAAGAATGGCAGAGATGACATTTTCATGAGCTACACCCAAGACGGCAAGGAATATCCTGTAACATTGATGGATGAAATGGCGATGTCGTTTCCAGGCTTTTTGAGCAAAAAGTTCACCAATTATGCTGATTACGGTGGCAAAACCATGTCGGAAGTTTTCGGGGAAGACAATTTAAAGCAGCATAAGTTGTTTGCAAATGACTTTTCGAGCATGTTGGTTGTGAACAATGGAGGGACATTTACGGTAACACCTCTCCCACGGCACGCGCAATCGGCTCCAATTTACGGACTTGCGGCTTCAGACGTAAATGGTGACGGCTACGACGATATTATTGGCATTGGCAACAATTCCTACAACAGAGTGAGTCATGGTCCTGACGACGCCTTAAACGGCTTCATTTTGATCAACAATGCGGGTGTGTTGAGTTATTCAGATGGATTGGAGAATGGATTTTACGTTCCGAATGATGGCAGGGCCATTGTTTCATATCGAAATGCGAAGAATGAGATTGGGTATGTGGCGTCGGTGAACAATAAGAATGCAAAAGTTTTTAAGGGAAGCAATTCAAATATTGGGGTTAAACCTCCGAATGGAGCAGTTTATGCAGGTGTAGAATTGGTAAATGGCCAAAACAAATCGGTGTACATTGGATATGGTAGTGGTTATATTTCAGGGAGTTCGCCTATTGTTGAGAAAAATAAATCGGTAAAAAACATTATTTTTTACAATAACCGAGGACAAATCTTGAAATAATCACATTTATCGATTATATTTGCACAAAATTTAAAGTTATGGGTG
>CAMBFD010000142.1 GCA_945865625.1 Chitinophaga pinensis
TTTCCAAGGTGATTTCGGTAATTGGCAAACTGAGGATTGCGCGCAAATGTAATTCAAATTCATTGAAATTTTGGGTGTTTGCCAAAGTTACCATTCCAGTATCGTGTGGACGCGGAGATAATTCTGAGAAATACACGCCATCATCTGCAAGGAAGAATTCTACTCCAAAAAGGCCTGCGCCTCCCAAAGCTTCGGTTACCTTTTCGGCCATATCTTGGGCTTCATAAAGGTCTTTTTCTGATATTTTAGCGGGTTGCCAGCTTTCTTGATAATCCCCACGCTCTTGTCGGTGACCAATTGGTGCGCAAAATAAAGTAGGATTGTTATTTTGGGTTACGGTTAATAAAGTAATTTCCGAATTGAATTTTACAAAAGCTTCTACGATAACCTCAACGACATCACCACGAGAGCCTTCAACGGCATAAGCCCAAGCTTTCTCAATATCGGCTTCCGTTTTTATAGTGGATTGCCCTTTTCCAGAGGAGGACATGAGTGGTTTTACAACGCATGGCATTCCTACTGCAGCAACGCCAGCTTTCAATTCATCGGCTGAAGTAGCATAGCGATAATTAGCGGTCTTTAATCCTAATTCTTTCGCTGCCAAATCGCGGATGGCTTTTCGATTCATCGTAAAGTTGGCTGCCTTTGCCGAAGGAACTACCGTAATACCTTGCTTTTCATAATCATAAAAGCGTTCTGTTCTAATGGCTTCAATTTCAGGTACGATAAAGTTCGGTTGGTGTTTGGCGACTATTCGGTCTAATTCAGCGCCATCGAGCATATTGATGACTTCAAAACCATGGGCAACTTGCATGGCTGGTGCATTTTCATAACTATCAACAGCAATAACCGTTTGTCCGATACGTTGTGCCGCAATTACAAATTCTTTTCCTAGTTCGCCTGAGCCTAATAATAATATTTTCATGGATATAAAAGTTTAAAGTTTGAAGTTTAAGGTTGTGAAACGATAAACCTCAAACTTTTAAGGGTAAAATAATAGATTTTTTTAAGCAAAAACTTCGCTCTTCACGGCTTCTTTAATTCTTTGTAGTGCTTCAGTTAATTGTTCTTCGCTAGTAGCATAAGATATTCTTAAACAATCAGGGTTGCCAAAAGCATCTCCTGTTACAGTGGCGACATTGGCTTCTGCTAAAAGATACATTGAGAAATCAGTAGCGTCTTTGATTAAGGTGCCTTTGAGTGTTTTGCCAAAAAAGGCTGACACATCTGGAAATACATAAAAAGCTCCTTCAGGAATGTTTACTTTAAATCCAGGAATTTCTTTTACCAAACGAACTACTAAGTCACGTCTGCTATGAAAAGCGTTAACCATTTGTTTTAATACGGAAGGATCTGCCTCAACAGCGGCAATGGTAGCGCGCTGTGCAATGCTATTGGCACCACTAGTGACTTGGCCTTGCATTTTGGTGCAAGCTTTAGCAATAAATTCGGGAGCGCCGATGTAACCGATTCTCCATCCAGTCATAGCAAAGGCTTTGGCGACTCCATTTACGGTAATCGTTTTTTCGAACATGCCAGGAATAGAGGCAATGCTGCAAAAAGTTCCAGAAAAATTAATATGTTCGTAGATTTCGTCGGAAGCAATATAAATGTTAGGGTGTTTTTCTAAAACTTTAGCCAAAGCGGTGAGTTCTTCTCTGTTGTAAACAGAACCACTAGGGTTGCAAGGAGAACTGAACCACATCATTTTTGTTCTTGGCGTAATAGCGGCTTCTAATTGCTCTGGGGTAATTTTGAAGTCGGTGTCTACCGTGGTAGGAACTTCAACAGGAACACCGCCAGATAGTTTGATGATTTCATAGTAGCTTACCCAATATGGGGCAGGAAGAATGACTTCATCCCCTTCGTTTAACATTACTTGTGCAATATTGTAAAGTGATTGTTTGGCGCCTGTTGAAACTACAATGTTCCCTGATTTGTAATCTAAATTGTTGTCTCTTTTGAATTTTTTGCAAATGGCTTCTTTTAACTCTATATAACCATCTACAGGAGTGTAAGTGCTGTAGTTTTCGTCGATTGCTTTTTTTGCAGCTTCCTTTATAAAATCAGGAGTATTGAAATCAGGTTCTCCCAAACTCAAACTGATAATGTCTCTTCCTTGTGCTTTTAATTCTCTCGCCAAGGCAGCCATGGCAAGTGTTTGTGAAGTTGATAAGTTGTTGATTCTATCCGAAAGTGGGTTCATTTTTGATCAATGTAATGGTTTCTGAAATAATTCACCGCTATATGGTGTCGTGTCCTACTAAAATAAATTATTTTAGGCGGTCTGTAAAGGATTTTGTCCTAAATCTTTCAAGTGTTTTATATGAGCAATCAAGGCACTTCCCATTGTTTGAAATTCGTAATAAGGCAAATCGCATTCTTGGGCAGTTTGTTTGACAAATTGTGCAATTTTACCGTAATGGATATGACTGATGTTAGGGTATAAATGGTGTTCAATTTGATGGTTTAATCCACCAGTATAGTAGTTGATTAACCAGCTTTTTGGTGCAAAATTGGTAGTGGTGTACAATTGGTGAATCGCCCAAGTATTTGTCATTTCCCCTAACTCATTTGGAGTTGGGTTTTCGGTTTCTTCAACCACGTGAGCCAATTGGAAGACCAAACTTAAAATCATCCCAGCGGTATAGTGCATTACAAAAAAGCCTAATAGTACCTTCCACCATACTACAAAAATCATAGGAAGAACAATCCAAAATGAAAAATAGAAAATCTTAGAAATAACCAATCCAATCCAAAGGTTGTTTACGTTAGGGAATTCTCCATAAGATAACTTTCTTTTTAGGTAACCACCCATTTGTTTGAAATCAGTGGTTAAACACCAATTGATTGTTAGCAAACCGTATAGAAATATAGAATAGTATTGTTGGTATTTGTGGAATTTACTCCATTCGGCTTCTTTGGTAAAGCGAATTACTCTTCCGGCATCCAAGTCTTCATCATGTCCTGGAATGTTGGTATATGTATGGTGTAACACATTGTGTTGCACTTGCCAGTTGTATACGTTGCCAGCCAAAATATAGATGCTCCCACCCATGATTTTGTTAAGCCATGTTTTGGTAGAATAGGAACCGTGATTTCCATCGTGCATAACATTCATTCCTACGCCAGCCATTCCTATTCCAATCACTACGCTCAAAAGAAGATGCAGCCAAAAAGGCATTGCGATAGTTAAAATAATGAAATAAGGAGCAAAGAAAAGGGTAAACATCACAATAGTTTTTAAATGAAGTTTCCAATTTCCTGTTTTTTTAATATTATTGTCTTTGAAATAATCGTTAACACGAGAATTTAAGGTTCTGAAAAATTTCAAAGAATCTTGTCTTGCAAAAGTAGGTGCATTTGTATCCATAAAATACTGAATTGATTTGGGATTCAAAGGTAATTATTATTAAATTTTCTGAAGACAAAACAGTCAATTATTTCCATTTTAAAATCATTACTTTTGTAAAAAATTCAAACTATGGAAGAAATCATTAAGTATTTTCCTAATTTAACGGAAATTCAACTGCAACAGTTTCAAAAATTAGAAGCTTTGTATCACGATTGGAATGCTAAAATTAATGTGATTTCTCGTAAAGATATTGATGAGTTGTATGTAAAGCATGTCTTACATTCTTTGGCGATTGCCAAAATTCAAAAATTTGAACCTGGTACTTATGTTTTGGATGTTGGAACTGGAGGTGGATTTCCTGGAATCCCTTTGGCGATACTTTTTCCAGAAACACGCTTTTATTTAATTGATGTCATTTTAAAAAAAATAAACGTAGTCAAAGCGGTTGCGGAAGGTTTGGAATTAAAAAATGTGAAAGCCGAACAAATGCGTGCTGAAAATGTAAAGGGCGATTTTGATTTTATTGTAAGTAGAGCCGTTACAAATATGCCCGATTTTGTTTCTTGGATTAAGGATAAAATCAAAAA
>CAMBFD010000143.1 GCA_945865625.1 Chitinophaga pinensis
GGTCATGGGCTTACCCGATTTGAGCAATGTAAAAGTGATGATGATTGGGTTAAAAAACAAATCATCGCTCCCCGCATGTTTCGAAATATGGGCGAATGAATTGCGTGTGAAAGAAATTGCTAACAGCGGAGGTTGGGCAGCTTTAGCCAATATACAAGCACAGTTGGCAGATTTTGGTCAACTCAATATGGCCGGGTCTATCAGAACCATTGGTTTTGGTGATGTCGATAAAAAATTAAATGATAGAAGTTTAACAAATAACTTTAATTACGATATTGCCAGCAACTTAGAATTAGGTAAATTTTTCCCTGCCAAAATGGGCGTTACAATTCCAATGTATATTGGATGGTCTGAGAACTTTGTACGTCCGAAATTCAATCCTTTAAATCCAGATATTGAACTTGAACAATATTTATCAAGTATCACAAATCAAGAAGCACGAGATAAAGCAAGATTAGCTGCTGAAGATTACAATTCATTATACAGCTTTAACATTAGCAATTTTAAAGTTGCTAGTGGTACATCAAAAAAACCAAAACCGTGGGGAATTTCGAATTTCAACGCAAGCTATAGTTATCAAAATAACTACCGAAGAAATCAACAAATTGAAGAACAATTTTACAAAACCACTCAAATTACGTTAGGTTATAATTATGCATTTTCCACCAAGTTTATTCGTCCATTTTCGAAGCTATTTAAATCGAATTCACTCGCTCTAATTCGCGACTTTAATTTCAACTTAATACCGAGTTCATTTAGTTCTCAAATACAAATAAACCGTCTATATAGTGAATCACAGTCGAGGAACAATAACTCATTTAAACAGGTTAATCCAAGATTCTACGACAAAAACTTTACTTTAACCAGAAACTTTAACGCTACATTGCCATTAACAAACTCAATTACTATTTCGTATATGGCAAATGTTGCAGCCCGTATTCAAGAGCCTTTTGGTAAAATTGATTCTAAAGAAAAACAAGATTCTATCTATCAAGAGTTTGCTGGATTTGGACGTATTTCTAAGTTCTACCAAACCACGAACATAACCTATACCCTTCCGTTTAGTAAAATTGGCATTCTTAAATGGGTATCAAGTTCAGCTGCCTACATTGGTAGCTATGAATGGAATCAAGCACCACCAGCATTCTCTTCATTGGGAAATAGAATTCAAAATAGCCAAGATATAAATTTAACAACTCAATTTAACTTTACGCAGCTGTATTCTATGATTCCTTGGTTAAAAGATTACAATAAACCTAAACCTAAGAATAAAGGAAAAGGCAACGACAAACCTAAACCGGCACCAACCGATGAAGGTCCAAAATTCGAAAGTGCAATTGAAAAAGGTGTCGATACAAAAAACAAAGTAAACCCTGTTGTTCTTGCTGTTGGTAATTTTATTACCATGTTCAAAAATGCAAGCTTAAATATTCAAAGGAAAGAAAGTACAGAATTGCCAGGATTCGCATTTAGACCAGATTATTTTGGACAAAACTTCAAACATTTGCAACCTGGTTTAGGGTTTGCATTTGGTCTTCAAAATGAAAATTTAAGATACGATTTAGCAAACAGTGGTGCACTTAAAAATGATTCACGACAAGCAAATTTCTACAAAAATAATTTCACACAAAACATCTCTGGCAGCGTAACTATTGAACCCATTAAAGATTTTAGAATACGTTTAGATTTTACTCGAAATGAAACCAAGGGCACCCAAAGTGTTTTCAAATATGATGGTTTCCAATGGATGGATCAGGGTTTAACACAAAATGGAACATTTGGTATTTCTGGTTGGTTCTTTGACAATCATTTTACAGCCGACAGGAATGAAAATGAAAACCATCCAAATCCAGTTTTCGAATCCTTTATCGGCAACAGATACACCGTGGCAGAGCGACTAAGCGTTCAGAAATTAGGGTATAGAGCCACCGATCCGAATACTAAATTTCCGCTTGGATTCAGTAAAAATTCACAAGATGTTCTCATTGGTTCGTTTTATTCTACCTACAGCGGTATGGATGTTGGAATTACAAGTTTGTCAAACATTTCTGGTTTCCCAGCTATTCCATTGCCAAACTGGAATATAAACTACAATGGATTGACAAAAATAAAGGCGTTGTCAAAAATATTTACAAATATCAATTTCAAACATGCCTATAATGGAAGATACTCAGTTGGCGATTATACGCGAAATTTAAAATATAACGACAATGAAACCCCAAA
The DNA here is from genome assembly GCA_945865625.1 of Chitinophaga pinensis. Taxonomy (GTDB): domain Bacteria; phylum Bacteroidota; class Bacteroidia; order NS11-12g; family UBA955; genus VMCP01. Next base: position 2,224 of record CAMBFD010000143.1, read on the forward strand.
TATTGGTAAAGATTTGACACCTAAATATCAGATTGCGAATGTAACAATTAGCGAAGGTTTTATGCCTTTAATTGGCGTAAATATTACAACAAAAAACAATTGGACTATAGGATTCGAATATAAGCGTTCAAGGGTTTTAAAATTATTTGCAGCGAGTTTCAATGTGACCGAAATGCGCCAAAATGAATTTCAATTAACTGCAGGTTATAGGGTAACTGGATTAACATTGCCAATTAAACGAAGGGGAAGAAAAATTTATTTGCCGAATGACTTTCGATTCGATTTAGCAGTAAGTATTAATGACAATGTGACCATCATTCGTAAAATTGATGTGAATGTAAATCGCTATACTGCAGGAATGCAAAATATTAGAATTACACCTTCTATCACATACCAAATTAATCAAAAGGTAAATTTTGCACTCAGATATAACAGAGTCATTATGGATCCCAAAATTGCCACACAGTTTTACACGTCCCTTACAGATTTTGGAATCGAATTACGTTATACGTTTAATTAATCCATCTCATGCGCAAAATATTCTTTACACTGGCTTTTTTAATGCAATTTGCAGTCAGCAATGCGCAACTCATTCCTACCGGAAATTGGAGAACACATTATAGTTATCAATTTGCAAAACTGTGCGAAGCAAGTCAACGTTTTATTTATTCTTCTAGCGAACAAGGATTTTGGCGAACAACAAACAATGGAGAAATGAAAAAACTGCTGAAAGAAGATGGGTTTCATTCAGCGGAAATTACACATCTCGCCTATTATCCTAAATTACAAACGCTTTTTATTGGATATATCGATGGCAATATTGATCTCCTCATCAATGATCAAAAAATAGTGAACATTCCGGGATTCTATAACAAACCACTTCAAGGAGATAAAAAAATTAACCATGTAAGTTTTGAAAATAACGAAGCCCTAGTTTCTACAAATTTTGGGCTCCTTGTTGTCAATCTAAATCAATACGAAATTAAAGACAGTTATACTTCCATTGGAACCAATGGAAGTTCAGTAAAGATTTTTGCAAGTTCAATTTTAAAGGATTCTGTTTATGCAAGTACATTAAATGGGATTCTTGCTGCCAAATGGAGTAATTCTGTGAATCTAAATGATTTCAATCAATGGCATTATATTTCAAAAAAACCAAACGGAAATCACCTGTGTACATGGAACAATGCCTTATATTTTGTAAGCGATAGCCTTGTTTTTGCTTATTCTAATGGCAGTGAAATTCCAATTACTTCGAATCCTGCATTTACAGCACGAATCTTTGTAAATAGCAATGGTTTACATATTGCACAACAAGGAAATATCATAAACTATTCTTCGAGCGGTCAAAAAAACATTTTTATCAATGTAATTGTCTCAGCAACCCAATTTTCTGATGGTATCTATTGGTTTTGCACCGGCTATGGCCCTGGTGTAATTAAAAATGACAATCCCAATTATGCTTTTATGCCAAACGGCCCATCAAGTCCATCTGTTTTTGCAATGTCTAAATCTGGGAATCAACTCATATGTTCGGGTGGTGGTTTATCAAGCACTTTTGGCAATGGGTTTAACACTTCTGGTTTTTATATCTATAACAATGGAACCTGGATTAACAATCCA
>CAMBFD010000144.1 GCA_945865625.1 Chitinophaga pinensis
ATCAGGCATCGATTCTTCATTGCTTAGCCGTATTGAATTGGATAAACGTCAAGCAACGGAACTACAGGTGAAAAAATTGGCAGTAGCATTCAATATTCTGGAGTCAGATTTGTTCACTCAATGGTTTGCGAGTAAAATTGTGAGCAGTATTGGATATTCAAAAGCAGCATTCAACGCGTTGAGTGTTGCCCAGGAAATGATTCAGCAAATGCAGGAAAGCATTCCCGAGTATCATTTGTCCCTCAAAAAGCAACTCGAAGAAATAGATCAACACTGTCAAATCATTCAAACCCATAGAGCTCTAAATAATTTCAGGATAGAAGAAGCCTTGGAAATAGAATATACCTATCACAGCAATCGAATCGAAGGAAACACACTCACCCTTCAAGAAACGGATTTGGTTGTGAATCATGGACTTACAATTTCTGGAAAATCGCTGCGCGAACATCTAGAAGCCAATAACCATGTTGAAGCCATTGCTTATGTAAAAGAATTAATACAAAAGAAAGTTCCAATTACAGAAAAGGTGATTCTACAAATTCATCAGCTAGTGTTGCAAGGAATTGACCGCGAAAATGCCGGAAAATACCGTAATGTTCCTGTATTTGTCAGTGGATCAAGTCTTTCTCCCGTTCAGCCATATCTTATTTCAGTAAAAATGGAAGCGTTTCTAAATTGGTTTCAGCAAAATGAGGGATTGATACACCCGGTAATCATGGCGGCACATCTGCATTTGAAATTGGTGAATATTCATCCATTCGTAGATGGAAATGGACGAACATCCCGATTGCTCATGAATATGTATCTGTTACAACATGGATATCCCTTATCAATTATCCAATCAGATATGGAAAATAGACAAGAATATTACAATGTTTTAGAATTGTATCACACTCAAAATAAGAGTTCTGATTTTGAGACATTCATTGTAAAAACAGTTTTGAACGATGCAAAAAAACTTTCACATTTGTTGAGCGGGGAGGATTGATGTTTGGTTTTTTGAGAAATCGAAAAAGCTGAATCTGAACAAAAAAAAATACTACGAAACTTTAGATTCGTATCCCTATAAACTTTTAACCCTATCAATTGTTTCTTTTACATGAAGAATTTTTTAATTGTTGGAGGATCATCAGGAATTGGTTTACAGTTGGTTCAAAATCTTGCATCAGATCATCGCGTTTTTGCTACGTTTTGTAATTCACAACCATCTGAAATTCACAATGTAACATATGCCCATTTAGATGTTTTGAATGAGCAATTAGATTTGAACTTTTTACCTGAAACAATTGATGGAATTGCTTATTGTGTTGGCGCAATTAATCTAAAGCCATTTCATAGAATTTCGGAAGCCGATTTTATTGCCGACTACAGAAAGCAAGTGGGTGGTGCCATTCGCATCATTCAAAATTTATTGCCAAAATTAAAACTATCCGAAAATCCAAGCATTGTTCTGTTTTCAACTGTGGCAGTACAAACTGGATTCCCTTTCCACACCATGATTGCCAGTTCGAAGGGTGCTATTGAGGGACTTACGAAATCCTTAGCTGCGGAGTTAGCACCGAAAATTAGAGTGAATTGCATTGCACCATCAATTACAAATACGCCACTCGCTGCAAACTTGCTGAACACCGAAGAAAAAGTGGCAGCCAATGCCCAACGACACCCATTAAAGAAAATTGGAACTCCAAACGATTTGGCGAACATGGCAGAATTTCTGCTCACTGAAAAATCAAATTGGATTACAGGTCAGATTTTTCATGTCGATGGTGGCATGTCAACGTTAAGAGTATAATGAAGCGGCCTTGGAATTTGGTGAATGTGCCTGTTTACAGCATTTCAAGTAAACAAAATAACATCACCAATATGAACATTTGTACCTACGTAACTGCTGTGAGTATGCAGCCAAAGCGGTATATGGTTGCCATTTATGAAAATACTCAAACACTTGAAAATGTAAAAGATGGAGAATTGTTTGTGCTTCAATTACTTGCGGAATCGCAATATGGACTGGTGCGTAATTTTGGACAGAAATCTGGAAAATCGTTCGACAAACAGGCATTTTTGAATCGAAAAAACTCATCAAATATGTTCCAAAAAGAAAATCCATATGCTACATTTTTTTGGAATAACTTTGACGTCCTTTCAAATGCAGTATCTCTTATTCTTCTAAAGCCAATTCAAATCATCAATGCAGGTGATCACCATATGTTTTTATGTGATGTTGTTTCGTATGAAAATTTAAACGAAAGCCACATATTAACCTTAGATGTTTTGCGACAAAAAAAGTTAATTAGAATATGAATTTAACGGACGAAGATATAGATAGAATCATTGAAATGGCTTGGGAAGACAGAACACCTTTCGAAGCCATTGAAATACAATTTGGATATACGGAAGCAATGGTCATTCAACTGATGCGTAGTTCTTTAAAACGCAGTAGTTTTAACCTTTGGAGGAAAAGAGTAAACAGTGGCGTTAGCCAAAAACATCAACATAAAAGAAACCAAGATATTCAACGATTTAAGTGTAAACTTCAAAATCAGATATCAAACAATAAAATTAGCAAACGATAAAAATGCCAACAACTCAATATAACGAAATTTTAGCAAAAATCCAAAAAGTCAATCCTATTAATTATGGGAGAACTAGAAACAATTTAAAAGGTGCTGTCACTCAACTGTCGCCATACGTTTCTAGAGGTGTCATCTCTACCAAGCAAATCATGGAAGTGGTTTTGTCGAAGGGTTGTAAATTGTCGCAATGCGAAAGACTCTTGCAGCAACTCGCTTGGAGAGATTATTTTCAAAGGGTGGGAGAAGCGTTTCCAAACCTCAGTGAAATAGATGTTAAGCGACCTCAAGAACATGCCACTGACGAGTTAATTCCTCAAGTTGTGTTGGATGCAAATACCAGAATTTCAGCAGTCGACGATTGTATCAATGGCCTTTATCAATATGGTTACATGCACAATCACGTTCGTATGTATGTGGCTTCAATTGTGTGTAATGTTGGTCGTTCAGGGTGGAGAAATCCAGGAAAATGGATGTACTATCATTTATTAGATGCCGATTTTGCAAGCAATTTCCTAAGCTGGCAGTGGGTTTGTGGATCGTTTAGCACCAAATTGTATTTTGCCAATCAGGAAAATATCAATCGCTACTGCGAAACCGATGATTATGGTACATTCGTAGATAAAGACTACCGTGAGTTTAATGCGCTGGTGGTGCCCGATGTCCTTCAAGAAAAATCAAACATCGATTTAAAAACAAATTTGCCTGAAACGGTTGCGCCTCAATTAGATGCGAATCTCCCTACTGTCATTTACAATTACTATAATTTAGATCCTATTTGGAGAGCTGAAGAAAAAGCGAATCGGATTCTATTGCTAGAACCGTCGCATTTTGAAAAGTTTCCAATTTCTGATATGAATCTCAATTTTTGTTTAGATTTGGCAAAGAATATCGAAAACATTCAAATCTTTGTTGGTGAATTTTCAGATTTAGAAAAATTGCAAGTGAATGCCCAATTTATTTCTAAAAAACACCCATTATTTAGCCATTATACTGGCGAAAAAGAC
>CAMBFD010000145.1 GCA_945865625.1 Chitinophaga pinensis
ACAGTAGATTTCATTCCAACTGCTAAACCACCAATAATGTTAGTAGCATGACCTGTAGAAGATTGTTGAATGATAGACATCACAGGAGGCTTACCCATAGCCGTGTAATACTCAGTTACAATACTCATAACAGCACCAACTACGGTTCCAACTAAAATAGCACCAAATACACCCATTTTTGTAAACTCAACTCCACGTAAAGAAATTACACCTTCAGGCAACATATACATAACTATGAAATAGGAAGCAATAACTGTTAAAGCCATAGAAGCCCAGTTTCCCATATTTAAAGCATTTTGTACATTTGATTTATCATCTTTAATACGAACAAACATAGTACCAACGATAGAGAATAATATACCTAAACCACAAATTACCATTGGTAATAAAACTGGAGAGAATCCATTAAATCCATCTGCATAAATGCCATTCACTTTTTCAATAACAATTTCTTGACCTAAAACCATAGTAGCTAAAATAGTTGCTACATAAGAACCAAATAAATCAGCACCCATACCTGCAACGTCACCTACGTTATCACCAACATTATCCGCAATAGTTGCAGGATTACGAACATCATCTTCAGGAATACCTGCTTCAACTTTTCCAACTAAATCAGCTCCAACATCGGCAGCTTTTGTATAAATACCACCACCAACACGAGCAAATAACGCAATTGATTCAGCACCTAATGAAAAACCAGTTAATACTTCAATGGCTGTTTTCATTTGGTCACTATCAACTTTAACTACATTAAAAATCTTTAAGAAAACAATAAATAATCCACCTAAACCAAATACTGCTAAACCAGCAACACCTAATCCCATTACGGTACCACCAGTAAAAGAAACCTTTAACGCGTGTTTTAAACTTGTACGAGCTGCTTGAGTTGTACGAACGTTAGCTTTAGTAGCCACTTTCATACCAATGTATCCTGCTGTTGCAGAAAATACAGCACCAATTACAAAGGCAATTGCAATAATCCAACTTGAATGAATTGGTTCACCGTTTACTTCATGGATTGTTCCAGAGTAAGCCAATAATACAGATGCGAAAAGAACGAATACACTAAGTACTTTCCATTCTGCTTTCAAAAATGCCATTGCACCTTTGGCAATGTAGTCAGCTAAGCGTTGCATGTTTTCATCGCCAGCATCTTGTTTGCTAACCCAAGCACTTTTTATTGCCATAACGATCAAGCTGACAATTCCAAGAGCGGGAATAAGATAAAGAATTATGTCTTTCATATGTTTTTCTAAATGAATTTAGGGGCGCAAAAATAAATAATCTTTAACAGTTATCACACTTTTTTTATTAAAATGATCATAATTAATGTTGAATTGATTCAAAATTAATGGCTAAATACCACTGGCAAAGAGAGAGTCTGGCTATTTTGTTGCAATTTAATAATTGCCAAACCATTGAAATTGAATTTTTTATCTAACATTAATACTCCTTGATCATCAGATTTTTGTCCCTCAAAAACAAAAATAGATTGTCCAGATAAATTTAATATTTCAATAGTTGTATTTTGGTTTGATTGAAGTCCATGAATCGAAAATTGATTTTCAATAGGATTGGGAGTAATGGAAATATGAGACTTTTTATTATCATTCAAGCCATTAATATGTTGAACTTCAGCATTTACCAGCATACTTTGATTGATGTAAGTTCCAGATCCTGTAGTTTCTAATTTTGCAGCAGCAACTGCATAGGTATATTTGCCAGTAGTCCAATTGCAATCATCTGTAAAAAAAGTATCGGTTGTATTTGAAGTGATACCACAACTCGCTCGAGCGAATGTAATGGTGTTTTTTGATGTATCAATTTTGTAAACATTATATGATTCTGCGTCTGAACTCTTGTTCCATTTCAGCAACACATTGCCATTTATTGTTTGGGTAGTTAAATTTGTTGGTGGTTTAACATGATTCATTGTAAGCGTTGGATCTCCAAGTAATTCAATAAAAACACCGTTCCAAGATCCATTGAATGCTCCATTGAAATATTCAGCTTCATTGTTTATAGTTAGTTTCGCACCATAGCCGCTATTTAATCCCAATGCCATATGATGCAAATACCATTTAGGAATTCCACCCCAACAAACATTAAATGAACCTGAAGCCAATGCCGATCGCATTAAATTGTTTTTGGAGTCGTAATCACCAAAAAAACTCCCTGCAAGCATTGTAAACGCGTTTGCAAATTTTCCTTTACTTGACGAAAAATCATTACTTGTACCAATTCCGTTGCATGAATTATAAGACCCCGCACCACATCCATAACTCCATAAATACGAACCAGTATTTTGTGAACTGAAATAATCTTTCGTATCCGAAACACTATCTAAGCCAACGAAACACGGAAAATTTTGATACCCAGTTGAAGCTAGATTTAAACCCGTGAAATTATTGTCAATTAAAGCCCTTTTCACAAACGTAAATTCACCCATTCTAAATCGATGTACTCTATTTAAATATTCACGTGTCAGTTGAGTATCATTGTTAGAGAAGGCATCCATGTCAAACATATCCATTCTACCAATTTCTAATTCTATTTTACCTGGAGGAATAGATTGGTCAAATTTGCCATCTTTAGGTACATTATGGTGTCGGGTTGAACTTCCAGTTGTGCAATTTACAGAATTGTCAGACCATATTCCCTCAAAATCGCCGTAATAACAATCGGCAGGCCAAGCTCCTGTGTGGTTTCCTGAACCTTCAACATGACCATCTGGTGGTGGACGGTCTCCAACTGTTGAGAAATAACCAGAATAGGGTACTGGAACGTGACCTATTATATATAGCGTTTTTGGTCTAGGAGTTTTTGAATCTACCATTTTTTGAATTCTTGACTTAACGGCTTTAACATTTTCTTTTCTACCTGCGTACAAAACATGAACATTCCATCCTGAGTTTATTAGGTCTTGTTTAAGTGTATTTATTTCATTTGAAAGAGCCTTTACGTATGAACTATCAATGAGCAAAACAACGCCACCTTTTTGAATTGGAACTTGAAATTTGTTACCTGCATAAATATAACCTAAGGCATCTGTTGATCCGGTTGAACTTATTTTAGACACCAAATATTCTTTTGACTGAACCGATGACGATTCATTATAGGTATTTAAGGTTCCTGCCACTTCGGATAATTTTACATAATTTGATTCTCCAAAGTTTCTTGAATAGACGATAAATTTGCCCGAATAGCTTTCTTTTGGCCATTGCAATGTGATTTTATCGTTAACAATGGATGCTTGTAATTGTACAACCTGTGTTTTTGCAATTTGTGCAAACAATTGCAATTGACTCATAAAAAGAGTGGTTACAAAAGCAAATAATTTAAAAGAGAGGTTCATTTTCGTGTTCA
>CAMBFD010000146.1 GCA_945865625.1 Chitinophaga pinensis
AGCTGCAAAACGTTACCTGCTATGTTAGGACGACCGTTCACAACGACACAGTTTGGCGGACTGACTAACGAAATTTGCAGAAAACGGGGAAAGCTGAAAACCGATTTAGAGTAAGCAAAACGAAAAACCAAAACAAAATGATTTTAAAACAAGATGGCGTTACCAACAAGGCGAAGATAAAAGACAATGACTGACTAAATGGTTTGAGAATGAAAAACGAAATGACAATGAAAGAAAAAAGATTTATTTTTTTTGCCGACCCACAAGAAAGAAAAGTGGAAAGCCAACTCACATTTGGTACATTGCCTTTTGCCCTACACACAAGCCAACGCTTTGCAAAAGCCAAAGAGCCAAATCTTGCCACCCTTGAATTTTGTTTTAATCAAAATAATGATAATCTTTAAATTAAATATTATGAAAAAACTATTTACGCCAATTTTTCTTCTACTAATGAGTGCTTTTCCAGGAAAAGCATTTTCCCAAAACCTAAAAGACTCTACTTCCGAAAATGAAGAAATCTCCTTAATAGTTAACGATGCTGAGCACCCATGCATTACAGAAGCAGAATATGAAATTATCGAAAATGAATGTAAAAAAAATATAGAATTATTAGGGTTAGATAAAATAGTTAAAAGTAGAAGTGCAGTTTCTCTCCAATGGCCACTTAGAGCAGCAAACGGACTTAACGATTATAGTTTTTATAATGTTTCTGCGTATGTTGATTTGAATTCGGCTACTGGGGCAACTCAAGACAACAACTGTGGCTCTAATACTTATGATGGGCACAGAGGAACAGACATCTCTATTTGGCCTTATAATTTTCTGAAAATGGATAAAGATATGGTTGAAGTTATTGCCGCTGCACCTGGAACAATTATAGCAGTTCACGATGGAGAATTTGACAAGAATTGCTCTGGCAATTCATTAACAGCAAATTATATTATGATTCAGCATCAAGATGGTTCTTCTGCGATGTATTGGCACATGAAGAAAAATTCTGTTACTACAAAAACAGTTGGTCAAACAGTTGTGGCAGGCGAATACCTTGGCGTAGTTGGAAGTTCAGGAAGCTCATCAGGACCGCATTTGCATTTTGAAGTAAGAACAGGAACTTTCGATGCAAATACAAGAGTGGATCCTTTTTCTGGCTCTTGTAATTCTACTATCGCATCATCTTGGTGGGCAAATCAAAAAACTTATAAAGAAACCGCAATAACAAGAATTTCAGTCAATACAACTGATGCAGTTTTTCCTCCTTGTCCTGACACAGAAATCCCTAACGAAAGCAATGTTTTTGCTGTACCATTTCAGGGTGTTGGACTTGCTGCCGGATACGCTAAATTCTATATATTTATTCGCGATGAAATTAGTGGATTAAATGCCGAATTGAAAATTTTAAACCCAAATGGTACTACGTTCAATAGTTGGACTTACAATAGCACTGCAAATAATAAAATTAAAGTTTGGGGATTTTCAAAGCTTTTGCCAACTACCCCAGGTTTATATACATTTCAAGCTCAATATAATGGGATAACTACTTCTACTAAATTTGAAATAACTAATAATACCCAAAGTTATAACGTTATAGAAAACCAATATTTTAAACTTTACCCCAATCCTTCAAATGGCAGAATAACCATTGAAAAAACCAGTAATAAATATCAACGAATATTAATTTACAATTCAATGGGAGCACTCATTTTAGAAAAAAACCTTTTAGATTATAAAACGAATATTTTTATTAATGACTCGAAAGGGCTATATCTATTTAGGATTACCGATGGTAATCAGATTATTTCTAGCGGAAAGTTCATATTAGAATAAAAAAGACTGATCTATTTTTAGGACGAGTCACTTTTAAAGACAAAGAAATAACTCAAATGAACATTTGTGGTAAAAATCGCCAACTTCTTGTAGCTGCAAACCGTTAGCGGTCCTTGATAACCGCCACCGCATTTTTTGGTTCTTTTTCTTTCATTGTAAGCAATTTATGGTTTTTAAGTCTAACTTTGTTTAGTCACACTTATGTCCACTTTATGCTGACGATCTAAACTATTGAATTAGTAAAAGAGATTTATGAAACATACTGAGCTTTACATCAAATTAACACAATTAGCAGAGCAGCATAAGTCAACTGGTGACGAACTAGAAGATATCAAAGACTCTGATTCAATCGAAATGGAGGCAAAGGAATTGATTTATCAGTATTGTCTTGATATGAATTACAAGACACCCCTAAAATTTCTTGAAAATAAACCAGATTTTGATGATGATAATACATTTGGAGAAAAGAAATGGTTCATTGATACTTTAATAGTTTCACAAGCTGATGTTGCTGAAATTTCTTATCATTTGGTTTCAAAATTTTGGCCTGAAGAATTTTCAACTAAAGAAGATTATATCGAATCTGTAATCGCATATTTGGAATCACCAGATTTATTTTATTGAACATAAAGTTTTCCCAATAACGCAAACCCCTAACTTACTAATAATTCCATAAACAATTAACTCATTTTGGTTTCAACTTTCGACATCAAGGGGAGCCCAAAAAGAGAAAGCCTCACAGAAATGTGAGGCTTTCTCTTTCACTCTCACATTCACTCTAAATCAAGTTCTAAGGGTATTTATTCAAAAATTTCATCCCACAAAAAAGGAGAACCATTTGACCCTCCTTTTCCATAAAACCTATAATGTAATTTGATTATTTAACAATTGATACCTTATTGGTTGAAATTAACTTATTGTTACTGTCGTAAATGGCAAGGATATAAACTCCGTTTGCCAATGCCGAAATATCAATGGTTCCTGTTCCTGTGGTTTGGGAAATAATGGCCTGACCAGCTACACTTGAAAGTTTGGCAGTATAATATCCTGGTTTTTCCAAATCAATATGCAATATGGTAGATGCTGGATTAGGGTAAACTTTTAAGGTGTTTACAGTAGAAGTAATGTTGATTCCACTATTGTTATTAACTGTTAATTTTACAGTAGATGAAGTGTCTTTACAAGTACCTGTAGAAACAATGCAACGGAATGGTTGATTATTGTTGCTCATTGTTATATTCGAAACATTCAATGTATTGTTTGTTGTTCCGCTATATTGGCCTACATTATTTAAATTTTGAAAACCTACTCCAAGGTCTGTTTGCCATTGATAAGTAGCCAATGAATCTTTAGTAGCTATCATAAAACTTGTATTTGAATTGATATTTACTGTTTGATTGGTTGGTTGAGTTGAAATTGAATTTACGCAACCTAAATAAAGAGCTGCCACTTCTGATTGTGTTAATGCTCGGTTCCAAATTCCGATGTCATCTATTTTTCCTGTGTACCACATTGGACCTCCACCATTGGTCCC
>CAMBFD010000147.1 GCA_945865625.1 Chitinophaga pinensis
ATGATGTCATTCGTTTGAACTCTGTTATAGCTGCTAAACCCAATGCAACGTTGAATTTATTGAGTAATGAAATGAATATTGAAGGGGTCAGAAGTTGCTTTTTCTCTGAGTCTCAGAATGTAAGCGTGAAGCCTTTCGATCAGCAAGTAACCTTAACCTCAAATAGGAATTTGCGCTTTGGCGGGATGGTTCGTGCAGGTCGATTCGATTTTTATGGCCAACGTTTCAATTTTAATTATGCCCGATTTCAAATTGATTTTGCAAATATTGATTCTATGCAAATGTTTTTTCCAGATGAATCTGGACAAAGACTCATTCCAATTAAATCGGTATTAAGAAATATTGGTGGAACACTATACATCGATAAACCAAATAACAAATCTGGAAATGTGAATTATCCTGAATATCCAATTTTCACATCAAACAAAGGAAGTGATATTTTATATGATAAGCCGAGTATCCATGGTGGTCAATATAAAGGAGACGTATTTAAGTTTGTGGTGGAACCTTTCACGATTGATAGCTTAGATAATTTTACCATTCAAGGATTACGCTTCGAAGGAATGTTTTATTCTGATGGCATTTTCCCAGACTTTAAACACTATGCTTACATTCAACCCGATTACTCATTAGGTTTTGTAAAACATACGCCCAATGGTGGTTATCCAATGTACAGAGGAAAGGGGAAAGGGGATATGACCATGAATCTCAGCGAAATGGGATTCTATGGTGAAACTGGTGAAATTAATTATGAATCAAGTGTCACTAAATTTGATAAAATTCTGTTATTGCCTAAACAAGCAAAAGGAGAAGTGAAATCTTATGATTTGGCAGAAAATGCAAAATATCCTGAAATACATGCCGCAAATGCTTCATTGAATTGGTTGCCTTATGATGACAAATACTCAATCACCCAAGGGAAATCACCCATTAAAATGTTTAATTTTGGGTATGACTTTGAAGGTATGGTCACCCAAAGTCCCTCAAAAGTTATAGGTGATGGATTGTTGCGCTGGGATCTAGCAACATTTAAAAGCAAGGAAATGGTTTTTGCTCCTAAAAAGGCAAAAGTTGATGTGGGTGAGTTAACTATTTTTACCGCCGACTCTACTAAAATTGCGTTTAACAGTAAAAATATTCATGGTACAATGGATTTTGCGAAGAGAGTTGGAGAGTTTGCCACCAATGAATCTGGGCAAATTACCAATTTTCCTTTCAATCGATATCAAACCAATTTGAGTGATTATAAATGGGATATGGATAATCAAACCATTGAGGCTAGGGTTGGTGCTGGAATGGGTGGCATTACGCCGGAATTCTTGAGCACAAATGTGCTTCAAGATTCTTTAAAATTCGAATCACCTAAGGCGGTCTATAATTTAAAAGATTATACTTTAAAGACTGAGCGAATTCCTTATATCGACATTGCAGATTCGAGATTGTTTTTGAAGGATGGAAAAGTCACCATTCGTGAAAATGCCAACATGGATGAACTAGATAGTGCCAAACTCATTGCAAATAGAGATGATAAATTCCATGAAATTTACGGGTTGAAAATTAAAATCCACGGTAGAAATCGTGTGCGTGGTTCAGGATATTATCAGTACGTTGATAAACTTGCGAAACGACAAGAATTCTTACTCGATAGCGTCATCGTAAACCGTGCCAAGCACATTGAAGGGATTGGTAAAATTGAAGAAGAAAAAGGATTTACCCTCGACAAGAAGATCGGTTATAAGGGATTGGCGCAAATTGAGAGTCATGAACAACTAATTAAATTTATGGGCTTTGTGAAACCATTACACACATTTACAAATGTTTTTCCATCGGCGTGGTTGCAATTCAAGAATTATGTTGATCCGAAAGATGTTGTGATTCCTCTGACGAACCCTCGCGATAAAATGAACACCAAGCAATTTGTAGGTTTATATATTGCCAATGATTCATCGCATGTTTATCCTTTAATGTTTTCTGCAAGAAGACGTTACAGCGACAATGATGTTTCAAATGATACAGGTATTTTATATTACGATCATACCAAAGAAAGTTTCATGATTGGTTCTGAAGATAAACTTAGAAATGCAGGGACCAAAGGTAGTTTCATTCAATTCAATGAAAAAGACCACAGTATTCATGCGGAAGGACCAATGGACTTTGGATTGGAATCTGAACATATCAAATTCAAGAATGCAGGACATGCTGATTTGAAACCTGGAGATAGTTCGTTTAGCTTTAATTTGGCGATGATGCTCGATTTTCCTCTTCCAGATGATTTTGTGAAATATTTGCTGTCTAAAGTTGTAGATCCTGAAGAGTCAGGTAAAGCCGATTTGAATACCGATTTCTTTAAAGATGCCTTAGGTGAAATGGTTGCAGAACCCAAAGTCTTTAGAAATATCATTCAAGGAATTGAAAAAAATAACAAACTTGAAGGGAAAGCTGAAGCCAATTATAAATTGATTTTGTCGGATGCTACGTTTAGATGGGACAATAAAATGCGTGGAATGTATTGTAACGATAATATAATTGTTGCAAGCATTGCGGGTGTGCCTGTAAACAAGGAAATGAAGGCTGTAATGTTGCTTGAATCCAAGCGTGCGGGCGAAAATATGTATGTTTATCTCAATTATGGCGACGATTATGTATTTTTCAATATTTCAAAGAATAAATGTGCGATTTACGCTTCTGATCCAAAATTGACTGAAATTTTAGTCAATAGTGCCGAAAAAATCAAAGCGAAAGATTATTATATCATTCAAACAACTGAAAGAAACGTCGATAAATTTTTAAGGAAGATTGAACGTTAAGGATAAACGACTTTTGTAAGGGTTAACCCTTTTGCCGGCACTGAATTTCCAGCATCAGCGCGGGTTCCAGTTGCAATAATTTGTTTAAATTCTTCGATTGTTAATTTGTTTGTCCCCACTAAAATACTCGTTCCAACAAGGGCTCGAACCATGTTCCTTAGAAATCGATTTGCAGATATGCGAAAAATAATCTGAGAATCCTTTGTAAACCATTCGGCATCAAAAATCTGACAACGGTAATTATCTGCTGGGGGTAAACCTTTGCAAAAGGCCCTGAAATCGTGCGTGCCAATAAGTGTTTTGGCAGTTTTGTTTAAAATGTCTAAATCTAATTCTATTCCGAAAAGCCAAGAATAACGGTCGGTAAAAGGATTTCTTTTTGTTTCTATGTGGTAATGATATTCTCTTAAAATAGCATCAAAACGGGCATGGAAATTATCTTGAACAGCTTCACAATTGGTAATCACTATATCTGAAGGCAACATTGAATTTAGTTTGTTAACAATTAAATTTGGCAGCGCCCC
>CAMBFD010000148.1 GCA_945865625.1 Chitinophaga pinensis
TGTCTCATAAGTCCGTCAACAAGTGTTGATGGACTACTACCTAGACTTCCTTGAAACTTATGGTCATAATTCCAAATCAATTTTTTGCTAGAACAATCGCTAATGCTTAATGACACATGTGCTATCACCCCCTAATTTCAGGACAAAAAGTCCAAATCAGTTTGACTGATTAGTGATCAAATATAGCATCTTTCAGGTTATTTCCATCATCTTTTGATCGGCGAAGTTTGCCACGCCGATTTGATAGTCAAGGTTATATGGAATTTTCTCAAAACAATTTTTGTTTGCCCTGTTTGATAATGGCAAAAATTCTTTTTCAAAAAACCTTGCCTTATCAAATGGCTTTGCGGCAATTTGTGGCCTATCAAAATCCAATGGCAGAGCGCATTCTTTGTAATAGTTGGCCAACTTCTGCGCCGGCGTTTGGTGCTTGATTTTACCGTGTCTTCTCACGTGGTTGTAAAAGTGCATCCACTGCGCCATTTTAATTTCTGCATGGCCGAAGGAATCGAATTCATAGCGTGACACCAGCTCTCTTTCCATGATGCTATGAAAGGCCTCTATGTAGCTATTTTCTTCCGGTGTGGCAATATGAGTAAACTCCTGGTTGATTCCCATTTCGTTCAAATATATCCGCACTTTATTGGCTAAAAATTGGGATCCGTTATCGTTTCTGATACTGATTCCTTGGGTCTTTTCATTGCCAACGATGCTGCTCATTAGCCAAATTACATCGTGTTGTTTGATGGAGTTTTTAAAGACGTAATTCAACACCACCCTTGAGTAAACATCGATCACCGTTAGCACATAGGAGAATTTCCCTGTGGCGTCAATTCGGATAAATTTGATATCCATACTCAGATATTGCAATGGGTATTCAGCAACGATTTTTCTGAATTGAACAAATGATCGTTTACCTGCCGAAGTGCTGATGATTTGACCACACAACAGTCTTTCATCCCGCATAATTCGATATACCTTTTTGTGGTTTATCAAATAGCCAAGTCCATTCAACTCTCTGGTCATGGGCAAATATCCGTAGCAAACAAACTCGATTTGCAAAGTCCGTTTGATGTCGTTTACCACCTCTTCATTCGCAACCACAGTGCCATCCTCTTTCAACGTATACATCGTGGGTTTACGGCCTGGTCGGTTGGCTTTATGCCGATAATAATAAGCGCTATTACTCACCTCAGCCCACTGAATTACATTACTCACAGATGTCCGATGACTAAACTGCCTGCAAACACTCATTTTAAGTGGTTTGCTCAAGGATTTTTTTTTAGCAATTCATTCTTGAATTCCAGTTCCAAACTCAATTTCCCAACCAGTTGTCGCAGTTGCTTGATTTCTGTTTCTAGGCTTCGTTTTTCAGGATCAATGCGCTTGTAATTGTCGTTCAAGCCGGCAAGGCCGTTCAAATCAAACTGCTTTTTCCATTTGTGGAACAAAGACTGAGATACATTGTGTTTACGAATCACGGGTGTGACCCCTTCAGTCACCGATTCTTGGATCATTTGAAGCTTTTGCTCAACGCTCCATTTTCTTCTTGTTTGTTTCATTTATAGTTCAAATTAATTGGTTTTTCAATTAAGTCAAACTGATTTTACTTTTTTCTCCAGTCTATTAAGGGGCTAGTACATTATGAATGGGATGATTTTGGATAAATCGTCCCATTTTTGTTTTCTTTGACGATTCTATCCCCAAACCCCTTACCAAAGACGGTAAGGAAGATGTACTTGAAGTAACCAAGTGTATTTAACTCCTGAACCATACATATAGCCGCTTCAGATTTTTAAAATTTATTGACACTTCCTTATAACGAATTTACCCAATCGTAAAATAACCGCTCAGTTTCATCAAGCAACTTTTCCGACAATTCAAAAAGAGTCTTCTGATTTTTTTGGGTAGTAGCATTCAGAATATGAGGAGTCAAACTTCCATGAGCAAACCCATTTCTTATTACAGTTGCTGGAATTCTTATATTTTCATTCTCACCTTTCATAAAGATATCTAATTGTTTTATCGCGTATGGTTTATCTAAAAATTCGTCTGAAACCTCATTCAATTTGACGAGCATTAATCTTAGTGCTCTTGACAATTTGCGGTCGGTAATTACCCAATCATTTATTATTTCAAATGAATTTAAATTACCAAGCTTCTCAGCAGCGTTATATGCAAGAAAAACTGACAAAATGGAAGAATATCCATTTGCTGTCTTTCGTGATGTATTTGACAATTCCAATTTTTCAAATTTTTTTGCCAAATCGAATCTCGCTTTGAAACGGTTTAATGGGCTCTTTCAAAACTACTTAGCTCTAACCCTGAATTGATTTTATCACAATACAACTTCCAAACTTTCATAATACTTTTTATTAGTTCGAGCCCCTAAATTCTTCCATCGTCGCATGACCATCTGCACTAATTCCTTTTCTCTGAATAACTCTCAAAAATGTCATCCATAGAATTTTCATATCCAAACAAAAGGATTGACTTTCAACATACTCCAAATCTAAACGGAATTTCTCTTCCCATGAAATGGCGTTACGACCATTCACCTGTGCCCACCCTGTTATTCCCGGGATTGCATCATGTCTTCTAAATAGTTCTCGACTATATAAATTTCTATACTTTGAAATAAATGGTCTGGGACCGACTAATGTCATTTGACCAAGAAAAACATTTATCAAACAGGGTATTTCATCTAAACTCGAGTTACGAAGAAATTTTCCAAATTCTGTCAATCGAAACTCATCTGCCAACATATTACCTTGTGAATCGCATATGTTTTTCATAGAACGGAATTTAATAATGTTAAATTCTTTGCCCTTGAAACCTATCCTAGGTTGCAAGAAAAACACCGGCTTTCCTAAAAAAAACAAAATTAACACCGAAAGCACTGTTAGGATGAAAAAAATTAAAGGTAAGAACAAGACCAAAATTATTAGGTCAAATATTCGCTTAGTATTTCTGTATTTCAATTTAACAATTCGTTTAATTTATCAATAGAAGAGATACTAATAATCCCATTAGTAACCCTACTATGATTCAAGGCATATTCAACCAATTGTTTTTTAGAATGAGGTGTTTCTAACTTGCCAGCAAACAATGGCCTTATTATTATATTTCGCTCAAAAAAATCTAAATATTTATCGAATTCATTTTCTTGTATATTCCTG
>CAMBFD010000149.1 GCA_945865625.1 Chitinophaga pinensis
CGGGAGTGCAAAGATATAAAAAAGATTTAAGTTTACAAATCGAAATTCATACATTTTTTATCCCATTCAACTATTTCTAGAGCAGTTAATTGACTATTCACAATTTGAAATCGAATTGCAGTCCTTACCAAATGAAACCCATGTAAACCACAAGCTCCCGGGTTCATATACATCATATTCAAATGAGGGTCTTTTTTAACCATGAGCATATGAGAATGGCCACAGATAAAAACATCTGGAGGATTTTTAACGAGTGATTGAATGAGTTTGGGATTGTATTTACCGGGCTTTCCACCAATATGCGTGATCCAAAATTTAATTCCATCGATCGTAAATTTATTATGCAATTTGTACCACCCTTTTACGTCGGTGCCATCAACATTTCCAAAAACGCCTCTTACGGGCTTTCCCAACTTGAAAATTTGATCATGCAATGCCAAATTTAGCCAATCGCCTGCATGCCAAACTTCATCGGCCCATTCAACATGCTTGAGAATTCCAGCATCCCAATAGCCGTGATTATCGCTGAGTAATAAAACTTTCAATTTTTGAATTGTTCTTTAGAAAGGTTAAGAATCCCAATGCCGACAAAAAAGCCATCAATGGATAAACGGGTAACAAATATCTCGCGGAACCTACAGGGCCCGCAATAAATGCCAATAGGAGTATAACAATGGCAAAAAACCAAACCAACTGATGCCTTCTCCATTGAAAAGTTGCGTAAACTGCAAAAACAAATTTAAAAATCGCAAAAACAACAAAGATTACCATGTAAACCATTTGCCACCAAGGAAGTGCTTTTTTCACATTCCCATCATTAACTCCCATAAACCCACTGCTTTTGTTCCAATCTAAAAATACCATTGCATCATATCTGCCCGGATCAATAAATGTTACAGCCATACCTCTAAAATGTATAAACCAATATTTGAGTTTCAATAACACTGGAATGGTTTTTCCATCCATATATGACTTCTGAGCTTCAAAATTGCCTGAAAGTTGATTCAATTCAGCATTTTCAATATCATACATCCGTTCAATTTCTGTTTCGTTGTATTGCAATAAGAGTAGTATTTTGCGATTGTAATCGTATGCATTGGTTGTTCCAACTGATGAATAGGTGAATATTTTATATTGTTTATAATTGTTCAATGAAAGCATACAAACCACCAGAATCGGAATTAAATCAAATAAACTCAGTTTATACAGTTTAAGAAAAAATAAGATGATTGGAAAAATTAGAAATATTAGAAATACTGGCTTTAATAATATGAGTCCAGTGAGTATAAGAGGGAAAGCCCTCCAATGTCCCTCAAAATAAGTAAAAAAGAGCAACAGCAATAAGAATTGACACAGTATATCGGGCATTAAAAATGCGCCATAAAAAAATTGCGAGGGATAAGTGAGCAGCAAGAGCATTGAAACGGACCAAATATTCTGGTGGTATTTATATTTTTCACAAAATTTGTGAAGGACAATTGGCACGCACAAAGAAATTAAGGTTTGGAGCAAATAAATGGCGTAATGATTGAAAAACAAGGACTTTATAATTAGCGGATATCCCACAGTTCGGCGCATTGGCTCTAAAAAGCGATCAATTTCAATATTCGATGCAATCCAATTTTCGAATAAAAAAGATGCTTTTTTGGTGTATTCTAAAGAATCAATGAGAAGAGATTCTGACAATAATTGCTTAAAAAAGGCCAATGTTGCAAAGGCAACATAGACCCAAAAAAGTTTACTTTTTAGGCAATATTTTAAGGATTGAACCATTGTAACACCGTAAGAATGATGATGTCGAACAAAAACAAGGCCAATTTAATTTCAAAATAAGGTAAAAATATAACTAGCAGCGAGAGAATCATGACCACGATAGGGAGAATGAAATAACCAAAATGCGTTGAGTACTGCATTTTCCTGGGTTCTTTAAGGGTATAAAAATCTGGATTTCTTTGGTCTAGAATTGCTCTAGCATTCTTTTTGTAGGGAGTGAAATAAATGTACACTGAGTCACCTTCCTTAATTCTGAAATAGACATCATCGGGAACCTCCACCTGAACGATTCTCATATCCTTTTCAACTGAATCTAAGCAACTTACAAAAATTGAATTCTGATTAAAATCGTGAATATCCAATTCTTGCATGATACTATCTTCTTCCAAGTGATTTAATACTTGATAGAGGTGTACTCGAGGACTGGCAATTTCAACAAAAAAATGGAATGCAGCAACACAGAAAAAGAGGACTGCAAAAGTTGTTGCCAATCGATTGATTTTTAATTCCATAATGAATTGGCAGCAATATAGGTAAATACTGAGATTAAATCTCAGTATTTACATCCCATTGTTCTAAATAATCAGCAAAGCGTCTAACGAACATGCCACCCAAACCACCGTCAACAACTCTATGGTCGTAGCTATGGCTTAAATACATCATATGACGAATTGCAATCACATCACCAAATTCAGTTTCAAGAACAGCAGGTTTTTTACGAATAGCACCTACGGCCATAATTGCAACTTGCGGTTGGTTAATTACGGGAGTGCCCATAACATTACCAAAAGATCCAACATTCGTTACAGTGTAAGTACCGCCTTGAACTTCATCTGGAGTTAATTTATTAATACGAGCACGAGCTGCTAAGTCGTTTACAACTCTTGTAATGCCCAATAAATTCATAGTATCTGCATTTTTGATCACAGGAACGATGAGGTTTCCATTTTGTTGAGCAACGGCCATTCCAATATTTACATTCTTTTTCTTTACAATTTTGTAATCGCCTTCCACAGATACATTGATCATTGGGAAATCTTTAATGGCTTTAGCAATTGCTTGAATGAAGATTGGCGTAAATGTGATATTTTCTCCTTCTCTTTTCTTGAATGAATCTTTAATTTTATTTCTCCAATTCACCAAGTTGGTGACATCCGCTTCA
The DNA here is from genome assembly GCA_945865625.1 of Chitinophaga pinensis. GTDB lineage: Bacteria > Bacteroidota > Bacteroidia > NS11-12g > UBA955 > VMCP01. The sequence continues at coordinate 2,936 of CAMBFD010000149.1, forward strand.
ACGAAAGAAGTTACGTGAGGACTTACTCGTTTACTCATTACCATATGATCGGCAATTAGTTTACGAACTCTATCCATTTCTATAATTTCATCACCAGCACCCACAGAAATAGCAGGTGTAGAAACGATTTTCACCTCAACTCTAGGAGCTTCAGCAATTGGCGCAGGCACTGAATGGGGCATTTGTGGAGCCTCAGGAATGATTGTATTCGGAGCATTAGAAAC
>CAMBFD010000150.1 GCA_945865625.1 Chitinophaga pinensis
ACCAATTTGCAATTTGATAATCACGAAGCTTTGCAGAGTTGAATTCTTTGTATGAAGCAATTGCTTTTCCAGTTTTTGTTCTAAGGTCCATTTTAGCATTTCTAAATGCGACAACTAGAATCGTTGATTTTAGAGGATTTTCAACATAGCTTAACAAAAGATCCCACTCTTTTAAATCTTGGGCATCCTTTACAACAATGAGTTGATAGTCGCTCATCATAGGATATCTTTTAACCATGGCAATTAAATCTGCCATTTTAATATCCTTACCATAAACAACGGATTGATTGAAACTACGTTCGGCCTCAGGTAGGACATTATTCTCTAATGCATCTGTTAAGGAGTCAATAAAATAAGTTTCGTCACCGTGCAATAAATAAATTGGCACAAACCTCTTGCTTTCTATTTCCGATAAAAGAGATAAATAGTTTGAAACGGTATCTGAGCTTTTTGCCATTTTTTTGTATTTTTACAGCGGTGATGCTTTTAAATTTTCCTGAATATGCGTTTGAATTTCAAATTCTAGAGCAAAAAAAAATGATTTTTGACTTAGTCAGAAAAAAATTTATCCCCCTTACTCCAGAAGAATGGGTTAGACAGCACTGTATTGCACATTTAAATCAGCATTTTAATTTCCCACTGAACAACATCTCTATAGAAAGAGAAATAAGAGCCTTAGACTTGCGTAAACGCTTTGATATTGTGGCATTTGCAAAGAATGGAACTCCATTAGTTCTTGTCGAATGCAAAGCACCAAATGTAAAAATCACTCAAAATACAGTCATTCAAGCAGGTGTTTATAATAAAAAATTGGACAGTCCGTGGATGTGGATTACAAATGGAGTACAACACGTTTGGTTGAAAAAAGATGGTGGAAAAACATCATTTTGCCACCCACCAGATTCTATCGAAAGATAATTATTGAAAATTAAAAAACCATTCAGTATTGCCAAATTTACCTTTTGCAACTTTATCGTAATTTAAATTCGTGTAAGGATCAAAGTAAACTTGAACAATTTCACCCGATATTAATTTACAATTTAGTTCACCAATAATTGGAAAGTTTGGGGCATCAATCGGTTTTGAAACACCTATAATTTCTGTTGAAACGAAGAAATCAGAGTTCTCTTTTCCCAATACACTTTTCCCATCGAATTTATTCCCATCATTCAAATTAAGTTGCGTTGGATACTTTTTTATTCTTGAAACCAAAGAATTTGAAGTGTACGTATATTTCCAACCATCTTTTACATAAATATTTAATATTGATGATAAATCAACCTGAATTAAGTCCCTCCTATTTAATGAAAAATGACCATAAATGTAAATAGTACCTAAGTTAGTTTCTGTTCCAAAACTATCATTGGGTAAGATATTACAATTCAAACTGTCCCACTTTCCATTTGAACTATAAAGATCAATGGCCAACTTACCTGTTCTAGATATGTAATCACCACAGAGTTGCATTTTGCCAAAATCAATTTCAAATTTCTGTCTATTCTTATTTGTATCAAGATAAGTGCGGGTTACGCCAAAAGGTAAAATCTGATTATCCCAAGAATTTGCAATGGCTTCGAGTAAATATTCATTTTGAAATTCTATGCACTCAGATAAAGATACAGATTCAACAATTCTAAGATCAGAGGTAATCTGATCTTTAACACAAGATGAGAAACTAAAAATTATGGAAATGGTGAGAATAATAAGTAAACTAAAGCGTGATTTCATACTCTTTACCTAAAATGTATATTTTTATAATTGAATCGCAAGATTTATTGTCAAATGGATCAAAATCTACCTGAAATACTTTATTCGATACTAAAGATTGAATTTGCAATACTCCTTTAATTATATTTGAAGCACAACCAAATTCTTGATTTTTCTCCAATGGTAAGCTTGTATTCAAATTAAATGTTTCATTCAAATACTGACCAGTGCCGAATCCATTATAACTCATTAAATCATTGACAATACCGTCTGTGTTTTCGCCTTCAATCCATGTAACTAAAAACTGGCCATCAAACTTCATTGGGAATTTGCCCTTAGCAATACAACTGCAATTATTTAGAGATAGCTTAATCTTATTCGTGTTTACTCGTTCAAAGTTGAAATCTCCAATAATTTCAATCAATTCACCATTGCTATTTCCAATATAACAGCCAGACGCACTGTCGATTTTAATCGTAGAAATCGCATTAATTTCTCTATAATTAAAATTTAAATTCACGATAAACGAACCAAACCTATAGTTATTGTCATAGTTTTTCATCGATGGATTCAATTTTTCAGTTTTAACAGGGAAAACTACTTGATATTGAAAACCATCACCATCAGTGGTGAGGCTATCTAAAATTATGAGTTTACAGTTAATCAATCGCTCTAAGCTATCGAAATTTTCACGTTTAAGCCCAATACTCGATTTGGTAGAATTGATCATTTCTACAACTTCTAAATACGAAAGCAAATTCTTTAAATTCCGAGAAACCTCTGTTGGGAGTTGTATGTTTTCACTTGCAACAGTTTCATTCAACTTTGAACATCCATGCATCAAAAATATAGAAGCCATTGCTATTACAGCAACAACGAATAGAGATGTGCGTTTTAATATTGAATTCAATTTCACAACGTTAATATAACAAAGATAATGGCTTAGTCCCCCAAAAATAAATTATTTTAATTGATTTAAAGTATCAATAATGATCATGCAAGCCATTTCAACTTCATCCTCCTCAATTGTAAAGGGCGGACAAATACGAATGGCATTTGTTTCAAACAAAAACCAATCTGTAAATAATTTCTTTTCTAAGAGTAAATGTATTAAAGAAGGTCCATCTACTTCGTTCACTAAATGACATGCAAGTAGCAAACCTTTTCCGGTAACTTTTTTAATTTTTGGATGAATGAGTAACTTTTTAAAAAGTGCTTCCTTTTGAGGGATATTAAACTGTGCATAATTTTGAAATATCACTGAATTGGCGGCCAATCCGGCAGCGCATGAAACAGGATGTCCACCAAAAGTTGTGATGTGACCTAAAATTGGGTTAATTGAAAATTCATGCATGATTTTTTTCGGTGCAACGATTGCTCCCATGGGCATTCCGCCACCGAGTGCTT
>CAMBFD010000151.1 GCA_945865625.1 Chitinophaga pinensis
CCATTGTTTTGCAATTGGCTGAGGTGCTCCGAAGAATAAGTCAGATTTAAATACAGTTTGAGCATTCACTCCAACAGGATCTAAAGTGATTAATACATTCACTTCGTATTGTTTTTCATTCAAAACTTTTGAGAAATGCGCGGCATTCCATCCCCCAAAACTATATCCAATTAAATTGATGGTACACGTTTCAGGATTGGGTAAAAGGCTCCAAATGCGATCGCGCTTCAAATCTTTGTAGCTTAAATAATGCGATTGGTAATTTGATATTTTTTGAGCCTCGATGATTTTTTCGAAGGGAATTTTGACATCCTTTAAAATGAAATTTCGGGGGCCATAAACATAAAACCGCTCGAAATCTCCTGCGCCACCAATGAAAAGGTTAATTGACTGTTTCATGCAACAATTGCAAAAAGCCCCACAAAATTCAGGTTCAATTTTTTCATAATTTTCAAATATATCAAATCACAAATAAACTTATTTACAAAAATCTGTAAATGCTGAATAATAATTACGAAAATCCTGAAAATTAAATCTTGTATGTTGCGGCAATGTCCCTACAAATAATAAAACGTGATAGAATTTCATACTGCGATTGTTGATTTGAATCAAAGTTACAATAGAAAAGAAAGTAGAACTATGACAAAGGTCATAAATGCATGAATGTTCAATGGATATAAGGATTTGCTTTAACCGAAAAAAAACACGATTGTTGCGTTTTATTCATTCTAAATCTATTCATGGAAATTTTAATTACCCTTCCAGACGGTGCGCAGCGCAATTACCCTAAAGGGGTGACTGCAATGGACATTGCTTTGTCTATTAGTGAAGGACTCGCGAGAAACGTGTTGTCGGCAAATGTCAATGGTAAAGTGCAAGATGCAAGTTTGCCAATCACGGAAGATGCTCAATTATCGCTATTAACCTGGAGGGATAATGATGGAAAGCAAACGTATTGGCATAGCTCAGCCCATTTGATGGCTGAAGCCATTGAGGCCTTATTTCCAGGTGTTAAACTGGCAATAGGACCTTCAATTGCGAATGGATTTTACTACGACATTGATTTTCTTGACTATAAATTTACGTCGGAAGATTTCGATAAAGTAGAAAAGAAAATGACTGAATTGGCTAAAACCAATTCTGAATTTAAGCGCTCTGTTGTTTCAAAAGCAGACGCTCTTGCATATTTCACGAAAAAAAATGACCCTTACAAATTAGAATTGATTCAAGATTTGGAAGATGGTCAGATCACATTTTACGAACAAGGAAATTTCACAGATTTATGTAGAGGTCCTCATATTCCGCATACTGGCCATATCAAATCTGTTAAATTACTGAGTGTTGCGGGAGCATATTGGAGGGGGAGTGAAAAGAATAAGCAACTCACCCGGATTTATGCAATTACGTTTCCTAAGCGTGCAGAATTGGATGAATATCTAATGATGCTTGAGGAAGCGAAAAAACGCGACCATAGAAAATTAGGTAAAGAATTAGAGATTTTTACATTTGACGATGATGTTGGACCAGGTCTTCCTTTGTGGTTGCCAAATGGTGCGGCAATGATTGAAGTGTTGGAGGGATATGCGAAGAAAACAGAACGCGAAGCAGGTTATGACCGTGTGAAAACACCTCATATTGCCCGTGAAAGCATGTATTTAAAGAGTGGGCACTTGCCTTATTATCAGGAAAGTATGTTTCCAGCAATGGATATAGATGGCGATAAATACTACTTAAAGGCAATGAACTGTCCGCATCACCATAAAATTTTTGATGCACTGCCAAGAACTTACAAAGACTTGCCAATTCGTTTGGCCGAATATGGTACTTGTTACCGATATGAGCAAAGCGGTGAGTTGTTTGGATTGATGCGTGTGCGCAGTTTACAAATGAACGATGCTCACATTTATTGCATGGAAGAACAATTTGAAAAAGAGTTCAGAGCGGTGAATGCGTTGTATTTGAAATATTTCGAAAAGTTTGGTATTGAGAAGTATGTGATGCGTTTTAGCAAGCACGATCCTGCAAAATTAGGACAAAAGTATATTGACATGCCTGAATTGTGGTTGAAAACAGAAGCCATGGTGAAGGGTGTGTTGGATAGCATGGATGTGAATTATATTGAGGTTGACGATGAAGCGGCGTTTTACGGACCCAAAATAGATATCCAGGTTTGGAGTGCCATAGGTAGAGAATTTACGTTAGCAACCAATCAGGTAGACTTTGCGCAAGCAGAGAGGTTTAACTTGAGTTTTATCAATGCAAAAAACGAAAGAGAACGTCCAATTATCATTCATAGAGCTCCATTAAGCACCCATGAAAGATTCATTGGATTCTTGTTGGAACACTATGCTGGAAATTTCCCAGTTTGGTTGGCGCCACGTCAAGTGATTGTATTGCCAATTTCAGATAAATACGCAGATTATGCAGAAGAGGTTGCAAGTTTCCTAAAAAAGAACGATATTCGCGCCCTCATCGATCACAGATCTGAAAAAGCGGGTAAAAAAATCCGTGATGCAGAAGTAGCGAAAATCCCTTACATGATTATTGTTGGGGATAAAGAACAGTCCGAAAATTCGGTATCTGTTCGTCAACACGGAGGCACAGATTTGGGCACTATGAGCCTTCAGCAATTTGCTGAACAAATAATAAATGAAGCCAGATATTAGACCAAGAAGACCCTTTCGTAGGGAAGAATTACACAAAATCAATGAAAAGATTTTGGCAACTGAAGTGCGCGTTGTTGGAGATGGCGTTGCAGTAGACGTGTATCCAACTGCGAAGGCTATTGAAATGGCCTACGAGCAAGGTTTAGATTTGGTTGAAATTAGTCCGAATGCAACTCCGCCCGTATGTAAAATTGTCGATTACAAGAAATTTTTATACGAGCAGAAGAAAAAACAGAAAGAGCTTAAGGCAAATTCTATTAAGCAAGAGGTAAAAGAAATACGTTTTGGTCCGAACACCGATGAACACGACGTTAACTTTAAAATAAAACATGCTAGAACCTTTCTTGAAGAAGGAAATAAAGTAAGAGCATATGTTTTCTTTAGAG
>CAMBFD010000152.1 GCA_945865625.1 Chitinophaga pinensis
TAATGACTTCAATACCAATTAATCAAAAAAGGGGTTGATTTATTTTGAGCTAAGGGGTGGGTCCAGATTATCGGACCAATCCCAGCTTGGCTAAATGGTCAACAGCTTCGTCGGTGAGTGAAATTAAAATAAGAATAGTTTACTTGCAAATCCGCAACTTCATTTCAAACTTCTACTGATTGTAGCCTGTAATGCCCTCAGTTTTTGCGCCTTCAAGATTCGCTTCCGAATGCGTGGCGCCAGTGAGGTTGGCGTAGTTTAAATTCGCTTTCATGAGGTAGGTGCCCTCAAGTTTTGCGTTGAAAAGGTAGGCTCCTTTCAGATTGGCAAGTTCAAAATATGCGCCCCTAAGATTTGCATTCTGCAAGTTTGCATCTTCCAATTGTGCTGATTCACAATTGGCATTCTGTAAATTCGTATGCGATAAGTTGGCTTTCGTGAGGATCGTTCCCTCAAGCTTTGCATTGAATAAATTGGCCGCTGTAAGATTCGCGCCGTTTAAGTTTGCACCACTCAAATTTGTGCCACTCAAATACGCCTTGCTCAGATTTGCCCCTTCTAAGTTTGCCCCTGAAAGATTCAATGCGCTTAAATCTACGCCTTGTAAATTAACCCCTGATAGGTTCAACTTTCCATCGCAAACGGCATTTAATTTAATCACTTCTGTTCGGGTTAAGTCTGGTCCTTTAATCATGGTTTAGTTGTTGAGGGTGAAACAATAAATGGTAAACAAATCTAAGGATTTGGTTTTGCTTAACCAATAGTTAATTTATTCAAGCTTTTTTGCCTTTGTAGAATACATTCATAGCCACCACATGAGGGAAACTTATGCATGCAATGAAAATAAATGCCAAACTCACTATGTTTTTTGTATCGAAATGATAAAGATTGAATTTTTGTGAAATGCCAAGCACAATGAAAAGAAAAAATGCACCCAATGTAAAAGGCAATGATTTTTTCATCATGTTATCATTGTTTGTGTTCAATCCACTTCTAAGATGACTCCAACCATTGATACTATGTTGTCCTAGGAAATATATTCCAAACGAGGTGAGTAAGGGTAGTTTTGCAGATAATATGAGGGAAATGATAATCAATGAAAGTCCTTTTTTTCGATTGTATATTGAAAAAATGATTGAAATTATGATTCCAATGATCAATATAAATTGTCCATTTTCTAAACTTATTGTTGGCATTGTTACATTCATTTTTTGAATAATTTCATTTGTTTCTAACGTATGTCCGCATAAAATCAATGTAAAAATTAATGTGCCCCATATCCAACTCTTGAGATTTGCAAAACCTCTGATTTTCCATTCGTGTATATCTGTAGATCCAAAATGCCAAATTGAAAACACTATAAAAAACAGAAATGATACATTGGGCATATAAAACCATGCCAATAGGTATAGAAAACTGAGCAAAAGGTACTTTAAAATAAATGAGAGCTTGGGTGTTCCATTTATTTGTTTAGCTTCTAAAAGGTGGTCGAGTGCACCATGTGGGATGCCTCTTAAAAACAACGCCAAAAGTCCCAATAATATGGAAAAAGTATTCGATATCATTGGATTTAGTAATTGTAAAACAACAATGAGAATTGTGAGAAACAATACAGCAATTTCATGTTTAATGTTACTCGTAAGGTCGTGAATGAGTGCTTTGAAAAATGTAAAAAATGGGAGTGTGCTAAATATTTTTACATCTTCTTTTAGAGTGGTTTTTTCTTCTAAGAAATTGAGAATAACAGAGGTGTTGTTTTTGAGAAATAGTTTTTCAAAAATGGATTTTGAAATAAGGGGTTTTTCTTCGATAATTTTGAGCAACAATCGATCGTATAATTGAAAACGGTTTTTTGACGCAATTTTAGGGGGAAGTTCTTTGGAAGCTAATTTTTTTCCAATTTCATTCGCATGTTTTAACATTGTTTTGAAAGCATAGCCTGTGCTTGGCTTAATTGCACCAGCATTTGCTCCAATTTTAATGATGTTTTTCGATTCTGAAACATCATTTAGGGGAGATGTACACATGGGAATACATCCTTCTTCAGTGTCGATGATTTGGAAATTCCCAAATCTTTCTTGTATGTATTGGTTTAAAATATTTGTCGCCTCTACTGCTTCAATTTTTTCTTTTCCAAATCGCGTGAGTTCAACTAAGGCAGAACTTTGATTGTAAGGTAAGACATAAACGAATTGCGTTTGATTGTTTTGAGGGACATTGAAGTCCATTAAATCTATGGTGTTTGAATCAAATCGTGGGTTTTCCAAAACGACATTAAGTCCCCAAAATGTTTGATACAACAACGATTCATTGTTTTGTGGAGTTGCAAAAGTTGGTGGTCGACTATCAAAGGCAATTTTCGACAACCATTGTTGGGTTTCACATTGGAGGGCAACATGTTCTTCGATTTCTTTGATTGAATTTACTTTTGAAAAGCTTCTTTCTATTTGGAAGCAATCGATAAGTCTATCGAGTTGTTTGTAGATGTCAATGCCACGTATGTGGTAATATTCAATTTCTTGTGGATTCGGAGTGTCAATTTGATTGACTGCAATCTTGTTCCATTTTTTTGAAACAAGTGGTAAGATTTGTTGTAAATTGATTTCGTTTTGTGTCCCCCAAAAACAAAATGTCCGATCATTTCGGTTTTTTTGTTCTGGATCGAAGATTATAATTTTTTTATTTTGTAATAATTGATGGTGTTCAAGGCTTAAAAGCGTTAAGATTGTTGAAGCGCCAGCTCCAATAAATGCATAATCGTATTGAATATTTTCTTGTGATGTTTGCACTTATTTAAGTCTTGGTTTTAAATGAATAAAAAAAGGCGAATCTCTCAAAAAAATAACTTTTTGAGAGATTCGCCTTGTTAAAGTTTAATATTTTGTGATTAAAGTTTAGTCTTCGTTTCTGCTTAAAGAATAAATAACTAAACCAAAACCAATTTTATTTACAGCATCACCAATGTTGTAAATGATGTCCATATTCCAACCCAAATTAGCCATGAAAGAATACCACTGTCCGTTAGCAGTTCCTAC
>CAMBFD010000153.1 GCA_945865625.1 Chitinophaga pinensis
AGTAATCATTTTGTTTTGTTGACTTTCCGAAAATTCCAATATTTGAATGAATAATTCTTTGGCTCAAAGCATTTTGAAAAAAGAAAAAACTAAGTAAATAAATTATGGATTTCGTCATAGCGGTAGAAATATATCACAACGCATTCCGAGAGAAAATGAATGAAGTTTAAGATTTTCATTATCATCTATAGCGTCAGCTGAATTAATCATGTGCTTATAACTCATGTAAGGAGATAAATTAAAATTATTCGATTCATAACCTTTAAAACTTATTTCACATCCTATTGCCCAGTTAATTGACTTGAAAACATCTTGACTATAAATAGGTTTCCCATTAATTGATTGGTTTGAACTCATGAGAATATTCATACACGGCCCAACAGATGCTGATTTAATGAAGGCGTTTTTTAATGCATAGCGAATAGGAATATCAATTAATAAACTGGAATGATTAAATTCCGAAGCTAATCCATCGGGATTCACATAGTTCGCATTTACATTAAATACACCAAGAAGCAATCCTACCGATATTTTATCGTAATCTCCTACCCAAATGCCTAGACGGTTATCATTGTTCATTGCCGATTGATAGTTAACCAAGGCGTTAGGAGCATCAAAAACTACAATGGGCTTGCCGAATCCTGAATTGCATTGGATACCTGCGCTTTGAGAAAACAAATTATGAGTAATCAATAGACTTAATAGAATAAATATATATTTTCTGTATTCATAATTTAAACAGACTGTAAATAATTGAATACATTTTGTTTTTCTCATATTTCAAAGTTAACCCAACCAAAAAAATTCATAGTTTGTAAAATGTTCCGAATAGTGTGTATCTTTACACTTTTAATACTTTACTGATGGATACGTCGCAGAAATACCAGAAAATTGGAGATAACCTTAGAAAGATTCGTGAAATTAAAGGTATCAAACAAGAATCTGTTGCCAAACAATTAGGACTTACAACCAACGGGTATGGGAAGATTGAACGCGGTGAAACGTCCCTCAATATCAAAAGATTAGAAGAAATTGCAGTCATTCTTGGTGTGAATGCACTCGATATCATGCAGTTCGATGAAAATATCATTTTCAATATCAATACAATGTCAAACTCAGCGCCAAATGGCACTGTCAATAATTATAGTTTAAACAAAGAGGAACGTCAATTTTTTTCCGACCAAATTAAATCGTTAAGTGCTCTCGTTGAAAAACAAAATAAAATTATTGAAATCCTAATGAAAAAACTTTAATTTAATCTTTCGCATTTCTGCAAATTTTCATTTCTTGAGTTGCATTTTTCGCAAAGACATTCTCAAAGGCTTGCTTTAATTTTGTATTAAGTTTAAGCCTTGGGTTTACCAAAGGTGTTTCACTGAATGCTTTTTAGAGGCATTGAGATATAAAAAAAGGAGGCTTTCGGGCCTCCTTTTCATTGATATAATTTAAAAAATAATTATAAAATCAACATGGCATCACCATAGCACAAGAAGCGGTATTTTTCTTTAATGGCTTCTTGATAAACCTCAGCCATAAATGCATGGTCTGTGTAGGCACAAGCCATCATGTATAAAGGAGATTCTGGTTGATGTAAATTTGTAATGAATGCATTTGCAATGTTAAATTCTTGAGGAGGGAACAAAAATTTGTCGGTCCATCCTTCACTAGGATTCAATGTTTTCATTGAACTCACACTCGTTTCCAAAACACGCATTACACTGCCACCAACTGCCACCACACGGTGTTTATTGGTAATTGCATTGTTCACTGTATCACAAGTATCTTGATTAATCTTGTAATACTCACTATCCATTTTATGTTTGGTTAAATCTTCAACCTCAACTTCTCTGAAAGCACCTAAACCTAAATGTAAAGTCACTTCTGCAAAGCTCACCCCTTTAATATCTAAACGCATGAGCAATTCGCGGGTTAAATGCAATTGAGCAGCTGGCGCTGCAACCGCACCTACGTGCTTCGCAAACAACGATTGATACCATAGCTCATCTTCTTCTTTTACAGAACGGGTGATGTATTTAGGAATTGGGGTTTCACCAAGTTTCTTAACCACTTTATCAAAGGCTTCATCGTCGCCATCAAATAAGAAACGGATGGTTCTACCTCTACTGGTTGTGTTATCTACAACTTCAGCAACCAAATCATCGTCGCCAAAATACAATTTGTTACCAACCCTAATTTTACGGGCAGGGTCAACAAGAACATCCCACAAACGCAATTCATGGTTTAATTCACGCAACAAGAAAACTTCGATTTGTGCGCCGGTCTTTTCTTTTTGTCCGTACATTCTCGCAGTAAACACTTTTGTATTGTTCACTACAAACACATCCCCTTCGTCGAAAATGTCAAGAATATCGTGAAATCTACGATGTTCTATTCTTCTTTCTTTACTGTGAACAACCAGCAAGCGACTATCGTGGCGGGTTTTTAACGGTTCCTGCGCTATAAGCTCTTCAGGCAACTCAAATTTAAACTGAGATAATTTCATACGAACGTAATTCCCCTAAATTGGGGATACAAAGATAATTCATTTATGACCGCTTGTCAACACACAATTTATTTCTAAATTTGCAACCAATGAAACAAATTGCAGTTATTGGTGGTGGAACAATGGGAAATGGAATTGTACACGTGTTTGCTCAAAACGGTTACGCCGTGAATTTGATTGATGTTAAACAAGATATGCTCGACAAAGCGATCAACACAATCACAAAAAATATGGATCGTCAAATTGCCAAAGGCACCTTAACAGAAGATGATAAAAATGCTGCTTTAGGCAACATTAAATGTTATACCCTTCTTGCCGATGGTGTTGCCAACGCCGATTTAGTGATTGAAGCTGCGACCGAAAACGTTGAAATTAAATTAAATATTTTCAAACAACTCGACGCACTTACACCTGCTCATTGCGTTTTAGCAAGCAATACTTCCTCTATTTCTATCACTAAAATTGCTTCTGTAACATCTCGCCCTACCAAAGTCATTGGTATGCACTT